>NZ_JBEAFR010000070.1:0-46035 GCF_040062315.1 Klebsiella sp. GW_Kp181
CCATCGGGGCACCCGGGTGGCCGGATTTGGCTTTCTGTACTGCGTCCATGCTCAGCGCACGAATAGCGTTAGCAAGCTCTTTACGTGAGGACATTTTGACTCCAGATCGGATAATGAAGGCCATGCCCGCAGCGACTTGACGACAGCGCGTTTTGGGCTACGCCGGAAAAAAGTGTGAACAATGTAACCTAAGCGGCAAAGCATGTACATGGAGCATCCTTTTGCCGTTTAAGAAATCTCTGGAACACGTTGTGCTACGGCGTAATCCTCTCGCCCGCATTCTCATATAGTATTTATAATTTGCACAGGATACGGCAGGTCAGCCATCGCCGTTTTTTCGGATAAAGAACCATAAGATTGTGGATGATAAAAAAATGAAAATTCGCTCAGCTCTTCTTGCCCTTGGGATCGCAGCAACGCTTACCGGATGTCAGAACATGGACTCCAATGGTCTGCTTAGCTCCGGCGCAGAAGCTTTCCAGGCTTATTCACTCAGCGATGAGCAGGTCAAAGCCCTAAGCGACAAAGCCTGTCAGGAGATGGATGCGAAAGCGACTATCGCGCCTGCCAGCAGTGAATACAGCAAACGTCTGAGTAAAATCGCCGCCGCGCTGGGGGACAACATCAACGGCCAGCCGGTGAACTATAAAGTGTACCAGACCAAGGACGTTAACGCCTTCGCCATGGCTAACGGCTGTATCCGCGTTTACAGCGGACTGATGGATTTGATGAATGATAATGAAGTCGAAGCGGTTATCGGCCACGAAATGGGTCACGTCGCGCTGGGCCATGTGAAGAAAGGCATGCAGGTGGCATTAGGCACCAACGCGGTACGCGCGGCGGCGGCCTCCGCTGGCGGTATCGTCGGCAGCCTGTCGCAGTCGCAGCTGGGCGATCTTGGCGAGAAGCTGGTGAACTCACAGTTCTCCCAGCGTCAGGAGTCCGAGGCGGATGACTACTCGTACGATCTGCTGCGCAAACGCGGAATTAATCCTGCGGGCCTCGCGACCAGCTTCGAAAAACTGGCGAAGCTGGAAGCCGGACGCCAAAGCTCAATGTTTGATGACCACCCGGCATCGGAAGAACGCGCTCAGCATATCCGCGATCGCATGAAGGCCGACGGGATTAAGTAAGCCCCGGCGGACTCTCACTGTTTATAGTGAAGAGGAGCGCCTTGCGGAGTCCCCCCTCTCCCGGTAAGGAGAGGGTTTGGGCCCTCTAGCCGGGCGTTTTCCCCGGAGGCGGCATGCGGGCTCGCCGGCAGATTAGTACAGCGTCTTTTGCGGCGGCCCGGCAAAACGCAGCGCGCCGATCTGTCCCATCTTCACTTCCACCACCGACGGCCCCGGCATCGCCAGCGCTTCGGTCATCACCGCCTGGAAATCATCCGCCCGATCGACGCTCCAGGCCTGCAGACCGATGGCCTGCGCCAGCAGCGTAAAGTCCGGCGTATGCAGCTCGTTATAATACTGGCGGCCGCCAAAGTACTTATCCTGAATACCGCGCATCACGCCGTAGCCGCCGTCATTCATAATCAGCAGCGTCACGTTAGCCTTCTCCTGTGCCAACGTCGCCAGCTCGCCGAGGTTCAGGCTCAGTCCGCCGTCGCCGACCAGCCCCACCACTTTACGCTGCGGATTAGCAATTGCGGTGCCGATCGCCATCGGCAGCCCCATACCGATAGCACCGGCCAGAGAATGAATATTCATCAGCGGACCGTGGGCGCGAAACAGGCGGCTCCCCCACAGGCTGCCGGACACGGTAATATCGCGAACCAGGATACCGTTCTCCGGCAGCGCCTGCGCGATAGCGTCATTTAATCTGGCGTAATCACCGCACTGTTCGCGCAGCCCCTGCTCCGCCATCGCCACCGCTTCTTTTATTTGGCTATCCCAGCGCGCGTCGCCCCATATTCGCCCCTGCGCTCGTTCCGCCAGCGCGTCTAAAAATGCGCTGCAGTCCGCCACCAGCGTATTGTCCATCAGATAGTTACGGCTGGCCGCCGCCGGGTCGATGTCAATCTGCACCCGCGGCGCGGGCAGTTCCAGCGTCCATGAGCGCGTTTCGTTACTGCGCAGGCGTGAACCAGCGACAAGTGTGAAATCACATTGTGAAATCAACGCTTCAACCGATGGGGAATTGTGAAATGCGCGCAGGCTGGCGCGGTGGCTATCCGGCAGAATACCGCGGCCATGGGTGCTGGAAATCACCGTCATCCCGGCATCGGCCAGCGTCTTCACCGCCTCGCCGCTTTCTAAAGCTCCGCCGCCGAGCCACAGCAGCGGCCGCTTCGCCTGCTTAAGCTGCGCCCACAGCGCATCAACCATTGCCTCTTCAGCTTCCGCCACCGGTGGCGTTTTCAGCGGCGTGGTCAGCAGCGAAAGCGGAATTTTCACGCTTTGAATATCGATCGGAATTTCAACCGAGACCGGACCGCACGGCGGCGTCTGCGCATCCTGAATCGCTTTATGCAGGAGCGCTACCGCCTGATTGGCGTTACTGATACGGTATGCGCGCTTTGAGCTGGCTTTCAGGAAGGTCAGCTGATCGCGGGTTTCGTGAATAAACCCGGTGTCGGCATCCAGCCAGGCCTTTTCGACCTGACCGGTCAGGTGCAGCAGCGGCGTGCCGGCGTTCATTGCCTCAACCAACGCGCCGACGGCGTTGCCCGCCCCGGCGCCGGTGCTGGTCAGCGCCACGCCGAGCCCGGAAAAACGCCCGTGGGCGTCGGCCATGGTCACCGATCCCGCCTCCCCGCGCGCCGGGACGAAGCGGATTTTTTCCCGCTGGCCGACGGCATCGGCGATCGGCAGATTGTGAATAGAAATGACGCCATATATGGCTTCAACGTGATACTGCTCCAGCGTTCTGGCGATGGCGTCGCCGACGGTTATCATTTCACTCATTGCTCACCCTTCTCTCAATCACACCAGTGGTTGACGCTATTACCCGTCGCCAGATAAATACTCTTCTGCTGCATCCAGGCCTTCAGGCCCTGGATACCTTTTTCGCGGCCCAGACCGCTCTCTTTAAAACCCCCAAACGGGGACGAAATAGAGAAAACCTTGTAGGTGTTGATCCACACCGTACCGGCCTCCAGCTGTTCGCTCAGGCGCAGGGCGCGGCCGGTATCGCGCGTCCAGATCCCCGCGGCCAGCCCGAACACCGAATCATTGGCCTCGCGGATCAGCGCCGCTTCGTCGCGAAAGCGCATCGCCACCAGTACCGGCCCAAAGATCTCTTCCTGACAGACGCGAGCCCGGTTGTTGAGTCCCTCGACGATCGTCGGCAGGAAGTAGCTGCCCGCCGCCAGCGCCGGATCCGCCGGGATCTCGCCGCCGCACAGCACGCTACCGCCTTCGCGCTTCGCCAGCTCGACATACTCCAGCACGCTCTGACGATGCTTATCGTTAATCAGCGGTCCGACGTGGGTATCCGCGCTAAACGGGTGGCCCACCCGCAGCCCTCGGGTTAATTCCAGCAGGCGGGCCATTAATTGCGGATAGACTTTTTCATCAATGAACAGACGCGATCCGGCGATGCAGGCCTGGCCGCCGGAGCTGAATATGCCGTAGCAGATACCCCGCGCCGCCTGTTCGATGTCGGCATCTTCCAGCACAATAGTTGGCGATTTGCCGCCCAGCTCCAGCGACGCCGGGATCAGCTTTTCCGCCGCCACGTGCGCCAGATGCCGCCCGGTAGCGGTACCGCCGGTAAAGGAAATTTTGCGCACCTTAGGATGGCGAGCCAGCGCATCGCCAATGACCGAGCCTTTTCCGGGCAGAACGCTCAGCAGCCCGGGAGGTAATCCGGCCTGTGCAAAAATCTTCGCCAGCTCCAGCGCCATCAGCGGCGTCGCTTCCGCCGGCTTGAGGATCACCGCGTTACCGGCGGCGATGGCCGGAGCCACCTTCTGCATTTCGCTGGCGATGGGCGAGTTCCACGGCGTAATCGCCGCCACTACGCCCAGCGGTTCATAGCGGCTCAAGGTCAGCAGATCCGCCTGACGCGGCGTCGGCAGCTCGCCTTCCAGCAGTTCGCAGGCGGCGGCAAAATAGCGCGCGGTGCCCGCCGCGCTCATGACCAGGCCCCGCGCTTCCGCCAGCGGTTTACCGTTGTCGCGGCTCTGTTTACGGGTTAACTCGTCAATTTGCGCTTCAATCAGATCGGCGACCTTATGCAGGATCTTTGCCCGCTGATGCGGCAGCATGGTCCGCCACGTCGGTTCCCGCCATGCGCGATCGGCGCAGTCGATCGCCTCCTGCAGGTCGTCCAGGCTGGCCGCATATAATGAAGCGTTAAGCGATCCATCCGCCGGAAAGCGGCTGTGCATCAGGTTGCCGCCGCCGCGCCGCCACTGACCGCCGATAAAAATGTCTAACTCGTCCATCTCAGCCTCTCTGCGTTATGTCAGTTCGCAGCAGGCGCGTACCGCGCTCAGTGCCGCCAGGGTCGACGTTTTGGGATTGCTGGCGAGCGGCAGACCGCTCAGCTCCAGGTGAAACTCGCCGAACAGTCCTTCGGCGTGCAGCGTATGGGTGTTGCGTTGGGTCGTCGGATCCACCATCAGCTGCACCCGGGTGGCATCGAGACCAATACCGCCCAGCGCCACGGTCGCCGCCACGTTGGCATTCGCCGGAAACAGCCGCGCCGCTTCGCGGGCGCTGCCTTCAAAGAAAATGCGCGTTTCATGTACCGCGCTGAGATCGATAAGCTGCTCAGCGTAGCTGCCGCGCCAGCTGGCCGGACTTTTACGCGACTGATAGGTCACGCGCTCAAGGCCGCCCTCTTTCGCCGCCGCCAGGCCATCAATACCGGCTATCGCGCCCGCCAGCAGCGTGAGCTTGCCGCCCGCCTGGCGAAGGCGCTGTTCCAGTTCGCTATCCGCCAGCGCGCCGGTGGAGATCACCGCCAGATGCCAGCCGCGGGCCAGCACCGCCTCGGCGTACTGCGCTACCGCCTGCTGGCTGGCGCATTCAAGCACCAGATCCGGTGTCCGATCGCACTGCTGCGGATCGCTCAGCGGCGTAACCGCCCCGGCAAACTGCTGGCGGATCGCCGCATGATGCGGCTCGCGAGCCACGATCCAGCCCAGAGACACCTGCGGCGGTAACCGCTCAATGACCGCCTGCGCCATCGCGCCATAGCCGATTAACATCACCTTTTTCATCATCTTTCCTTACAGATGACGGCAAAAGCCGCCGGACACATCCAGCGCCGCGCCGGTGGTAAACGAAGCCAGCGGCGAAGCGAGAAACAGCAGCGCCTGCGCCGGTTCCTGTGGTTTGCCAAGCCGCGCCATCGGGATCCCGCGCTTACGGGCGATGTCGGCGGTCCACTCTGACCAGCTCTGGCTCTTATCGCTGCGGTCTGCAAAACGGCGCTGCCACTGCCCGGATTCGACCATGCCCAGCAGAATGGAATTGACGCGAATCCCTTTGCCAATCAGATCCTTCGACAGGGTCAGCGTCATATTAAGCAGCGCGGCGCGGGCGGCTGAGGTGGCGATCATGTGCTCTTCCGGCTGCAGCGCCAGCAGCGAGTTCACGCAGGTAATTGAAGCGATGTCCGACCGTTCAAGCTGCGGCTGGAATGCCCTGACCGGATTAATCACCCCGAACAGCTTCAGTTCGGCTTCGTGCAGCCAGGCCTCGCGCGGCGTATCGGCGAAATGGGCGACATAGCCCTGGCCAGCATTGTTTATCAGCATGTCAGCGCCGCCAAAGTGGGCCCCGACCGCATCTGCAAAGGCCTGAACCTCTTGTTCGTTCAGAACGTCGCAGCGCCAGGAAAACACGTCTCCTGCGGGATATTCGTTTAACAGCGCCGCGTGAGCGCTGGCCAGCCGGTCCGGGTTGCGGCCGCAAAAGGCGACTTTCGCCCCTTCGCCCAATAGCAGGCGCAGCGTTTCGAAGCCAATCCCTGACGAGCCGCCGGTGACCACCGCGACGCGTCCTTCAATTTGTGCATTCATCGCGCACCTCTTCCCCTATGCGTAAAAGCTGTTGGTTAAAAAACGTAGCGTTATCGAGATAGCTGGCGTGCCCGGCCTGCGGGATGGCGAGATACGGCATGCCGTAGCGTAGCGCCACCCCCTGCACCAGCTCGGGCTGGGTGATGGCATCCTGCTCGCCGCACCACACGGCGAAGCGGCCGCGATACCCGGCAAGCCAGCGGTGGATGTCCTCGTGCGCCAGCATCCAGGCGGCGGCGAGATAGCCTTCACTGCGCAGCCTGCGCATGCCTGCCGCGACCGTCGCCACATCGGCTTCGCGCGCGCCGGCGCGCAGCAGCTTCGCCGCCCGCCCCTCGGCCATCGCCTCGCCGCCCAAAGCCATTTGCTGCTGACGCCCCTGCCAGACTTTTTCCCGCTGCGCGGCCTCCGCCTGGCCGTAGCCCTGGGCGACGTCGGCCAGCACCAGATACCGCACGCGCTGGGGATATCTGGCGGCGAAAGCGGCGGCGACCAGCGCGCCCAGCGAATGGCCGAGCAGAACGGTTTTCTGCACCCCGGCGCGGTCAAGCATCCGCGCCAGCGCATCGGCGTAGGCGCCGGCATCCGCCCTCGCCGTCGCAAGCATCGGGCTTTCGCCATAACCGGGCATATCCCAGGCCAGCACGCGGTAGCCGGGAAGCGCCATCTGTTTATGCCAGGAGGCCGCGCCGGAACTGATGCCGTGCAGCAGCGTCAGCGGCGTACCGCTTCCTTGTTCACGAAAACCCGTCATCATCCCCCCTTAGCTACGCTTCACTTTCGACAGCGGATGATCTTCCGGGTAGGTCGGAATATGCGGCTTTGGCGTACCGAGCATCACGCACATCAGCGCTTCTTCCTCGCCGTGGTTGAATAGCCCGCGATAAATCCCGGCAGGAACAGAAATCAGATCGCGTTCGCGCAGAACGGTCTCGGTGTAGTTGTCGCCATCCTGAATCATCAGGGTGATCTGCCCTTTGAGCATGAAGAACACCTCTTCCACATCATCATGCAGGTGCAGGGGGCCTTCGCACCTGGACGGCAGTACCATGGTGGAGAAGGTAAAGTGTTCCGCCTGGACGGTATTGCTATCGCTGGCGACGCCGGTCGCGCCGGTGCCGATGTAGCGCATCTGCGCGCGACGATATTTCGGGTCAAAATCTGCCTGGAACTTCAGCGCATTCCAGTCGTATTTACGGCCTTCAAAGCGCGCGATACGCGACTCGACCCACTCTTCCATCGTCAGATGTTCAGGTTTGAGACTCGGTTTTGCAGTTACGGTTGAATCAGTCATCGTTTTATCCTCAGTAACGTCTTAGCAGCGGCAGTAACAGGACGCAGCCCACCGCCGCCATCACCGCCAGAAAAATCAGCCCGGAATCCATGCTGTGGGTGAAGGCGATCAGCGCGCCCATCACCGCCGGCGATAGCGCCCCGGCAAAGTTTCCCAGCCCGTTGAAAATCCCGCCCGCCGTGGCGCTGACTCGCGGATGGGTTGCCTTGGCCAGCAGCGCAAAGATATTCGGCGCGCCGGTCCCCCACATAAAGGTGCTAAAGCTCATCGCCGCAATCACCGGCAGCGGGGTGGTGAAATGCATCACCGCCGCCAGGCCAATGCCTGCGCCTGCCAGGGAAATAAAGCAGGCGGTGGCGCGCTTATCGACGCGGTCAGACAGCCAGGCGCCGATAATTTCGCCGAGCAGCATGGCGATAAACGGCATCGACGACAGCCAGCCGGCGTGTTCGAGATGAATGCCTTTACCCTTAATCAGGTAGCCGGGCAGCCAGCCGTTGATGCCCCACAGATAGGCGAGAAAGGCGATGTTGAAGATGCAGATCATCCAGAAGTGCGGGCTGACAAACAGCTCGCGGCGCGCGCTGCGGCGTGCCTCCTGCGACGTTTGCCCGCCGCTGGCTTTTGCCCCCAGCGTGATGCCGCGCAGCCCGATGCGCACAAAAATCAGTACCGGTACCGTCAGCATCGCCATCACAAAGAAGGTGCTCTGCCAGCCGAAGGTGTTAAGCAACCAAATCGACAGCGGGAAGCCAATCGCCGCGCCGACCGGCGTCCCGAGCAGCCAGAGCATGGTGGCGCGCGCCTGCAAATGCTGGGGAAAGGTATGGCGGACGATAGCGAACGCCAGCGGGAACAGCGGCCCTTCGGCGATACCCAGCAAAATTCGCAGCGTCACCATCAGCGTATAGTTATGGGTAAAGCCCATCACCAGCATCAAAACGCACCACACCGCCATCATTCCGGTAAGCAGGCGCAGCGGCGCAATACGGTCGCCCAGGCCGCTTAGCAGCACCGAAGAGAATCCATAGCTCAGCAGGAAAGCGCTCATCAGTATGCCCAGACGGGTGGTGTCGAAATCGATCCCCATCGCCTGCTGGAAGTGGCTATCGGAAAACAGCGCGGCGATGCTGATTTTGTCGAAGAACGCCAGCAGTACGCAGGCCAGCAGCGACAGCGGAATGGCCCAGCGAACCGCTTTTTCAGGCGTGCGGACGCCCTCGCCGCTCGCCTCAGCAGGCGCGGCATTAGTCTCTAATGTGGTCATTTCTCCCCCTTAAGGGTGCGGGTTAGCTATCGCAACGACATCAGTGAAAAAGCCGGGTCGGCGAGCGGTACAGCGGATAAATCCCGCCCCGCCGCCATCCAGCGCTTCGCCAGCTTGACGGTACGCGCATCGTTGAACGCCACCAGCTGCGTCAGCCGCCCGTTTTCGTCCAGCGAGAAGTACAGCGAATCTTCACGCGCTATCGTTCTACTGCCCGGCTGCGGAATACCGAGGATCTGGATATTGTGCTGATATTGATCCGACCACAGCCACGGCGCGTCGTCGTAGCCTGGCGCATCGGGGTTGAGCATCGCTTTTGCCGTCGCCACCGCCTGATTCTGGGCGAAGGCCCAGGACTGGATGCACAGGCCGTAGTGATGATGCTGCGCCACATCCCCGGCAGCAAAGATGAACGGATCCGACGTTCGCCCCTGGCTATCCACAACGATCCCGCGCTCGGTTTTCAGCCCCGCGTCGCGCGCCAGTTCGAGATTAAGATCGACCCCGATCCCCACCACCACCGCATCGAAGGTTTCCCGCCGGCCGTCGCAGTGCAGCGTTGGCAGAGCGTTATCCTCTTCCAGCTCCAGCGCGCCGCAGCCGCAGCGAATATCGACACCCTGCTCGCGGTGCATCTGCGCCAGCGCCTGCGAAACTTCCGCGCTCACCGAACGCATGCACAATGCTGGCTGCTGCTCATAGAGGGTTACGGCCACGCCGCATTTGCGCGCCGAAGCGGCAATCTCAAGGCCAATCCAGCCGCCGCCGACTATCGCCAGTTTTTGACTTGCCGCCAGACGACTTTTCAGACGCTGCGCATCCTGCCAGTGACGCAGGGTATAAACCTGGGGATGCGCCGCCCACGACTCGTCCGGTAGACGCGCTCGCCCCCCGGTGGCGATTAAAAGGACGTTGTAACTCAGGCGTTCGCCGTTGCTTAAAATCACCGTTTTAGCTAGTCGGTCAATCCGCTCTGCACGCAGCGGACGGTACCAGGTCAGGTTCAGCGCCTGCTGCGCCTCGTGCGAAAACAAGCGCGGTAGCTGCGCATCGGTATCCAGCAACGCGGCTTTGGACAGCGGCGGCCGTTCATAGAAATCCCATTCCTCTTCCGCCACTACGCAAATCTCGCCCCCGAAGCCCTGGTCGCGCAGCGTTTTCGCCGCCCAGCCGCCCGCCTGGCCGCCGCCGACTATCACGATCCGCGCCGTCATACCGCCTCCGTTTTTTTCTGCTGGCGGCGGGTATCGTGGTCGATTCCGCCCTCCACCGCCCACTCGGTAAAGGAGACCAACGAGTGCTCCAGTTCGCGCGGCTGCCAGTTTTCCGTCAGATAATCATCGTTGGTGTAGTACTCGAAGGCGCCGCCGGTGGGGCTGTTGACGTACCAGAAGTAGGCCGAGGAGACCGGGTGGCGACCGGGACCGATGAAAGTGCTCCAGGCATTTTTGTTCATCGCGATGCCGCCGCCGATCACCTCGTGAATATCGCGGACGGTGAAAGCAACATGATTCAGCCCGCGCTTACGGTTCGGCAGCTGCAGCAGGAAGAGGTTGTGATGGCCACCGCGCGCGCCGCAGCGCAGGAAGACCGCGCGGTTAATGTAGCGGTCTGACACCTGGAAGCCGAGCACCTCGCGATAGAAGCTTTCGACCGCCGCCAGCTCTTCAACGAAGAACACCACGTGGCCGACGTTGATCGGCTGCGCGCGGTCGTAAACCGGACTCGGCGTGTCGATACGACGAATATCGCCCCACTGATTAATTGGCTCGACGTTCAGCTCCACCGCCTTTTGCTGGCTGACCTGCACTCGCAGCGTCATGCCGTTCGGGTCGAGGCACTCCAGCGCGCCGTCGACCCTGCGGAAGCCAGGCTGACGTTCCAGCTTTGGACGCAGCGCTTCCAGCGCCGCCTGGTCCGCTACGCCCCAGGTCATACGGCGCAGCGTATTGCCGGTTTCAAAAGCCGGCGGCAGGTCGGCGGCCTCCAACGGGTTAAGCTCAATGCGCGCGCCGCTGAGGGTGGTGAACACGCGGCCTCTGGCGTCGCCAGCCAGGCCAAAATCGTGCATAAATTTGGCGCTATGGTTCAGGTCATCTACGCCAAATTCCAGCTTTTCAATTCCGGTAATACTCATTTTTCGTCGCCTCTTTACCGTTCAGTCGCCCGAATTTGGGCGTAAAACATGCCCGACGCACTCAAGCGCCTGCCGTTAAGTGTTTGATTTAACTTGCCTGAGACAAATATCCCAGGAAACCGGAAATTTTGTCCGCCGCCAGGCTGACGTCGTTCTGCAGCCGCTCGCGATCGCTTTGCGGGATCTCATCGGAGGGCACCAGGATACTGACGACTCCCGCCACCCGGCCGCTGCGGTCATACACCGGGTAGACAATCGACGAAATGCCGTGGCGAAAGAACGACTCGCCAATCACATAGCCGCGGGCTTTATCCTGCTGCACCATCTGCCACAGCGCTTCGCGATCGTGCAGCTGGCCCGGGGTGTTGCCCGGCAGCCGCTCGTTGGGGAACAGCTGTTCAAACTCGCTGCGTGAAACATCGGTCAGCAGCATGCGGCCCAGCGAGGTGCAGTGCACCGGCAGCCGGGTGCCGACGCTGACCTGGTTTATCCGCGAACCGGCCGCGCTGACGCGAGCGATGTAGATGATGTCCCGGCCATCGCGGATTGCCAGATGGCTGCTGCACTGGCTGACATCACGCAACTGCTCGATAACCGGCTGACCAACCTGGGCGATATCCAGCGAGGCAATATATTCAAAGCCCAGCCGCAGCACGTTCATCCCCAGCGAAAAGGTATTGGTGCGCGCGTTGCGTTCGAGAAAGCCCATATACTCCAGCGTTTGCACCACGCGATAGGCGGTCGCTTTCGGCATATCCACCAGCCGGTGCAGCTCGGCGAAGGTCAGATCGCGATGCTGTTCGCCAAAAGCCAGCAGCAGCTGCAGGCCGCGCTCAAGCCCCGGCACCAGATACTTCACTTCCTGCTCGTTCGCCATACCGCCTCACTTATTAGTTAAAAACAAAACCGCCGTTGACCGGGATCAGCTGGCCGGTGATAAACCGCGACAGATCGCTGAGCAGCCAGACTACGCTGCCGGTGACGTCTTCCGGCTGCTGCGCGCCGCTGAGCGCGCGACCGTTTTCATACAGCTGATGGCGTTCCGCGGGCACGTATTCCGTCGCCTCAACGCGGGTCAGCCCCGGCGCGATGGCGTTTATGCGGATCCGTTTCTCCCCCAGTTCGCGGGCCATCGAGCGGGTCATCGCGATCACCGCACCTTTACTGGCCACGTAGGCCATCAGCCGCGGCGCTCCCCACAGAGCGGTATCCGAAGCGACATTGACGATCCCGGCCCCTTCGCGCAGCAGCGGCACCGCCGCGCGGGTCACCAGCCAGGTGCCTTTGACGTTAACCGTCATCACTCGATCCCACAGATCCGGATCGTAATCGAGCATGTTTTTCCCGCCGACGCCGGTGGCCATCGCCGCATTATTCACTAACCCGTCGATCGCCCCCCGCTCGCCGATAGCGCTGAATACCCGGTCGATCGACTCGCTATCGGCGAGATCGATCTCATGGGATTCAATGCAGTAGCCCTTTTCCTGCAGACGATGAGCGCTTTCCGCCAGTTCGCCCCGCAGAATGTCGCACATCACTACCGCCGCTCCCTGCCCGGCACAGGCTTCGGCAAAGTGGTAGCCCAGGCCGCGCGCCGCGCCGGTGACGACGATACGTTTTCCGTTCAACAGACCGTTCATCAGGCGGCTCCCTGCTGCTCTTCCAGGGCCGCCAGCTGCTCTTTTGCCGCTTTCTGCATCATGCGGCGCAGGCGGGAAAGGCCGACGTCGTGCTGATAAAGATATTCGCGATCGCGGGCATTCGGCGCCAGGCTTTCCAGCACCACGCGATCCTGTTCGAGCACTTCCCAGTGCAGTTTTTCCAGGCGGTTGCGGTACATAAATCGCCATAGATCGCGCTGCCAGCCCTGTACGCCGCGGATGCGCCAGAAGAAGACGCGGCAGTTGTCGTTATCTTCCGGCACCACCATGCCGACAATCCAGAAGTGGCCGCCCGGCCCGAAGCGCTTTTTGTACGGAATAGAGAGGCGCATCCAGTAGGCCCCGCTGCTGCCCAGTTCGACCCAGTCGAAGTTAACGCCAACCTGCCCTTTCTTCTCAAAAATAAACCCGGTTTTCGTCGGCTGCAGCACCATGTCGGCTTTGCGATCGCCTTCCGCCATCGAGTGCGAGGAGGAGTGAAGATAGGTGCCGTGCATCGGGTCCATCACGTTTTCCAGCGCGTACTGGTAGTTGCATTTCCACGCTGCGGTACACAGGAAGTGGCTAAATTTGTCGCTATTGGCCAGCTCTTCCGGAAAGCTCAGCTCATCAGGCTGCTGGTAGGCGGTGACGCCAAACCACAGGAAAATGGCGCCATGCGCTTCCTGAACGCTGTAGCTGCGAACGCACTGCTGACCCACCAGCGGGCAGCGGTCAACCGCCGGGACGTCTTTCACTTCGCCGTTACCGGCCACTTCCACGCCGTGATACCAGCAGGCAATGCGATCGCCCAGGTTCCAGCCCATCGACAGGCGCGCGCCGCGGTGCGGGCAGCGGTCTTCCAGCGCCTGCACCTGGCCATCTTTATTGCGCCAGACCACAATCTGTTCGCCGAGGCGGGTAATTCCCACCGGCGCCGACTGCACTTCCCAGCTCGCCAGCACCGGATACCACAGGCCGCGTAATCCTTTATCAAGATAGTTCTGTACCGTTGTTGTCATCGCTGTGTCCTCAGTATCCGTTTACCTGCAGAAATGCCTGGAAGCTGCTCTCGCTCCACGGTTCCCCCTGCTGGTCGTGCATTCTGACGCCGTTCAGGCCGTTCACCAGCTCACCGAGGCTTTCCGCGCCCTGTTCAAAGAGCGTCTCGAGGGTGGCGATAAGCTGTAGCTCCCAGCTTTCCGGCACCCGGCTGCGGGTTTGCCAGATCAGATTGGTGTAGTCGCCGGGTTTGTGAATGTTGCCGTTTCCGCCTTCCGCCGGCGGCGTAAACTGACGGCTTTCCGGCAGCGCCGGGTTAAAGTCCAGGGTTTCGCTCATGCCACGTTCTCCTCGATAAAAGATATCTGGATCTGCTTGTCGTATACCCGCACCGGGTAGCGATGCAGGTTGCGCCCGCCGGGGCCGTGCAGACACTGGCCGGTTTTGACGTCGAATACCGCTTCATGCAGCGGGCACTCCACCTTGCCATCTTCGACAAAGCCCTGGCTCAGCAGCGCATACGCATGGGGACAAACGTCTTCCAGCGCGTAATATTCGCCATCAATCAGATAGATACCGATTTCTTTACCGTCGATACTGCCGCTATAGGGGAAATCTTCCTGTACTTGCTCCGCGTCACACACGCCAATCCAGCTCATCGCATTCCTCCGGGCTTTGTTTCATATATGAAACTTTGTTTCTTATTTAATACGGTCAATATAAAAGCGATGAATCTTTCGTCAAGCAGCAATGTGACTAATTTGTTAATGAATGGCTTTTTAATTAGCTAACTGTGGAATTGATCACGAAAAAAAGCAGCCAGATGAAATGATGATATTTAAAGCGCCCTTTCATTATAAAAAACGCTATCTCTTCAGAAACAAAATGCGCTATTGACTTCTTTTCATGAAGATCGTTAAAAATGAACAGGAAGGGAGCTTGCGGTGTTTCACATATGAAACAAAAAGAAAATTAAACCTTAATAAACAATGAGTTTCATAGGTGAACCATTTTAGTTAAGTGATTATTTCTGGCGTCAAAAAAATAATAACCAAAATGTATTAAATTTAAAAAGAGGTAAATCATGGCGGCAAGATGGCAAGGTACTATCGCAATACTTCTGTTAATAATTATTTCTTACGTCGATCGGGTAAATATCTCAGTGATGATTCTGAACCCCGAATTTGCCGCTAACTTTCATTTAAATGAAAACAGAATGTTACAAGGCATGCTGATGACATGCTTTCTTCTTGGTTATGGTTTATCGGCTTTAATATTAACTCCCCTTATAGAAAGTAAGCTCAACTATCGCCAGGGGCTGTTAAGCAGCGTAGCGATATGGGCGCTGGTTTGCGCGGTTTCTCCGCTGCTGGGCTCCCTGCTGGGCATGTTAATCGCGCGCATCGTTCTCGGCGTTGCCGAGGGGCCGCTATTCTCGCTGAAAACCCGCTTTATCAGCGATAGCTTCGCCGCCGATGAGGTCGGTAAACCTAACGCCGTGACCGCTCTCGGCGTTTCGCTCGGGCTGGCGGCAGGCTTTCCGCTGGTCACCTGGCTGATGGCGCACGTCGGCTGGATGGGATCGTTTTACGCCCTGGCGCTGCTCAACCTGCTGCTCGGCGGCGGCTTAGTCTGGCGCTTTTTACCTGCTCCAGTCGTCAATGAACGCCGCGCCAGGCTCGGTATGATTACAACCTTGACCCTCGCCTGGCGCACGCCGCTACTGGGCTGGATCCTGCTGGTGGAGATCGCCACCCTCAGCTATCTATGGGGCAGCAGCGCCTGGCTGCCGGCCTGGCTGCGCGACGAGCATCACTTCTCGCTACAGGCTACCGGCCTGCTGGCGGCGGTTCCGTTTCTGCTGAGCCTGGGTTCAAAATTTCTCGGAGGGGTACTTCTCGATAAAATGCGCCCGGAGCAGGCGCCGGTGCTGTTTATTATCGGCGGCCTGCTGACCGCCCTGTCGGTACTGGCGCTGATGCTCAGCCACCAGCAGGCAATGCTGGCGCTGTTTATGCTGGCGGCGAACGTTTTCTGGGGGCTGCAGGGCGCGGCGATCCCGGCGGTCGTGCAGCATCATGCGCCGCACGAAGCGGTAGGCAGCGCCTATGGCATTATTAATGGCATCGGTAATATCTGCGCGGCGTTTATCCCGCTGCTGATGGGAATGGTCATGAAATCGGCGGGATCGGTAAGCTCAGGATTCTCGGTACTGGTGGTATCGCAGCTGATAACGCTTTGCGCCGGAGGCATGCTGCTGCTGCGCATGCGTCGCGCAGCAGCAGTCAGCGTCTGAGGCTTATTCGCCTTTTTTCGCCGCCTGAATGTAGAGCATTTCCAGGGCCAGCGTCGCCGCCGCCAGGGCGGTGATTTCGGACTGGTCATAGGCCGGAGCGACTTCCACCACGTCCATACCGACGATGTTCAGATCCTTGAGGCCGCGCACCAGCTTGATCGCGCGATCGGAGGTCAGTCCGCCGATCACCGGTGTACCGGTGCCCGGCGCAAACGCCGGATCCAGGCAGTCGATATCAAAGGTCAGGTACACCGGCATATCGCCGACGATCTGTTTCACCTGAGCGATCACGTCGTCGACGCTGCGGTCGTTAACCTGACCCGCATCCAGCACGGTAAACCCGTTGTCCTTATCAAACTCGGTGCGAATGCCGATCTGCACTGAATGGTGCGGGTCGATCAGGCCTTCGTTCGGCGCGGTATAGAACATGGTGCCGTGGTCAAATTCGCAGCCGTTGGCGTAGGTATCGGTGTGGGCATCGAAATGCACCAGCGCCATTTTGCCGAAGTGCTTAGCATGAGCGCGCAGCAGCGGTAGCGTCACAAAGTGGTCGCCGCCGAATGAAAGCATGCGCTTACCTGCCGCCAGCAGTTTTTCCGCATGCGCCTGCAGCTTTTCACTCATTTCACGCGCATCGCCGAAAGCGTAAACCAGATCGCCGCAGTCCACGACGTTCAGCCGCTCGCGCATATCAAAGTTCCACGGGAAACGGTTATGCTCCCACGCAAGGTTAGTCGACACCTGACGGATCGCCGCCGGGCCATGACGCCCGCCCGCGCGTCCGGAGGTCGCCATATCAAACGGTACGCCGGTGATGACCCAGTCCGCATCGCTGTCGTACGGCATAAAATTCATCGGTAGACGCAGAAAGCCAAATGCGTTGGATACCAGGGAGTTATCGTATTGATGACCTAAGGTGCTCATGGTTATGACCTCTTTTACAGTCGTTGTATTGAAATACAAATATAAAAAAACCCCTCCGCGTCGTTAGG
Organism: Klebsiella sp. GW_Kp181; assembly: GCF_040062315.1. Classification (NCBI taxonomy): domain Bacteria; kingdom Pseudomonadati; phylum Pseudomonadota; class Gammaproteobacteria; order Enterobacterales; family Enterobacteriaceae; genus Klebsiella; species Klebsiella sp. GW_Kp181. Next base: position 16,603 of record NZ_JBEAFR010000070.1, read on the forward strand.
CCCGACGAGGAAGGGTTTGAATAAGTTTGCTGCTTAATTGGGCGAATTATCGCCGCAAATGTCTACGTGTTCAAGTGAGTCTGGCAAATGGCGTAATGAGCCTTCCCCTCTCTCTTCCCTCTCCGCTACGGAGAGGACGTATATCACTCGTCTTCCAGATAAGTGTAGCCGTATAAACCCGCTTCGAACTCTTCAAGGAACTGCTGCTGCAGGTCAGCGTCGAGATCGGTCTTTTTCACCTGATCGCGGAACTGCGTCAGCAGCGTGTTCGGATCCAGCTGGACGTACTGCAGCATATCCGCGACGGTGTCCCCCTCATCCGACAGCTCCACTTCGACGCTGCCGTCAGGGAAGACAAACACGTCTACGGCTTCCGTATCGCCGAACAGGTTGTGCATATTGCCCAGAATCTCCTGGTAGGCGCCTACCATGAAGAAGCCCAGCATCGGCGGATTTTCCGGATCGTATTCCGGCATCGGCATGGTGGTCGCAATGCCATCGCCATCGACGTAGTGGTCAATTGCGCCGTCGGAGTCGCAGGTGATATCCAGCAGCACCGCGCGGCGTTCCGGTACCTTGTTCAACCCTTCCAGCGGCATCACCGGGAATAGCTGATCGATACCCCATGCATCCGGCATCGACTGGAACAGAGAGAAGTTGACGTAAATCTTATCCGCCATACGCTCCTGCAGCTCATCGATTATCGGGCGATGCGCGCGGTTGCTGGGATCGAGCTGTTTCTGCACTTCATGGCACATATTCAGATACAGTTGCTCGGCCCAGGCGCGTTCCTGAAGATTAAAGGTGCCGGAGGAGTAGCCGATATGAATATCGTGCAGATCCATCTGGCTATCGTGCAGCCATTCGCGCAGCGAGCGGCGGTTGCCGGTTTCCTGCATCTCCAGCCAGGTTTCCCACATGCTTTGCAGCGGACGCGCGGCATCTTCCGCGGGAGGGGTCGCCTCGGTATATTCGTTACGCTCAACGCCGATGATGTTGGATACCAGTACGGTGTGGTGCGCGGTGACCGCACGGCCGGATTCGGTAATCACCGTCGGATGCGGCAGACCGTTCTCTTCACAGGCATCGCCAATTGCCCAGATAATGTTGTTGGCGTATTCGTTCAGGCCATAGTTCACCGAGCAGTCGGACTGCGAACGGGTCCCTTCATAGTCAACGCCGAGACCGCCGCCAACGTCGAAGCACTGAATATTCACGCCCAGCTTATGCAGCTCGACGTAGAAACGCGCCGATTCACGCACGCCGGTGGCGATATCGCGAATATTGGCCATCTGCGAGCCAAGGTGGAAGTGCAGCAGCTGCAGGCTGTCGAGATGCCCTGCGGCGCGCAGAATTTCAACCAGCTGCAGAACCTGGGTCGCCGCGAGGCCGAATTTGGATTTTTCGCCGCCGGAGGACTGCCACTTGCCAGAGCCCTGCGAAGCCAGACGCGCACGCACGCCAAGACGCGGCACCACGTTCAGCCGCTCGGCTTCTTCCAGCACGATGGCGATTTCCGACATTTTCTCAATGACCAGATAGACCTTATGGCCCATCTTTTCACCCACCAGCGCCAGGCGGATATATTCACGGTCTTTATAACCGTTACAAACAATCACGCTGCGGGTCATACCGGCGTGCGCCAGTACCGCCATCAGCTCGGCCTTCGAGCCGGCTTCCAGACCCAGCGGTTCGCCGGAGTGGATCAGCGATTCAATCACGCGGCGATGCTGGTTAACCTTGATGGGATAAACCAGAAAGTAGTCACCGTTATAGCCATAAGACTCACGCGCCCGTTTAAAGGCGGCGTTAATCGAACGCAGGCGGTGCTGCAAAATCTGCGGGAAGCAGAACAGTGCAGGCAGGCGCTGCCCCTGAGCTTCACGCGCTTTCACCAGCTCGGCAAGGTCAACGCGCGCTTCCGGAACGTCAGGATCCGGGCAGACGCTGATATGGCCCAGTTCGTTAACGTCGTAGTAGTTATTACCCCACCAGGCAATATTGTAAGTACGTAGCATCTTGCTGGCTTCCTGGGAGCTCATCGCAACCTCCTGCATGGAACGTAGTACACCGTGATCGCCTGCTGACGAAGGCGAAGATAAAGACATGTCGTCAGACATAGCGAACCTCAAATTTTAGTAACAAGTGTAAAACAGTTGACTACTATCGCAATCCGAAGAAGCGATAACAACCCATAAACAGTCCGAAATCCCAGTAGATAGTGCTGGACTTGCGGCTGAGCGACCGGTTTCTTATTCATATCATCGTAAAACACGTACCCGAACGGAGTATGACAGTCCGGAGAAACCACGAGAAAACCCTTGCTATCGCAAGAGCGCCCTTGTTCAGTTTTCCTGTAACCTGCCGGCCCTGGAATCCTGAGAAGCGCCGAGATGGGTAGAACATCGGCTGGTTTGCATGAGAGAGATGCGGATTGAGGAATAGTGACGCGCGACGGAACGACGCGACGAGTCAGGCGAAAAACGTGGGTTCATTATCTGGTATCACCTCCACACTGCCCCGGTACGGGCCAGCGACAAGCCAAAGCTATAGGTTCCGGACAGCCAGCAAAAACGCCGCTGCGGGACTCTGTCAATACAGACTGCTTAACCCGGCTGGAAGTGGCGTCACGAGGTGAGTGCTCGTGCGCTGTTTTAATGAGCCGCGCGCGGCGTTTTATACCGATAAGCGGGGTAAAAAGCAAAATAAAAATATGCGCGTTGCCGGGCATTGTCAGGAAAAATTGCCACCGCCCTTTTTCTATAAATGCGACGAATATCAAAAAAGGCTGGAAATGGGGTCAAGAACTGCCCTAAAATAGCCGTCCAGAAGTTAATCCATCTATACTGATTAACACTCAGACTGCTCGTGTCACTACCTGCAAGCTTTGGTAGAGTCATCCGTCAAAGCCATTCTACACAACAGTATGAGCTACCCGAATCGTCCACAGGTGAAATAAAACATGGCAAAACACCTCTTTACGTCAGAGTCCGTATCCGAAGGGCATCCCGACAAAATTGCTGACCAAATCTCCGACGCCGTGCTGGATGCGATCCTTGAACAGGATCCAAAAGCGCGCGTAGCATGTGAAACCTACGTCAAAACCGGCATGGTTCTGGTGGGTGGCGAAATCACTACCAGCGCCTGGGTTGATATTGAAGAGATCACCCGCAATACGGTCCGTGAAATTGGCTACGTGCATTCCGATATGGGCTTTGACGCCAACTCCTGCGCGGTGCTGAGCGCTATCGGTAAACAGTCTCCGGACATCAACCAGGGCGTTGACCGCGCCGATCCGCTGGAGCAGGGCGCGGGCGACCAGGGCCTGATGTTTGGCTATGCGACTAACGAAACCGATGTGCTGATGCCTGCGCCGATCACCTACGCTCACCGTCTGGTGCAGCGTCAGGCTGAAGTACGCAAAAACGGCACCCTGCCGTGGCTGCGCCCGGACGCAAAAAGCCAGGTGACGTTCCAGTACGACGACGGCAAAGTTGTCGGTATTGATGCGGTCGTTCTCTCCACACAGCACGCCGAAAGCATCGATCAGAAATCGCTGCAGGAAGCGGTAATGGAAGAGATCATCAAACCGGTGCTGCCGACCGAGTGGCTGAACAGCGCGACCAAATTCTTTATCAACCCAACCGGCCGTTTTGTTATCGGCGGCCCGATGGGTGACTGCGGCCTGACCGGGCGTAAAATCATCGTTGATACCTACGGCGGCATGGCTCGCCACGGCGGCGGCGCGTTCTCCGGTAAAGATCCGTCTAAAGTCGACCGTTCTGCGGCCTACGCGGCGCGCTATGTGGCGAAAAACATCGTTGCCGCCGGTCTGGCCGATCGTTGCGAAATTCAGGTTTCCTACGCCATCGGCGTCGCAGAGCCGACCTCGATTATGGTTGAAACCTTCGGTACCGAAAAAGTACCGTCCGAGCAGCTGACGCTACTTGTTCGTGAGTTCTTCGACCTGCGTCCGTATGGTCTGATCCAGATGCTTGACCTGCTGCACCCGATCTACAAAGAGACGGCGGCTTACGGTCACTTTGGTCGCGAACATTTCCCTTGGGAAAAAACCGACAAAGCAGCTCAGCTGCGCGAAGCGGCCGGCCTGAAATAAGCCCCTGCTCTTCTCGCTCTTAAGGCCAGCCTCGCGCTGGCCTTTTTATTTTCAACCGTATAACCGCAGCCTCTGCATCCAGCCCTTTGCAAAGCTTCCTATGGAAGCGATTACATCCCATGTGCAACATCCTTTTCCCCGACGTGCGCGAAAAATGTAATAACCCTTGGCTTTGTTACACAATATTTCAGCAAACTCTGATTAGCGCTTTAAATTTCTTGAGCTAAACTTTATTAAAATGCTGATTTAAATAAATTAAATGTGATTACCTTTCTTTACGATAGTGTAACCGATTACACCAGCGTGATTATTATCACATTTTTTTACTACGCATTTACCTACCCTATGCCTCGACAGAATCAATAACTCAACCGGAGGGCGTTATGCCTGACAACAAAAAACAAGGGCGTTCAAACAAGACGATGACGTTCTTTGTCTGCTTCCTCGCCGCACTGGCAGGCCTGCTATTTGGCCTGGATATTGGTGTTATTGCGGGTGCCTTACCCTTTATTGCCAACGAGTTCCAGATAAGCGCTCATACGCAGGAATGGGTAGTAAGCTCCATGATGTTCGGCGCCGCGGTCGGCGCGGTCGGCAGCGGCTGGCTCTCCTTCAAACTCGGGCGTAAAAAAAGCCTGATGATTGGCGCCATCCTGTTCGTTGCCGGTTCCCTGTTCTCCGCCGCCGCCCCGAATGTGGAAGTCCTGCTCATTTCCCGCGTGCTGCTCGGCCTCGCCGTTGGCGTCGCTTCCTACACGGCCCCGCTGTATTTGTCGGAAATTGCGCCGGAAAAAATCCGCGGCAGCATGATTTCGATGTACCAGCTGATGATCACCATTGGTATTCTCGGGGCGTATCTTTCGGATACCGCTTTCAGCTACAGCGGCGCCTGGCGCTGGATGCTCGGGGTGATCATTATCCCGGCGGTGCTGCTGCTGATTGGCGTAGTTTTCCTGCCGGACAGCCCGCGCTGGTTTGCCGCTAAGCGCCGCTTTGTCGATGCCGAACGCGTCCTGCTGCGCCTGCGCGACACCAGCGCTGAAGCGAAACGCGAGCTGGATGAGATCCGCGAAAGCCTGAAGGTAAAACAGTCCGGCTGGTCGCTGTTCAAAGAAAACAGCAACTTCCGCCGCGCGGTGTTCCTCGGCGTCCTGCTGCAGGTGATGCAACAGTTCACCGGTATGAACGTCATCATGTACTACGCGCCGAAGATTTTTGAACTGGCGGGCTATGCCAACACCACCGAACAGATGTGGGGGACCGTCATCGTCGGTCTGACCAACGTTCTGGCGACCTTTATCGCCATCGGACTGGTTGACCGCTGGGGCCGTAAACCGACGCTGATCCTCGGCTTTATCGTCATGGCACTCGGCATGGGCGTGCTGGGCAGCATGATGCATATCGGCATCCACTCCGCCACGGCGCAGTACTTTGCCGTCCTGATGCTGCTGATGTTCATCGTGGGTTTTGCGATGAGCGCCGGCCCGCTGATTTGGGTGCTGTGCTCCGAAATCCAGCCGCTGAAAGGGCGTGATTTCGGTATCACCTGCTCAACGGCGACCAACTGGATTGCCAACATGATCGTCGGCGCGACCTTCCTGACGATGCTGAACTCGCTGGGCAGCGCCAACACCTTCTGGGTCTATGGCGGCCTTAACATCCTGTTCATCTTCCTGACTCTGTGGTTGATCCCGGAAACCAAAAACGTTTCGCTGGAACATATTGAACGTAATCTGATGAAAGGCCGTAAACTGCGCGAAATCGGCGCGCGCGACTAGTACGATACACGCTTCCTCCCCTCCGGGAGGAAGCTTCTTCTTGCTCTCCTCATCCCGCCGCACTATCCTCTGGCGCTATGAAAACACCCCGAATTCCCATTGCCCTTCAACAGGCCGTTATGCGCAGCCTGCGGGAAAATCTTGCCAAAGCGAACCTCAAGCTGGGACGACATTACCCTGAACCGGTGCTGGTTTATCAGCAGCGGGGAACCTCCGCCGGTACCGCCTGGCTGGAGAAAAACGAAATTCGCCTTAACCCGGTGCTGCTGCTGGAAAACCAGCAGGCTTTTATCGACGAAGTCGTGCCGCACGAGCTGGCCCATCTGCTGGTATGGAAACACTTTGGCCGCGTGGCGCCGCACGGAAAAGAGTGGAAATGGATGATGGAGAGCGTACTGGGCGTACCGGCGTTGCGTACTCATCGTTTCGAACTCGATTCTGTCCGTAAAAATACCTTCCCCTACCGCTGCCAGTGTCAGCAGCATCAGCTTACCGTTCGCCGCCACAATCGCGTGATGCGCGGTGAGGCCACCTATCGCTGCGTGCGCTGCGGCGACGTGCTGGTGGCGGAAAAGTAATCTCCGGAAATAACTGGAAATTTTCTGATCTGACTGATTGCATCAGGCAATCACATTCGTTACGTTGCGGGCTCGTTTTGACACGGAGTTAACGATGTCCCGTATTTATATTTTTGCTGCCGCGTTTCTTAGCGCGGCGGCGTGTGCCCCGCTTGCTGCGGAGGGAATCAACAGTTTTTCTCAGGCCAAAGCCGCTGGCGTCAAGGTCAACGCCGACGTCCCCGGCGATTTCTACTGCGGCTGTAAAATCAACTGGCAGGGGAAAAAGGGCGTTATCGATCTGGAATCATGCGGCTATAAAGTGCGTAAAAATGAGAACCGCGCCAGCCGGGTAGAGTGGGAACACGTGGTTCCGGCCTGGCAGTTTGGTCACCAGCTTCAATGCTGGCAGGACGGCGGGCGGAAAAACTGCGCCAAAGACCCGGTCTATCGCAAGATGGAAAGCGACATGCATAACCTGCAGCCGGCGGTTGGCGAGGTCAACGGCGATCGCGCCAACTTTATGTACAGCCAGTGGAACGGTGGCGAAGGCCAGTACGGCCAGTGCGCGATGAAGGTTGATTTTAAAGATAAAGTTGCCGAGCCGCCGGCTCGCGCCCGGGGCGCGATTGCCCGCACCTACTTCTATATGCGCGACCGCTACCAGCTCAATCTTTCCCGCCAGCAAACCCAGCTGTTCACCGCCTGGAATAAGCTGTACCCGGTGACACGCTGGGAATGCGAACGCGACGCGCGTATTGCAAAAGTTCAGGGCAACCATAATCCTTACGTCCTGCAGGCTTGCCAGGCGCAAAAGAGCTAACCTACACTAGCGGCAATTGTTAATTTGCAGCTTCACGCTTCCCTCTTTAATGAGGGAAGACAATATCTGCGCGAAGAACGGAATATCAAGCATGCGCATCCCTCGCATCCATCACCCGGAACGCATCACCACGGGTAGCCAGATAGCCCTCTCCGACGACGCGGCCAACCATGTCGGTCGCGTTTTACGGATGGGTAAAGGCCAGGCAATCGAGCTTTTTGACGGCAGCAATCAGGTCTTCGAGGCGGTCATTGTCGAGGCAGGTAAGAAACATGTGCTGGTTGAAGTACAGAGCGGCAAAATCGATAACCGCGAATCCCCTCTCCATATCCATTTAGGCCAGGTGATGTCACGCGGCGAAAAAATGGAATTCACCATCCAGAAATCGATCGAACTTGGCGTAAGCCTCATAACGCCACTGTTTTCCGAACGCTGTGGCGTTAAACTGGACGCCGAACGTTTGCACAAGAAGATTCAGCAGTGGCAGAAAATCGCCATTGCCGCCTGCGAGCAAAGCGGCCGCAACGTGGTGCCGGAGATCCGCCCGGCAATGCAGCTCGAAGCCTGGTGCGCGGAGCAGGACGAGGGCCTGAAGCTCAATTTACACCCTCGCGCCAGCGCCAGCATCAATACGCTGCCGCTGCCGGTCGAACGTATCCGACTGCTGATCGGTCCGGAAGGCGGGCTTTCGGCAGAAGAGATAGCGATGACCGCTCGCTACCAGTTTACTGATATCCTGTTGGGACCGCGCGTTCTGCGTACAGAGACAACTGCGCTCACTGCCATTACCGCCCTGCAGGTGCGTTTTGGCGACTTAGGTTGAAGCGTTAACGGAGAAGAACAATGATTAAGCTCGGCATCGTGATGGACCCCATCGCAACCATCAACATCAAGAAAGACACCAGCTTCGCTATGTTGCTGGAAGGGCAGCGTCGCGGCTATGAACTCCACTATATGGAGATGAACGATCTGTACTTAATCAACGGTGAAGCCCGCGCCCGTACGCGCAAGCTGAGCGTCGAGCAGAACTACGACAAATGGTACGAGTTCAACGGCGAGCAGGATCTGCCTCTGGCGGACCTGGACGTCATTCTGATGCGTAAAGATCCGCCGTTTGATACCGAGTTTATCTATGCGACCTACATCCTCGAACGCGCCGAAGAGAAAGGCACGCTTATCGTCAATAAGCCGCAGAGCCTGCGCGACTGTAACGAAAAGCTGTTTACCGCCTGGTTCTCCGAGCTGACGCCGGAAACGCTGGTCACCCGCAATAAAGCTCAGCTGAAAGCCTTCTGGGAAAAGCACGGCGATGTCATCCTCAAGCCGCTGGACGGCATGGGCGGTACCTCCATTTTCCGCGTGAAAGAGGGTGACCCTAACCTCGGCGTGATTACCGAGACCCTGACCGAGCTGGGCAGCCGCTACTGCATGGCGCAGAACTATCTGCCGGCCATTAAAGACGGCGATAAGCGCGTGCTGGTCGTGGACGGCGAGCCGGTTCCTTACTGCCTGGCCCGTATTCCGCAGGGTGGCGAAACTCGCGGCAACCTCGCCGCCGGCGGCCGTGGCGAAGCGCGCCCCCTGACCGAAAGCGACTGGGCTATCGCCCGCCGCGTAGGCCCGACGCTGAAGGCCAAAGGCTTAATCTTCGTCGGCCTGGATATCATCGGCGATCGCCTGACGGAAATTAACGTCACCAGCCCAACCTGCGTACGTGAAATCGAAGCCGCCTTCCCGATTTCCATCACCGGGATGCTGATGGACGCCATCGAAAAGCGCCTCAATAAATAACGCGCTCATTCAGGCTATGGGCCAACGCCTGTAGCCTGAAGCTCGCTTCAGAGATTCACTTTCAGGCTCAGACAGGCAACGGCCGTGACGCCTGCAAGATAAAGTGAATCGACACTCTCTTGCTTTACCCGCATACTGGGTGCTGCTTTTTTGAACCAGGAACAGAACCTCTGACAATGAATTTACAGCATCACTTTCTGATTGCCATGCCTGCTCTCCAGGACCCGATGTTCCGTCGCTCCGTAGTCTATATCTGCGAGTATAACGATGACGGCGCCATGGGCATCATCATCAATAAGCCGATGGAAAATCTGCAGGTTGAAGGGATCCTGGAGAAGTTAAAAATCACGCCTGAGCCGCGCAATCCCGAGATCCGCCTGGATAAACCGGTGATGGTTGGCGGCCCGCTGGCCGAGGACCGGGGTTTTATACTGCACTCGCCGCCCTCTGACTTTTCTTCCAGCATTCGTATTTCCGATAATACGGTGATCACCACCTCCCGCGACGTGCTCGAAACGCTGGGCACGGATAAACAGCCGGACAACGTGCTGGTTGCGCTGGGCTATGCCTCCTGGGAGAAAGGTCAGCTGGAGCAAGAGATACTGGATAACGCTTGGCTCACCGCGCCGGCGGATCGGAACATTTTGTTCAATACGCCAATAGCCGACCGCTGGCGCGAGGCTGCGAAGCTGATCGGCATCGATATCGTCACCATGCCGGCCGCAGCGGGGCATGCCTGATGAGCGGAACGTTTTTAGGCTTTGATTTTGGCACCAAAAGCATCGGCGTCGCCGTAGGGCAGCGCATCACCGGCACTGCCCGCCCCCTGCCCGCATTGAAGGCGCAGGACGGCAAACCTGACTGGAATATTATCGAGAAGCTGCTCAAAGAGTGGCAGCCCGAAAAGGTGGTTGTCGGCCTGCCGCTGAATATGGACGGTACGGAGCAACCTCTGACCGCGCGCGCGCGCAACTTCGCGAATAAAATCCATGGCCGTTTCGGCGTGCAGATAATCCTGCACGATGAGCGTCTGAGCACGGTGGAAGCCAGAGCCGGGTTATTTGAACACGGTGGATTCCGTGCGCTCAATAAAGGCAGCATTGATTCAGCGTCCGCTGTCATTATTCTGGAAAGCTACTTCGAGCAGGGCTTCTGATCCTGAATGCTGGCGCCACATCGCAGCGACAGGCGCCATCATCCTGATTCAGTTTTTAGTGACGCAGATGCTCATTCGCCCAGCTGACCGCCTGGGTTCGGTTCTTCACGCTTAGCTTACGGAACACGTTGTACAGATGGGTACGCACCGTGTTTTCGCTGATAAACAGCGCGCGAGCAATATCCATATTGGTCGCCCCGCAGCGAAGTTCATTAAGGATTTCACATTCGCGCTCGGTCAGCGGCGAACTTTCCACAGGCACCGATTGATGATCCGCTGCGTACATAGCCGGGTGCATTACGCTCAATTCAGCCGTCTGTTCGCCGTTAAGCACAGCTTTAACGCCCTCAATTAAGCGCAATTCATCATCGTCGTGACGGAAAACGCCATAAAGCGCTGGCCACTGTGCCATTTCGTAGAGCTCATACTTTTGTGCGCTGTTGATAATCAATAAACGGGGGTTATCTACCTGCAGGCGAATAATATCACGCCACACGCTATTCAACTTTTTATTTGAAACCGCAATATCAAATAATATTACAGAATCTTTCACAAGTCGTTGCGCGAGGGGTTTGTTAATATTTTGCAGGATCACTGTAGCAGATAACCTGTCAGCCAGCCAGGTTGCAAATGCCTTGCTTTGAATTGAGGGGTGAGTAATAAAGGTAACCTGATGAGAAAGAACTAAATCCTCAGAAAAATTAATCACTTAAAACTCTCCTTAGTTGATACCCGCCTTCATAGCGGTTAAATGAATTAACAAGAATACCATCGCCGGTGTATTTATAAATAAAAACCAAATTTACACTTTGAAACAATATTCCATGGGAATTTTCCTATCCCTGTAAACAGCATAAATCGAATACCTTGAGAGAGTCAAAAGATTATCAAACTTTTTTCCTGGTTATGGGAGGTTTATGTCAATTCGTTTTTCATAGCCTACATTATTCGGCTTAATTCCATATGGTTCTTTGTAATATAAAATAATAATACCGAACATTAATAAAACATTATCATAACAAGCCATTGGTAAGATGTCTGAATATAAAAAATGCAGCTATAAAAGACCCGCTGCCGTACGTTGCTGAAAGCTTTGCGTAAATGTTTGCATGCCAGATTGCTGCCCGGTTTGCATCACGCCGGGCAGCTGATGCGTTTTTCCCTCCCGGATCAAATTCGCCACTGCTGGGGTATTAACTAAAAGCTCGTATAGCGCAACTCTGCCGCCTGCAGCATCCGGAAACAATTTTTGTGCCAGTACCGCGCACAAACTTCCCGCCAGCTGGCTGCGAACCTGCTCTTTCTCCTGGGCGGGAAAAACATCCACCAGCCTTTCAACCGCCTGCGCGGCGCCGCGCGTATGCAGCGTCGCCATAACCAGATGTCCGGTCTCCGCCGCCGTAAGTGCCAGGCGGATAGTTTCGCTATCGCGCAGTTCCCCTAACAGAATGACGTCCGGATCCTGACGCAGCGCAGCGCGTAACGCCGCGGCAAAGGAGGGGCAGTGGCGGCCGATTTCCCGCTGCTGGATCAGGCAACGCTCGCTGTGGTGAATAAATTCGACCGGATCTTCCAGCGTCAGGATATGACCATTGAGGCGCTGATTAAGATAGCCCACCATCGCCGCCAGGGTAGTTGATTTCCCGCTGCCGGTGGCGCCCGTGACGAGGATAAGCCCGCTCTCCTCATTGAGCAGATCGCTTAAGGCGGCTGGTACACCGAGCGCCTCCAGCTGCGGACAGGTTTCCGCCAGCAGACGCAGCGCCAGCGACAGACCGCGGCTGTGGGCAAATGCGCTGGCGCGAAGGCGTGGCCCGCCAGCCGGCGCTAAAGCGAAATCGACCTGCCCGCTGGCCTGCCACTGCGCGAGCTGCTCGGCGTTGAGCCAGTCATGGAGTATTTTGCTGATATCAGGGGAGATAAAAGGCGCAGGCTCCAGCTTTCCCTGGCGACGCCAGCGCGGTGCTGAAGCATTGCACAGGTGTAGATCGGAGACGTTATGCTTTACACTAAGGGCCACTATTTCTTCCAGTTCCATAACTCATCCTCGGTATATGAACGATATTGCGCATAACCTGGCACAGGTCCGGGACAAAATCTCAGCCGCTGCCGCACGCTGCGGCCGTGCTCCAGAAGAAGTTACGCTGCTTGCAGTCAGTAAAACGAAACCTGCGAGCGCTATCGAAGAAGCGATGGCCGCAGGCCAGGTCGCGTTTGGCGAAAACTATGTTCAGGAAGGGGTGGAGAAAATCCGCTACTTTCAGGAGACCGGGGCAAGCGGGCTGCAGTGGCACTTTATTGGTCCGCTGCAGTCCAACAAAAGCCGCCTCGTGGCCGAACATTTTGACTGGTGTCATACCGTCGATCGACTCAAAATCGCCGCTCGCCTCAGTGAACAGCGCCCTGCCGACATGCCGCCGCTCAACGTGCTGATTCAAATCAACATTAGCGATGAGCAGAGCAAGTCGGGTATTCCGCCTGCAGAGCTGGACGCGCTGGCGGCAGAGATCGCTAAATTGCCGAATCTGCAGCTGCGCGGTTTAATGGCCATCCCCGCGCCTGAGTCAGAATATGTAAGGCAGTTTGCCGTCGCCCAACAAATGGCGGTAGCATTTGCGCGGCTAAAAACGCACTACCCTACCGTCGATACGTTGTCGCTGGGAATGTCGGATGATATGGAAGCCGCCATCGCGGCGGGAAGCACTATGGTGCGCATCGGAACCGCAATTTTCGGCGCGCGCGACTACAGCAAAAAATAAGGAATCTGAGGAACGCCATGAAGACGTTGACTTTCCTGCTCTCAACGGTCATTGAGCTTTATACAATGGTCGTGTTGTTACGCGTCTGGATGCAGTGGGCGCGCTGCGACTTTTATAACCCGTTTTCGCAGTTCGTGGTCAAGGCTACGCAGCCTGTCGTTGGGCCGCTGCGCCGCATTATCCCGGCGATGGGGCCGCTCGACAGCGCCTCCCTCCTGGTCGCCTTTATTCTCTGCGTCGTGAAAGCTATCGTCCTGTTTATGGTCGTCACCTTCCAGCCGATTATCTGGATCTCCGCGCTGCTGATCCTTATCAAAACCGTCGGCTCGCTGATCTTCTGGGTTCTTCTGTTAATGGCGATCATGAGCTGGGTAAGCCAGGGCCGTAGCCCGGTGGAATATGTTCTGATGCAGCTGGCAGACCCGCTGCTGCGCCCTATCCGCAGGCTGCTGCCCTCAATGGGCGGAATTGATTTCTCGCCGATGGTGCTGGTTCTGCTGCTGTACGTGATCAATATGGGTATCGCCGAACTGTTGCAGGCTACCGGTAACGTTCTGCTTCCGGGGCTGTGGATGGCGCTATGAGTGCTGTCCAGGCCTGCGCTGACGGTCTGGTCTTAAGGCTGTATATTCAGCCTAAGGCCAGCCGCGACAGCATCGTTGGTTTACATGGCGACGAACTCAAAGTCGCCATTACCGCGCCACCCGTTGACGGCCAGGCCAACGCCCATCTGGTAAAATTTCTTGCCAAACAGTTTCGCGTAGCAAAAAGCCAGGTGCTTATTGAGAAGGGCGAACTGGGTCGCCACAAACAGATAAAAATCATTCATCCGCAGCAGATCCCCGACGGGGTCGCTGCGCTGACAGAATAGACAGGATCTCTTATGCAAAAAGTTGTTCTCGCCACCGGCAATCCCGGTAAAGTGCGCGAGCTGGCCTCGCTGCTGGCAGATTTTGGCCTCGATATCGTGGCGCAAACCGAACTGGGCGTGGATTCCGCAGAGGAAACCGGCCTCACGTTTATCGAAAACGCCATTCTTAAAGCGCGCCACGCCGCGCAGATTACCGGCCTTCCGGCTATCGCCGATGACTCAGGTCTGGCCGTCGATGCGTTAGGCGGCGCGCCTGGCATCTATTCTGCCCGCTATTCCGGTGAAGATGCGACCGACCAGCGCAATCTGGAAAAACTGCTCGACGCGCTACGCGACGTGCCGGACGATAAGCGCCAGGCGCAGTTCCACTGCGTGCTGGTCTATCTGCGCCATGCGGAAGATCCCACGCCGCTGGTGTGCCACGGCAGTTGGCCAGGCATCATCGCTCGCCAGGCCGCCGGCAGCGGCGGCTTTGGTTACGATCCGATTTTCTTTGTTCCGACGGAAGGTAAAACCGCAGCGGAGCTGAGCCGTGAAGAGAAGAGCGCCATTTCCCACCGCGGACGAGCGCTGAAACTGTTACTGGAAGCCTTACGTAATGGCTAATTTGCCGCCCCTGAGCCTCTACATTCACATCCCGTGGTGCGTGCAGAAATGCCCGTATTGCGATTTCAACTCGCATGCGTTGAAGGGCGAAGTGCCGCATGATGACTATGTCCAGCATCTGCTGAACGATCTGCGCGCCGACGCCCACTATGCGCAGGGACGTGAAATCGGGACGATTTTTATTGGCGGCGGTACGCCGAGCCTGCTCTCCGGCCCGGCGATGCAAACCCTACTCGATGGCGTACGCGCGGCTCTTCCGCTGGCGGCCGGAGCCGAAATCACGATGGAAGCCAACCCCGGCACCGTGGAAGCGGATCGCTTCGTGGAGTATCAGCGCGCCGGCATTAATCGCATCTCCATCGGCGTACAGAGCTTTAGCGAGCAAAAGCTGCAGCGTCTGGGGCGCATTCATGGGCCACAGGAAGCCAAACGCGCGGCAAACCTGGCAAGCGGTCTGGGACTGCGCAGCTTTAACCTCGATTTAATGCATGGTCTGCCGGACCAGTCTCTGGAAGAGGCGCTGGACGACCTGCGCCAGGCGATTGCGCTCAATCCGCCGCATCTCTCCTGGTATCAGTTGACCATTGAACCAAATACCCTGTTTGGTTCGCGACCACCGGTCCTGCCTGACGACGATGCGCTGTGGGATATTTATGAGCAGGGGCATAGCCTGCTTAGCGCCGCGGGCTACCGGCAATATGAAACTTCCGCCTATGCAAAACCGGGATATCAGTGCCAGCATAATCTGAACTACTGGCGCTTTGGCGACTACCTGGGCATTGGCTGCGGCGCGCACGGTAAAGTGACGTTTGCGGACGGACGCATTCTGCGGACGGCGAAAACCCGCCACCCGCGCGGCTATATGGAAGGCCGTTACCTGGAGCGCCAGCATGATGTTGAGAACGCAGATAAACCGTTTGAGTTCTTTATGAACCGTTTCCGCCTGCTCGAAGCGGCGCCACGGGATGAATTCAGCCGCTTTACCGGCCTCGACGAGCGGACGATCCGCCCGCAAATCGATGCCGCTATTGCCCAGGGCTACCTGACGGAAGATGAAGGCTGCTGGCAGATTACCGAGCACGGCAAGCTATTTTTGAACTCCCTTCTCGAATTATTCCTCAGCGAATAAACCTCTCCCTGATTATCCCGTTATATAAATAGCGGGATAATTAATTATTCGTTTTTCCCGAAATATTAATATCGTAATTCCCGAAGAATCTCAGTTCAGCATTCTTAATAAAAATTAATTCACATTCATTTATAGAAAATAAATATAACCTAACGCACAAAAATACGCATTTCATCGTCTCATTGGAAAAAAGTGTGAGTCAGACAGCTTAAAGGTGTACGACAACCAGGATAATATGTCATACAGAAACAAAGAATGACTCTTTAGATATTGACCAATTAACCTAAGTGCATGGAGCCGACTCATGAAAAAACTCTCGTTTTCTCGTTCTCTGGTATGTGTTTCTTTGCTTGCCCTGCTCTCAGCGGGCGCCAGCGCAGCTGAAAAAGTTACGTTAAAACTGGCACATAACCTTGAACGCAGCCACGTTGTTCATCAGGCGTTTGAGCAGATGGCGAAAGAGGTTAACCAACTTTCCAACGGCAATATGAAAATCCGTATTTACCCCAGTAGCCAGATGGGCAGCGCGCGTGAAACGATGGAGTTATTACAAAACGGCGCACTGGATATGACGAAAGGTTCCGCCAGCGACCTGGAGTCATTTGATAACGTCTACGCGATATATAATTTACCGTTCCTGTTCAAGGATCAGAATCACTTCAATAAAGTCGTCTTCGGTGAAGTGGGTAAAGAAATAATGGAGTCCACGAAAGATAAAGGATTCTTTGCCCTTTCCGCTTATGTTGCCGGGACCCGAAGTTTTTATGCTAAAAAACCCATTACTAAACCGGAAGATTTAAAAGGGCTGAAAATCCGCGTCCAGGCCAGTCCGACAACGTTGAAAATGATCGAATTAATGGGCGGTTCGCCAACGCCAATTTCGTTTGGTGAAGTCTATACCGCGATGCAGCAGGGCGTAGTGGACGGCGCGGAAAATAACGTACCTTCCTGGGTGCAAACGCGCCATATCGAAATCGCTAAGGTTTTCTCAGAAGATGAACATGCCTCCATCCCGGATTTCCTCGTTATCTCCAGCAAAACCTGGGACAAGCTGACGCCGGAGCAGCAGCAAATCCTGAACGAGGCGGCGAAAGCCTCAGAGGCCTATCAGCAAAAACTGTGGGACAAAATTGACGCCGACACCCGCGCGCAGGCCAAAGCCATGGGCGGCGAAATTATCAAAGTTGATAAAGCACCATTCCGCGCCGCCGTTCAACCGCTCTTTGATGACTTCAAAAAAGATCCGAAACAGGCGGCTCTGCTGGCCAAATTTGAAGCTGCTGCTGAATAACACTTAGCGGGCCAGCCGCTGGCCCCTTTCACCGGGAACTCAAAGATGATACTTAACCGCATAAAGCTGGCGGTGGACCGCACGATCGCCGCATTCTCCGTCGCCGTTATGATTGCGCTGGTGGTCTGCGTCGTCTGGCAGGTATTTAGCCGCTACGTGCTAAACCAGCCAAGCACCCTGACCGACGAACTGGCGCGCTTTTTAATGATTTGGGTCGGGCTGCTGGGTGCGGCATATACCGTCGGCGCCCAGCGTCATCTGGCTATCGATTTACTGGCGATGACGCTCCCTCCTCGCAGGCAGGCGCTTCTCTGCGTCATTATTAATCTGCTGATCTTTATTTTTGCTGGTTCAGTAATTGTGACCGGCGGCGTGAAGCTGATTGAGAAAACGCTATCGACGTCCCAAGTCTCAGCGGCGATGCAAATCCCCATGGGCTACGTGTATCTGATCCTGCCGCTAACCGGGATCATTATGATGTTCTACGCGTTGTGTTTTATCAGCACCGGACTGAAAAACATGAAGCACTCTGCAGCGGGGGCAAATTGATGGACAGCTATATCGCACTGATGCTATTTGGCTCTTTCTTTATTCTGGTTTTTATTGGCGTACCTATCTCCTTCTCCATTGGCATCGCTACCGTCGGTTCGATGCTGCTGATGTTCCCCTGGGATATCGCAGTGATTACCGTTTCTCAGCGCCTGGCAAACGGCCTCGATAACTTCGCGCTGCTGGCGATTCCATTCTTTATCTTTGCCGGAACCCTGATGAACAGCGGCGGGATTGCCATACGTTTAATCAATCTGGCCCAGGTGATGGTCGGACGCGTGCCGGGCTCTCTGGGCCACGTCAACGTGCTGGCCAATATGATGTTCGGCTCGATTTCAGGCTCAGCGGTCGCCGCCGCCGCCGCGGTCGGCGGCACGCTCAACCCCATACAGACGCAGAAAGGCTACGATCCGGCCTTCTCTACGGCGGTGAACGTCTCATCCTGCATCACGGGTCTGCTTATTCCGCCGTCAAACGTACTGATCGTCTTTTCCCTGACCGCAGGCGGCGTCTCGGTGGCCTCGCTGTTTATGGCCGGCTATTTGCCGGGCATCCTGATGGGCCTGGCTATTATGGTGGTCTGTGCCGTCATTGCTAAACGTCGCGGCTATCCGGTTTCCGAGCGTCCGACCTGCGCCCAGGCGGCAAAAGCGTTTTTCGATGCTCTGCCCAGCCTGCTGCTGGTCATCATTGTGATGGGCGGGATCCTTGGCGGCATTTTTACCGCGACGGAAGCCTCTGCCATCGCCGTGGTCTACACCTTTATCCTGTCGGTACTGATATATCGGGAAGTGAAGTGGCGCGATCTGCCGAAGCTGATTCTGGAATCGGTAGTCATGACCTCTATTGTGCTGCTGCTGATTGGCTTTTCCGTGGGCATGTCGTGGGCGATGACCAACGCCGACATTCCCTACATGATAAGCGACGCGCTAATGGGCGTTTCTGAAAACCCGGTGGTGATTCTGCTGCTGATAAATATCGTGCTGTTAATCGTCGGGATCTTTATGGATATGACCCCAGCGGTGCTGATTTTCACGCCGATATTCCTGCCAATCGCGCAGGACCTGGGGATGGATCCGGTGCACTTCGGTATTATGATGGTCGCCAATCTGTGTATCGGGCTGCTCACCCCACCGGTTGGCAGCGCGCTGTTCGTTGGCTGTTCTATTTCTGGCGTCAAAATTCAGCAGTTGATCAAACCGCTGCTGCCGTTCTACGCCGCCCTGCTGATCGCGCTGATGATGATTGTCTATATCCCGCAGATTTCGCTGTTTATTCCGCAGCTGCTAGGGCTGATGTAGCGTTATTGCCCTGGAAAGGAGGGGACGCATTCCTGAGGAAGAATGGGCGTTAGACCTTGAGCTAACGCTTCTGCCGGGCGGCGGCTAGCGCCGTGCCCGGCCGACAAAAGCTTCAATAGCAAAATATTCTGTCATCCGACAAGCTCATACGCGCCAGGCGCAGCCGGGCCATTTCGAACCTGACCCGGCTACTTTAGAACCCCGTTGCGGCGCATCTTCTCCAGCCCCTCCTGCCAGTATTTTTCGTCGCGAGCCAACTCCCGGTAGCGGATCTCCAGCGCCATCAGCTGCGCGTTCAGTTCGCCTTTTTGCTTCTGCAGCGGCGCTATCTTTTTATCGCGCGCGGCCATCTCCGCTTTGATATTTTCACTCATCTCTTTATGCTGGCGATAATAGTTACGCTTCTGCTCATTCAGCACGGCATCGCGCTCGGCGCGCAGCGGCGCAGCATCGCAAACCGCTTTTTTCTGACAGGCGGCCAGTGCGGGTTCATAGAGAGTTTTGTAGTAATGATTCTCGAACTTCAGCGGATCGTTTTGCCGGTCTACTTCATACATTTTTTCCAGCATCGCCTGCTGCACGTCGCTGCGATCGAGCGGCTTGCCGTTCGCATCCGTACCCCATGAACGGTTAATCCGCTCCTCTAACGCGGCGATCTCGGTTTTCAGCGCATCCTGTTGCCCTTGCAGCGTCTTCATCGTGGCTTTGCTGGCGGCAAAGCTGGCGTCAATTTTGGCAAATTGCGCCATAAATTTGTGGTCATTGACAATCAGGGTTTTACTTTCATCCCCTCCGATTTCCTTAAAGGTTCTCCCGCCCCTCTTCGCCGCCATCTGCAGCGAAAAGAATTCGGTCTGCCAGCCGGAGTCTTTGGTCCCTACCGCGGTCATCATGGCGGAGAACTTTACCGGCCGCCCCCTGGTCCAGACTCGCTCATAAAAAAAGTAATCTCCCGCGACGCCGACGCGAATATAGAGATCTTCCGCGGCGGCCATATCGCCTTCCAGCATATAGGTCGCCTGATTTCCCCTGGCGTCGAGCTGCTTCAGCGTCACGTTTTGCAAGCGCATAATCCCGCCAGTCTGTTCAGCAAACTGCTGTTTTACCACGTCGTCTGTTGGCGTGTTGGCATCCGCCAGCACGTGACAAGGGGAAGCGATCATCAGGACGGTGAGTGTTTTCCATGCATATTTCATCAGCAAATTCCTTTTATGAATACAGCAGGCATCATAAGGAGTTCGCCACCGCAGGCAGGATAAATGAAATCTGATTTTGCTACCTGCGGACGCAGGTAGCGGAATAAAGCTTACTTTAACGACCCCACCAGCGCTTTGCGGCTATCCTCAAGGGAAACCACGCGGCTGCAGACATCCTTACCAAACTGCTGGAAATCGGCTTCCTGATTTTTCCATTCATCCTGAATGGCGGTTTGCAGGCCGCCAAGGCTGCCGAGGATCCCCTGCAGCGGGTTACCGCCGCCTTTGAGAACCGCCTTCGCGCCCATCTCGTTGATGCTGTCCTGCAGGATGCCGCCCATCGCCTGGTTTACCAGCTGCTGGCCGTCGGCGCGCACCTGATCGATAGCTTTATAGTGGAACGTCAGGCCATCGTTACGATGTTCAATTATGCGGCTCATTTGCGCTTTCAGCTGCGCATCAAGCTTGGTCAGGCGGCTATGCATGCTGCTGCTGGCCCCTACCTGTTCGGTAATAATTTTATCCAGCGCGGCGCGGCCTTTTTCTACCCGCGAGCGTGCGCCTTCATCAATCCACGGCAGGCTGCTGCGCAGGCTGGCCTGATAGTCCTGAGCCTGTTCGCGCTGAGCGGCGTTCAGAGAATACGCTTTCCCGTTAAAGCTCAGGCTGCCGTCCGGCTTAATCACCAGATCGCCATTTTCGCCTTTCACCTGCACCTGCTGCGGGCTGAGGATGACATCGTCACGCGGCGTGACGCTACACTGGTAGTCCGCATGCGCGGACAAAGCGGTGACGGAAAGCGCCACAGCTAACAGCGTTTTGCGCATCATTTAACTCCCTTCAGACAAAACGGGCCGGCAGTTGCCGACCCTTGTCAAACTTAGTCCCACCAGATATCAAAAAGTTCGCTGGTGCGTACATCGGCCAGCCCGCGGTCTTCCAGCCATTTACGCACAATGGCCTGGTGCTCCTCGGTGCATTTACCGATTTCCTGCAGGCAGATCAGGCCTTCCCAGGAGAGATAGCCGCTGCCGTCAAAGGCCAGCTTATTAGGCTCAATCACCTCATCAATCAGATCGTTAACGGTCTGGTCGATCTGCTCTTCGCTGGTTCCTTCCGCGAAACGCCACGCGACGGAAAAACCCACTTCCTGAAATTCGTCGATATGCATTTTTTTACGCAGACGACGGCTACGATTCGTTGCCATTATTTCACCCTCTCGAACATTAAGTCCCATACGCCGTGGCCAAGACGATGGCCACGCTGTTCAAATTTGGTTACCGGGCGCGATTCCGGGCGCGGCACATAGTCGTTGCTTTCTGACCGGTTGCGATATCCTTCAAGCGAGGACATCACTTCCAGCATATGCTCGGCATAGGGCTCCCAGTCGGTCGCCATATGGAAAACGCCGCCCAGCTTCAGTTTACTTTTCACCAGTTCGGCAAAAGGCGGCTGAACGATCCGGCGCTTATTATGACGCGCTTTGTGCCACGGGTCAGGGAAAAAAAGCTGCACCATGCTCAGGGAGTTATCGGGGATCATCGCGTGCAGCACTTCTACCGCATCGTGGCACATAACGCGCAGATTTTGCACGCCCTCTTCTTCAGCAGACGCCAGACAGGCGCCGACGCCAGGAGAGTGCACTTCAATGCCGAGGAAATTCTGCTGCGGCTTCTCTTTCGCCATCGCCACCAGCGAAGCGCCCATACCAAAACCAATCTCCAGCGTGATGGGCGCTTCACGGCCAAACAGCGCGGCAAAATCGAGCGGCGCATCGTTAAATTCAACGCCCATCACCGGCCAAATGGTATCCAGCGCGTGCTGCTGACCTTTAGTCAGGCGGCCCTGACGACGGACGAAGCTGCGAATACGGCGCAGCGGACGGCCGTTTTCATCGAATTCCGGAGATATGACGTCGTTTTTCATAAAAGTTAAGTCTGCTTGTGAGAGTGTTCGGAAAACGGGCATTATCCAAAGTTACCCGGCGGATGCAAGGGTTTACAGCCTCTCGCCCTTGTGCTGCAATCTGCCACCTTATAATCGCTATCCCGGAGCCGTAGCTTTGACTTTTCTCGCCGCGCAATTTTCAGCCCAGGTACTGGACTGGTACGACAAATACGGACGTAAAACCCTGCCCTGGCAAATCGGCAAGACGCCCTACAAAGTATGGCTCTCCGAGGTGATGTTGCAACAAACGCAGGTGGCGACGGTCATCCCCTATTTTGAGCGCTTTATGGCGCGTTTCCCAACAATTACCGATCTGGCCAATGCGCCACTCGATGAAGTCCTCCATCTGTGGACCGGGCTGGGCTATTACGCCCGCGCGCGCAATCTGCATAAAGCGGCGCAGCAGGTGGCCACCCTGCACGGCGGAAACTTCCCGCAAACTTTTGATGAAGTCGCCGCGCTGCCGGGCGTGGGTCGTTCCACCGCCGGGGCGATTTTATCCCTTTCTCTCGGTCAGCATTATCCGATTCTCGACGGCAACGTGAAGCGCGTGCTCGCGCGCTGCTATGCTGTCAGCGGTTGGCCGGGGAAAAAAGAGGTTGAGAAACGCCTGTGGGATATTAGTGAGGACGTGACGCCAGCAAAAGGGGTTGAGCGTTTTAACCAGGCCATGATGGACCTCGGGGCGATGGTGTGTACCCGCTCTAAGCCCAAATGCGAGCTCTGTCCGCTGAATAACGGCTGCGTGGCCTACGCCAGTCATTCATGGGCTCAATATCCAGGCAAAAAACCGAAACAGACGATCCCGGAACGTACCGGCTATTTCCTGCTGATGCAGCACGGCGATGAGGTATTTCTCTGCCAGCGCCCGCCGGTGGGTTTATGGGGCGGATTGTTCTGCTTCCCGCAGTTTGAAGATGAAGATGCGCTGCGGCAGTGGCTGGCGCAGCGCCAGATTAAGGCCGATAATCTGACGCAATTAACCGCGTTTCGCCACACTTTCAGCCATTTCCATCTGGATATTGTGCCGATGTGGCTTACAGTGCACTCATCCGGCGCATGCATGGATGAAGGGGGCGCACTCTGGTATAACTTAGCGCAGCCGCCGTCCGTCGGTCTGGCGGCCCCCGTGGAGCGCTTGTTGCAACAGTTAAAAGCCGGAGCACCGGTTTAGCTTTCTGGCGATTAAAGAGGATTAAGAATGAGCAGAACGATTTTTTGTACTTTCCTGCAGCGTGAAGCCGATGGCCAGGATTTTCAGCTGTATCCGGGCGAACTGGGCAAACGTATCTATAACGAAATCTCTAAAGAAGCCTGGGCCCAGTGGCAGCACAAACAGACGATGCTGATCAACGAGAAAAAACTCAGCATGATGAACCCCGAGCATCGCAAACTGCTGGAGCAGGAGATGGTTCAGTTCCTGTTTGAAGGTAAAGACGTACACATCGAAGGCTATACGCCGCCAGAAAAACAGTAAGGGCCTGATGGCCCTTTACCACAACAAACACAACACGCACTCCCGGAATGATGAAAAAATACTTAGCGCTAGCGCTGATTGCGCCTTTGCTCGTTTCGTGTTCCAGCTCAACCAAAAAAGGCGCCGAGTATAACGAGGCGTGGGTGAAGGACACCAACGGCTTTGATATTCTGATGGGCCAGTTCGCCCATAACATCGAGAACATTTGGGGTTATAACGAAGTTCTGCTCGCCGGGCCGAAAGACTACGTCAAATACACCGACCAGTATCAAACCCGCAGCCACATCAACTTTGACGCCGGGACGATTACCGTCGAAACCATCGCCGGCACCGACCCGGCCGGGCGTCTGCGCCAGGCGATTATTAAAACCCTGCTGATGGGCGACGACCCTAACTCCATCGACCTCTATTCCGACGTCGATGACATTCAGATCTCAAAAGAACCGTTCCTGTATGGTCAGGTCGTGGATAACACCGGTGAGTCGATTCGCTGGGAGTGGCGCGCCTCACGCTTTGCGGACTACCTGCTGCAAACGCGTCTGAAAAGCCGCAGCAACGGTCCGCGCATGATCTACAGCATCACCATCAACCTGGTGCCGAACCATCTCGACAAACGTGCGCATAAATACATTGGCATGGTCCGTCAGGCGTCGCGCAAATATGGCGTTGATGAGTCGCTGATCCTGGCGATTATGCAAACCGAATCGTCCTTTAACCCCTATGCAGTCAGCCATGCCGACGCGCTGGGGCTGATGCAGGTGGTGCAGCACAGTGCCGGGAAGGATGTGTTCCGCTCGCAGGGGAAATCCGGCCTGCCGAGCCGCAGCTATCTGTTCGATCCGGCCAATAATATCGATACCGGGACCGCCTATCTGGCCATGCTGAACAACGTCTATCTGGCCGGTATTGCTAACCCCACCTCGCGTCGCTATGCGGTGATTACCGCCTATAACGGCGGCGCGGGCAGCGTGCTGCGGGTCTTCTCCAGCGATAAGATTCAGGCCGCGAATATCATCAATAATATGACGCCGGGCGACGTTTATCAGACCATCACCAGCCGTCACCCATCCGCCGAATCGCGCCGTTATCTCTACAAGGTAAACACCGCGCAAAAAGGCTACCGCCGCAAGTAATCCTCTGCCAACGCCCTTGTTTCCTCAAGGGCGCCTTCCTTCTGCTATACACAATAGAGTTGCGCAACTGTTTTGCGATTTTCTGCGGCAGTTAACAAAAGTATCCACCCCATGAATGATAGAATCCAACCAAAATAACGCCACAAATGTTATTTAAAACACAAAACAATTCTATATCCGTGAGGATCAAAACATGAATCTTAAGCTGCAGCTCAAAATACTGTCGTTCCTGCAGTTCTGCCTCTGGGGAAGCTGGCTGACCACGCTCGGCTCATATATGTTCGTTACCCTGAAGTTTGACGGTGCGGCCATCGGAGCGGTTTATAGCTCGCTCGGTATCGCTGCGGTATTTATGCCGACGCTGCTTGGTATCGTTGCCGATAAATGGATCAGCGCCAAATGGGTTTACGCCATTTGCCATCTGGTCGGCGCGCTGACGCTGTGGCTCGCCGCCCAGGTCACTACGCCGGGCGAGATGTTCCTCGTCATCCTGCTTAACTCGCTGGCCTATATGCCGACGCTGGGGCTGATTAACACCATTTCCTACTACCGTCTGCAGTCTGCGAACATGGATATCGTGACCGATTTCCCGCCGATTCGCATCTGGGGTACCATCGGTTTTATCCTCGCCATGTGGGGCGTCAGCTTCTCCGGCTTTGAGCTGAGCCATATGCAGCTCTATATCGGCGCGGCGCTCTCCTTGCTGCTGGTGCTCTTCACTCTGACGCTGCCGCATATTCCGGTAGCCAATCAGCAGAAAAACCAGAGCTGGACCGCCATGCTGGGCCTTGATGCCTTCGCGCTGTTTAAAAACAAACGTATGGCGATCTTCTTTATTTTCTCGATGATGCTGGGCGCCGAACTGCAAATCACCAATATGTTCGGCAACACCTTCCTGCACAGCTTTGATAAAGATCCGCTGTTCGCCAGCAGCTTTATCGTGCAGCACGCCTCGGTGATGATGTCGATTTCGCAGATCTCGGAAACCCTGTTCATTCTGACCATCCCGTTCTTCCTCAGCCGCTACGGCATCAAGAACGTGATGCTGATTAGTATCGTGGCGTGGATGCTGCGCTTCGGCCTGTTCGCTTACGGCGACCCGACTCCGTTCGGCACCGTGCTGCTGGTGCTGTCGATGATCGTTTATGGCTGCGCCTTCGACTTCTTCAATATCTCGGGGTCGGTGTTTGTGGAAAAAGAGGTTCGCCCGGAAATCCGCGCCAGCGCCCAGGGAATGTTCCTGATGATGACCAACGGTTTCGGCTGCATACTTGGCGGGATGGTGAGCGGCAAAGTGGTGGAGCACTTTACCGTCGAAGGGATTACCGACTGGCAAACCGTATGGCTGATTTTCGCCGGCTATTCGCTGGTTCTGGCGTTTGCTTTCGTCGCGCTGTTTAAATACAAGCACGTTCGCGTACCAGCCGGTGCGCAGACCGTCGTACATTAAATAAACGGCTTCACCCGAGATGTACGAATAAAAAAAAGCGCCCCGGTGATGTCAACGGGGCGCTTTTTTATGCTTTCAGCACATAGCCATACAGACGCTTAATGCCGTCAGAGTCCGTTTCGCTATAGACCCCCTGGAGCTCCGGCGAGAAGCCCGGCAGCATATTGACGCCCTCCTCCAGCGCCAGAAAATAGCGCAGCACCGCCCCGCCCCAGATTTCGCCAGGCACGACGCACAGCACGCCCGGTGGATACGGTAGCGCGCCCTCCGCCGCAATGCGCCCTTCCGCTTCGCTTAAGCGCACCAGTTCGACGTTACCGCGAATAAACTCGCGGTTGGCGTCCTGCGGGTTCATGACCGCCCGCGGGAAGCTCTGCTTGCGGAACATCTCTTTTTGCAGATCCTTCACCTCAAAGCTAACGTACAGGTTGTGCATCTCCTGACACAGCTCGCGGATGGTGTAGTCCCGATAGCGCACCGGGTATTTGTTAACGATGCTCGGCAGAACCTCGGCCAGCGGCGTATCCGATTCGATATGCTGCTCAAACTGGGCAAGCATCGCCACCAGCTGCGCCAGCTTCTCCGCGCTTTCGGCGGGGGTCAGCAGAAACAGAATAGAGTTCAGATCGCACTTCTCCGGCACAATGCCGTTTTCGCGCAGATAGTGGGCCAGAATGGTCGCCGGGATGCCAAAATCAGTATATTCCCCGCTCTGCGCATCGATTCCTGGCGTCGTCAGCAGCAGCTTACAGGGGTCAACGAAGTACTGTTCGCTGGCATAGCCCTCAAAGCCGTGCCAGCGCGCGCCCGGTTCAAAGCTAAAGAAGCGCCGCTCGCGGGCGATGGTTTCGGTGGGGTGATCCTGCCACGGGCGTCCCGCGACCATTGGCGGAATAAACGGCTGGATCATTTTGCAGTTAGCGATAATCGCTTTGCGCGCGTCAATACCCAGCGCCACGCATTCGGCCCACAGGCGGCGCCCGCTCTCCCCTTCATGGATTTTGGCATTCACGTCAAGAGCCGCGAACAGCGGATAAAACGGGCTGGTCGAGGCATGCAGCATAAAGGCGTTATTCAACCGCTTATGCGGGCAAAAACGCGCCTGCCCTCGCAGATGGTTATCCTTTTTATGGATCTGCGAAGTTTGCGAAAAACCGGCCTGCTGTTTATGCACCGACTGAGTAACAAAAATGCCCGGGTCATTCGGCGTCAGGTCCAGCAGCAGCGGCGAACAGTCGGCCATCATCGGAATAAACTGCTCGTAGCCGACCCAGGCCGAGTCAAACAGGATGTAATCGCACAGGCTGCCGATTTTATCGACCACCTGGCGGGCGTTATATACCGTCCCGTCATAGGTTCCGAGCTGGATCACCGCAAGGCGGAACGGGCGCGGCGTATCGGCTTTTTCCGGCGCCGTCTCGCGAATCAGATCGCGCAGGTATTTTTCATCGAAGCAGCGATCGTCAATCCCGCCGATAAAACCGAACGGGTTGCGCGATGCTTCAAGATAGACCGGCGTCGCGCCTGCCTGAATCAGCGCCCCATGATGATTGGATTTATGGTTATTGCGATCAAACAGCACCAGATCGCCGCGGGTCAGCAGCGCGTTAGTCACCACTTTGTTCGCCGCCGAGGTACCGTTAAGGACAAAATAGGTTTTATCGGCGTTGAAGACCTTCGCCGCGAACTTCTGCGCGTGTTTCGCAGACCCTTCATGAATCAACAGATCGCCAAGCTTAACGTCGGCGTTGCACATGTCGGCGCGAAAGACGTTCTCACCAAAGAAGTCGAAGAACTGCCTCCCCGCTGGATGCTTCTTAAAGAAGGCGCCGTGCTGATGGCCGGGGCACGCGAAGGTGCTGTTATCCATCTCTACGTACTGAGTCAGCGTATCGAAGAACGGCGGCAGCAGGTTCTCTTCATAGTCGCAGGCGGCGGCTTCCAGTTCGAGCCACTCCTGCTCTTTGCCGCTAACGATGGCCGTCACGCCTTCTGGTTTTTCGTGCTCAGCTTCGCTGAACAGATAGACCGGCAGGTTAAAGCCCGTGCGTTTCAGCAACGCAAGGATGCCGCTGCGGCTGTCCGCCACGGTAATGACGACTGCCGCCACATCGGTAAAATCAGTACTGTCCAGGGCCACCACGCGACGGTGGGTGGACAGGTGGGATACCAGCTCGCGGCTGGCGGCAATGTGCATTGATTTCATGAGCGCGAATACCCGTTTCCGGAGAGTAAAAGGCTTAGGCCAGGGCATCTCTGCTCTGGCCAACGAACTGTCAGGGTCTGGCTGGATCCCAGCTCCGACCGCCAGACATCAGTAAAAGCAGACCGCGTCCGATCTTACTGTTGTCCTGCAGTGAGCCTGCGTTACGCTCACCGCATGACGGGCAGAAGTTGCAGAGTAAGGTTAGCAAGACGAGGCAGCCTGCGCATCTGTACGCAGCGGCACTGGTGATGTAGTGGCGATGTCGTCATCCCGGCGGCCTCATTCAGGGGAGGAGAAAATTCGCGCAATCATGTCACCTTTAAATGTACCGTGCAAGATGAATTACGTATGCAGCGACCCCACGGATGCGCAAGCCTTTTGGCCAGCTTCGCGCCATAATAATGCAGTCGTTAGGGATAATTAACAGGAGTCATACTTTGGTTACAGGGCCATTTATTAACGCCGGTGCGGTCCTTTTGGGCGGCGTACTTGGCGCACTCTTAAGTCAAAGATTGCCGGAACGGATTCGTACATCAATGACCTCTATTTTTGGGCTGGCGTCGCTGGGCATCGGTATTCTACTGGTGATCAAATGCGCCAACCTGCCGGTGATGGTGCTTTCAACGCTGGTGGGCGCGCTGTTCGGCGAAGTATGTAATATGGAGAAAGGCATTAATACGCTGGTGAGTAAGCTTCAGCAGCTGCTTTCGCCAAAAAAGGGCCAGATAAAGAGTTCGGCGCATGAGTCGTATATTCAAAGCTACGTCGCGATTATCGTCCTGTTCTGCGCCAGCGGAACCGGGATTTTCGGCGCGATGCGCGAAGGAATGACCGGTGACACCAGCATTCTCATTGCCAAAGCGTTTCTCGACTTCTTTACCGCCACCATTTTCGCCTGCACCCTGGGGCTGGCGGTCTCGGCCATTTGCGTGCCGATGCTGGCTATCCAGCTGGCGCTGGCGGCCTGCGCATCGTTGATTATGCCGTTAACCACGCCGATGATGATGGCGGATTTCAGCGCTGTCGGCGGGATGCTGCTGGTTGCCACCGGTTTGCGCATCTGCGGAATTAAAATGTTCGCCGTGGTGAATATGCTGCCGGCCCTGGTGCTGGCGATGCCGATTTCGGTAGCCTGGACGGCGTTTTTCGCCTGAAGATGCGTGCTTTTGACGCAATGTGGTGATAGATTGTTCAGTCTGCTGCGAAACAGATAAATTTCGTTGACGAGGTGCAGCGAATCAGGTTTAATGCGCCCCGTTGCCCGGATAGCTCAGTCGGTAGAGCAGGGGATTGAAA
>NZ_JBEAFR010000071.1:0-43562 GCF_040062315.1 Klebsiella sp. GW_Kp181
ATTTCTTTGCGGGACCGCGGGGATTGTAAAGGGGGAGACGGTTTTCTCCCCCTTTTCCCGTTCACGTACCTCGATGAGGCATTTTCTGCGACTTGATGGTGAACGGAACCCCTCTACACCCTCCCGGAGGCGGTGCTACGCACCTGTCCGGGCTACTTTTCCCCAGCGTAGTAGCCCATCCGGTTAAACAATATCCACAACTTTGTTAAGTTCTTTTTCGTTATAGATAAGAACTTTTTCTTCTTTGCCGCCGACGGGCGATTTGTGGGAGCGTGATAAACACAAAACAAAACAGGGATTCAGGGGAATAACAATGCGCATTGCAAAAACAAAAATCGCGCTGGCGCTGGGCATGCTGGTGCTCGCCGCGCAGGCTCAGGCCGATCAATTAGCCGATATCAAAGCCGCCGGCGTGGTCAAAGTCGCCACCTTCGACGCCAACCCGCCGTTCGGTTCGGTAGATCCGAAAACGCATAAAATCGTCGGTTACGACGTGGACTTCGCCGAAGCGCTGGCCAAATCTCTCGGCGTTAAGCTGGAATTGGTCGCCACTAACCCGGCCAACCGCATTCCGCTGCTGCAGTCCGGCAAGGCCGACCTGATCGTCGCCGATATCACCATCACTCCGGAACGTGCACAGGTCATTGATTTCTCAACACCTTACTTTGTGACCGGCCAGCAGTTCCTCGTTCCGGCAAAATCACCGGATAAGCTCGATGATTACAGCAAAGCGCGCATCGGCGCGGTAAAAGGCACCACCGGCGAACAGGCGCTGCATCAGCGTTTCCCGCAATCGCGCGTGCTCTCTTATGATGATATTCCGCTGGCGCTGACCGCCCTGCGCAACGGCAACGTGCAGGCCATCACTCAGGACAGCACCATCCTGGCCGGACTGCTGGCGGAAGCGCCGGACAAAGCTAACTTCAAAATCATCCCCGACCTGCTGAGCAAAGAAGAGATTGGCGTCGGCGTGAAGAAAGGCGAACCGGCCCTGCTGAAAGCGGTCAATGACGAGCTGGTCAAGCTGGAGAAATCCGGTGAGGCGGCCAAAATTTACGACGTCTGGTTTGGCCCGAGCACCAAAACCCCGCAGCCGCGCGCCTTTACTATCGAAGCGAAATAAGCAGAGAAAGATGATGTTATCGGCTCTATTTTCACGCTCCGCGGCATCGTCCGCGGATTTTTCGCATCTGCAGCGCGCCAGCATTGAGTTTCGCGATGTTGCCAAAAGCTACGGCGACCATCGGGTGCTGAACGGCGTTAACTTACAGGTTGAACCCGGCGAAGTGGTGGCGATCCTCGGCCCTTCGGGATCGGGCAAATCAACCCTGATCCGCCTGATCAACCAGCTTGAATCACTCAGCGGCGGCGAAATACTGATCGACGGCAAACCGACAGCGCAGCTCACCGGCAGCGCTCTGCGCCAGCTGCGCAGCCGGGTCGGCTTTGTTTTTCAGCAGTTTAATCTCTATGCCCACCTGACGGCGCAGGAGAATATCACCCTCGCGCTGGAACGCGTCCACGGCTGGGGCAAAAGCGCCGCCCGCGAACGCTCGCTGGCGTTGCTCAACCAGGTCGGCCTTGCGGATAAAGCCCGACAGATGCCGGCCCAGCTCTCGGGGGGCCAGCAGCAGAGGGTGGCGATCGCCCGCGCCCTCGCCTCCTCGCCGCAGATTATTCTGTTCGATGAACCCACGTCGGCGCTCGATCCGGAGATGATCGGCGAAGTACTGCAGGTCATGAAAAACCTCGCCCATAGCGGGATCACCATGGTGGTGGTGACGCATGAGATGCAGTTCGCCCGCGAGATTGCTGACCGGGTGGTGTTTATCGACGGCGGCGATATTCTCGAAGTCGCGCCGCCGGCCGAGTTTTTTGCCCGGCCGCAGCACGCCCGCACCCGCCGTTTCCTGCAAAAGGTGCTCGATCCGCTGCACCAGGAGAGTGAGGCGTGATCCCGCATCTCGACTGGCATGGCGTGCTGAGCGGGCAGCCGCTGCAATGGATCATCTCCGGTTTTCTCACCACCGTCTGGGTCAGCATCGCCGGGATGGTTCTGGCGACCGTGCTGGCCATCCTGCTGCTGGCGCTGCGTCTCGGGGGCGGCAGACCCGGCCGCTGGCTGGTGGCGGCCTGGGTTTCACTGTTCCGCAATACGCCGCTGCTGGTCCAGCTGCTGTTCTGGTATTTTGCCGCCTGGAATCTGCTGCCGCTGGGGGCGCGGGATTTTATTAATGACGATCGCAGCTGGTCGATTCTTCCGGGCAACGTCTGGTGGCTGACGCCGGAGTTTCTCTGCTCAATGTGGGGACTCGGGGTCTTTACCTCGGCGTTTCTGATTGAAGAGATCGCCTCCGGGCTGCGCGCCGTTAGCCACGGTCAGCGGGAAGCGGCGCTGTCGCAGGGGTTTACGCCCTGGCAGGAGCTGCGCCACATTCTGCTGCCGCAGGGGCTGGCTAACGCCTGGCAGCCAATTATCGGCCAGTATCTCAACCTGATGAAGCTCTCTTCGCTGGCGAGCGGTATCGGCTTTGCCGAACTGACCTATCAGGTGCGGCAAATCGAGAGCTACAACGCGCATGCGCTGGAGGCGTTTGCCGTCGGCACCGCGCTGTATCTGGCGCTTGGGGTGCTGATGGGCGTGGCGCTGACGCGTCTCGGCCCGGGAAGAGCTCAGCAAAGGAGAGCCGGTTATGAACGCTAATCTGGCGGTCATCGTTGATAACCTCGATTATCTGCTGTGGGGGCGGCTGGCGGACGGTATCCCCGGCGGCGTGGTGCTGACGCTGCTGATGGCTATCGGCGCCGCCGCGCTGGCGCTGCCGGGCGGCGTTCTGCTGGCAGCTATCGCCTGGCGCTACGAGGGGATGGTGCGGCGGCTGCTATTTCTGTGGGCGGAAATTATTCGCGGCATCCCGCTGATCTTCGTGATTTTCTGGCTGTGGTATCTGCTTCCTATGCTCACCGGCAGCGATCTCCCGGGCGCGGTCACCGTCACGGTGGCGCTGGCGTGGTTTACCGCCGCCTCGGTGATGCATTCAGTGCTGGCGGGCCTGCAATCGCTACCCCGTGGGCAATACGAAGCAGCGCTGACCCAGGGTTTCGCTCCCGGGCAAACGCTGCGCCTGATCCTGCTACCGCAGGCCCTGCGTAACGTTCAGCCGTCGCTGGTTGGGATATTTATCGGCCTGCTCAAAGACACCTCGCTGGCCTTTATCGTCAACGTGCCGGAGCTGACTACCGTCGCCGGGCAGGTCAATAACCGGGTGCAGATCTACCCGCTGGCGATTTTTGTTTTTACCGGCGCGGTTTACTATCTGCTGTGCTGCGGACTGAGTCTGCTGGCGAATCGCCGATATGGGAGAGCGACCGGGTAGCCATCGGCCGTGGCGCGGTGAAGGATTATCGCGCCACGCTGCGTTTCCTGAGCAACGCGTCTCTTCTGCGCCGGAGCAAGGCTGCTTGATACTATTTCAGGTAATACATTGATTTATATAATATATATTATTTACGACCCATAACATTTACGCTCGCCCGGCGAAGGGATAAACGGCCGCCGAGCTTAAATCTCAGATGGCTAATTTATTTATTTTAAAATCCAGCTTCACCTCCGCGTTACGCTGATGGGTATAAACCGTTTTGACGCTGCAGTTCTCAATTTTGGCAATAGATTTCGGCTGTATCCCCTGCGCAAGATGACCAATGATTTGCATCTCTTTACGGGTCATTTTTCCTTTTTTTATATCACTGCGGCGAAAACGACCGTTTATGGCTCGGGTCAGCTCATGGCGAATAGCGTATAAGGATTCCGTATAAACCACGCCTCTGGCCTGGCTATTGAAATACCAGTAATTGGCCAGCGCCTCCAGCCTGGTTGCGGCAATTAATATCACCTGTTTTTTCTCGGCGATTTTCAGCCATTGGTGTTCATGGCTGATAAAGTGGCTCATAAATTTAGGGCTAATATTAATAAACATAAACCCGTCGCGCAGTTCGTCCAGAGATGGGTAGATCAAATCGCGGATATCAAAAATAATCGTGGATAATCCGTCAACAAAGTAGCGATCTTCTCTCGGCCAGATACATGACCGTAAATCAGTGAGATAGTCCATATATCACGCGCTCCTCATCCATGATTTGCCGCTTTCCTTAACGGGAAGAGTACAAAGGAAGGCGACTCCTCTGCGCAAAAAACGCCACTAAACATATATAAGATGAATAATTCAGATTCTATATAAAACAAAATAAAACATATGCATGGCATATAATTTGTATTTAAATGCGCAATCACAATATGAAACAGCCACTTTATGTTTCAGAAGTTATGTGTTTAATTAACACGAGTCAATATGAAGGATGGATGAAATGGCACTTCACAACTAAGAAATTAGAACCCCTAAAATAAAATGATAAAAAAAATTAGAGTATCTTAATTAACTTAAAAACAAGAAATCACAAAAAAACCATTAATTACAATGAGATAGGAAAAACACAGCGCTTGAAAATAATTCTCAATTCATCTGGTCCAGGAATTTCCCCATCAGCCATTAGGAACTTTCTTAGGAAAAGCCATATTAATAGAAAAAATTCATAGCCGGAACGATAAAGACAATTAGCATGAATTATTTAATGATGGAATATCATATATATTCGGGATACGAAAACATCATTTCATCACGTATCAAAGCGGACATAATGTTGATATTTTTTCGGCGCAAAATAACATCAAAAAAACATAAAAAATCAAAAATAGATCATTCTCAATGATGAATGTTATCCGGATGGCGAGCGCTGCCCGGCTACTTCACCGGACAGTCTTTTGTCATTTTAATAAATTTGTCGTTATAGATAATGTAGTGGTTCCCCGGCTGGCGCAGCGAAGCCTTGCGGACAACGTCCCCGGGCCGCAAATACCATGCATCCCCTTCCTCTTCCGTCGTATCGCATCCGGGCTTGATCAGCAGCTTAAACCAGGTATTGCCGGTGTTGCTGACGGTCCCCGCCGCGCGATCGTAAGCCCATTTGAACTGTACCTCGCGCGGGCGAACGACGAGGATAGTGTCCATGACCACCACCGGATCCATACTCACTTCCGTACCGCTTTGATTACGCATTACGTAATTACGGGTCGGAATTTCCCGGAACGATACCCGATAATAGCGCTCGCGGTTATCTTTCGGGCCGTGGTAGTAAAACTTAAAATATTCGCTCTCCCCCGCCTGTAGAGTGAGCTGACGCGGGGCAAACAGCAGCTCGCCGTCCGCCGGACGGGAACGCACCTCTTTGCCGCCGGGGCGGTCGATAGCGACGATAGAGACCCGATACAGCCGGGCGCTTTTATTGTTGTTGATAACCCGCTTAGCAGCGAAATTGTCTTCCGCTGCCAGCGAGAAGGTTAAATTCCCCACCGAGATAGCCTGCGCTGCTGTCGCCAGTCCCAGCGACAGCAGGCAGATCAGCATCCGCAGCAAATTAGTTAATGTTACGCCACGTCGCCTGGACATGAATTTCTCCTGAAGCACTCACTTCACCAAACCAGCCGTTATCATCCACCGTTCGCAGCGATATCGCATTATCCATCGGGATGGAAAACTTCACCGTCGTTTTGTCCATCTGCCCGACATCGCCGGAAATATCCGTCCATGGCGTGGTTAACCACAGGGCATCGGTCATATCGCGCCAGGTATCATCGCATCCGGCATCGTAAGTTTTGGTTGACCCGGTCTGCGTCGTAAACGCCAGCGTCGCCGGGAACGGCACCTTCGCCGTGCCGTCGGATGAACTAAAAATACAGTATGAACGCCCGCCAATAACCTGTGCCGGGCCGGTGACTTTAATCAGCACTTCATCGGCGGCGGTCTTACCGCTGGTCGTCACAATATAGCCGAAATCCAGCGACGGCTCGCCGCTGCCCACGTAGCCCTCGCGGGTCGGCGCCGAGGTGTACTCATCGGAAATAATGCTGATGCTGAAATCACGCGGCTTAATTATCAGGGTGTTAGAGGTTGAAAACTCGTACCAGCCAGACTCGGGCGAGGTGGTGTTATAGAAACGGAAATTAAACAGATCTTTGGTATTCACGTCGCTGATGCCCAGCGTCACCATCTGCTTAAAAAAGTTGCTTGAGAAGAAGACATACACTGAATCTGATGATTTCATCTCATTAAACGTATAGTACTGAGAGATGCCGCTCACCGGCTTCCATGAGTTGCCGTCGAGGCTGAACTGCATATCGTAGCTGCCCACCGCGGAGGCCAGCGCCGAGTTGCTGATAGCCGGGAAAATATGAATTGAGGTATTGCTGAGGCCGTTGGTTTGCAAATTGTAGTTCACCATTTTGCAGCTCAGACCGGAACGGGTACCGATAGTCTGGGTGCGACAGTCGGCATTGCCTTCGCCCAGCGTCGGAACCCCGTCGCTGTTGATAAACACTTCCGCCAGCGCATGGGTGTTAATCAGCTTCAGGTTTGCCGCTTTAGTATGGGTGACGTTACGCACGTACCAATACCCTGAGGCCTGATCTTTGCAGCGTGCGCCGCTGCTGGCATCGTAGCTCACCGACGTCATGCAGGAGTTGATGGTCATTGAGAAGCTGCTGCCCACCGACATCTGCTGCAGATACTGGTAGAAAGCATCGGACATCATGCCGTGCATCCACTTTTGTCCGCCGGTGGTTACCGTCGCGCCATAGAAGCCGTTGGCATCGGTAGTTTGCGGCAAGATCAGGCTGGTGGCCATATCGCAGCCCGCATACCAGTTGATACAGCGCAGGCCGAGTAAAGGGTGCGAAGCCGGTGAGTTATCCAGCCACATATCGAAGAACCAGTTGGCGTACAGGCCGGTGTTATAGCCGTTGTCGATATAGCCCAGGCTCTGCTGATAAATGGTGCCCGAGCCGTTATATTTCAGTCCGGTCCAGCGGTTAGCCCCGGTCATACGCGGGTCCAGCGCGCCGCCCGGGGTGACAAAGAAGTTATCATCCGAGTTGTTTTCCACGAAAACAAACTGCATGGCCGCCGCATCCGGCCAGGTGGTTTTGGTGACCGCGGCGTTGACCCGCGTCACGCACAGCGCCGCCGTTAACATCACTAAACATGCCAGCCACTTAGCTTTCATTACCTTCTCCTGTCGGCTGCACGCGGGCATAGGTGGAGAGGCCGCTACAGACCACATCGCCCACCCATACCGCGCCGCGCGCCTGGCTTAGCTCCAGCGCCACTTCGCAGCTCTGGTTTTTACCGTAACTGAAATCGATGGTGGGATACTTTTTATCCACGTCCATCACAAACTCACCGTTCTCATCGGTGCGGGTACGACCGATATGGTTATTAATCCGCGCATTGGCCAGCAGCGTGCCGTCTTCCGCGCGAATGCGCCCGGAGACCGTGACCATCTGCTTCACTTCCGGCTCAATCACCGCCACGTTCCCCGGATAAAGGGTCAGCTGGCTCTTGCGCCCGGTCACGATGTCGTAGCTGTCGAGCGAATTTTTACTGTTCTGCAACTCCACTTCATAGCGGCTGTAGGGCGACAGCGGCAGGTAGTTGCGGTTGCCGGAGAGCTGAACAATGCGACCGTTAACTTTGGCGCTCAGCTTGCCGTCATTTTCCAGTCCGGTGTTGAAAATCACCCCGGCATTGCCGTCGGTGCGGCCGCTGGCGGCGATATTTTTCCCCTGCCAGCCCACGCTGCCGTTGGCGGTCAGGTTGGTGTTCACGTAGCCATCCACGCCGCTGTTCACGTTCAGCGTACCGGTGGAGTAGCGGGTATCAAACTGAGCATATGCGCCGCCGCTGAGGGTTTTATCATCGCCTGTGTCGCCGGAAATCGCCCGCGAAACGTTGGCGCCGATGGTACGGATGGTGCTGCCTTCATCAAACTGTTTACGCGCCGACAGGTTGGCCATGGTGTAGCCGTTCTGATGGGTCATCCCGGCGCTGAACCAGTTGCCGAGCGGCAGCGAGAAATCGAGCGCAATATACTTCCCGGTGCTGGCGCTGCTATCGCCGTTATTAAAGCGCTGTATCCCTGCGCGCAGGCCCAGCGATCCCCAGGATCCGGTATAAAGCGTCTGGTAGTAATCCGCCGTGTAGTAGTGGCTGTTATAGCGGCGGTCATCGTTATAGCTGATGCTGAACGTCCCCAGTTTTGACCAGAGTGAATTGAGATTCAGCGTACCGCCGATAGCCCGGTTGTCGGCATTACTGCGCCGAATCCGGTCGCCAATCTGCGTTTTTTCCTGGTTGACCCACACCGAGCTGAAGCCGCCGGGCAGCGTAGCGCTGATGCTGCCGATGCTGCTCCACGAGCTGTCGCTGGCCAGCATATTCTGCAAGTTCACGTTAATGGACTCAGTGATCGGCAGGGTCAGGCGCGTCTCGGCGACGGCGTTGTTATCGTAACCGTAGCCGGTCGCCGCCCAGCTTAAGGTGCTGAGCGAACCGGAGGCCGAGGCGCCCGCCAGCCAGCTGTCTTTAGCCGGAAGCGTCTTTTTACCGCTCTCAGACCAGCGGTCCATATGGAAGCTGCCGCCCCAGAACTGCCAGGCCAGCGGCGCGCCGGCGCCGCGTCCGCGGCTGAACAATTTATTGACCCGCTGGGTACGCTTGCTGACCACCCGGCCGTTCACAATGACTTCAACCTCGACATCGTAAATGCCATACGGCAGGCCGCGCGTGTCCACTTCGTGGTTACCCATGGCAAAGTTCTGCACGCTCATCAGGCGCCCGTCGCGGGTGAGATGCACTTCCCCGGCGGCGGGTAAAAAGGCGACCACCGGCGTCGCCGACTGGGAGTTGTCGAACACCGTTGAACTGGCCTGGTTGCCCCATGAGGCGCCGTAAATCTTCCCTGCCGAAACGGCGGTCATCGGGCCGAGGGACTGTAAATTCCAGGTATCCAGCATCCCGCCCGCAAAACGATGGCCGGCAAAATCGCGTTCATACATCGCTTTATAGACTTCGCTGTCCTGATTGCCGGAGCCTATACCGTACAGCGAGCCGTCGAGCACCACGTGATGCTCGCGCAGCGCGGTGACGTTGTTCAGCGACAGATAGCTGGAGGTGTTGTTGCCGCCGTTGCGCATCTGGTTGTTATATACGCCGAGGTTATAGTTCATCGTGCTGCTGAGGGTATTGACGCTGGACTGACCGATATCTTCGCTGCGCGAACGCAGCACGGTACCCAGCGCCTCCTTTCTCACCACCAGCTGCAGCAGCAGCTGGCGCAGGCTGAGCTGTAGCTGCGCATCATCTGTCAGACTAATTTTGAGTTCTTTAGTGAATGCTTCATTGGCCAGCGCGGTCAGCTGCTTGCGGGTCTGTTCACTGACGGTGGCATTGTTATCGTTCTCTTCCAGCTGTATTTGCCGGACGCGCAGTACGCCGTTATCCAGCCAGATAAAAGCGTTGCCGATGCGCTGATCGTCCTGGGTACCGTTGCTGCCTTCGAGGTGAATAAACAGAGGAATGCTCATTCCGTCCTGCAGCGCCTGGCTGAAGGCCTGAGGGATAATGACGCCGCCGATTTGCTGTACTTTGTCAGCCGCGGCGGAAACGCTGAGCGGAACAAGCAAGATGGCCATGCCAGAGGCAAGGAGCACTTTAAGTCCTGGGGCAATCCCTGGTATAAGCATAGTTTTGGTCCGTCAGCACAGTTGTCTATTTCACGGGAACAAACTGCTCACCCTGCCAGAGCGCGACCCGTCCTTTTTTGTCAGCCACATTGACGCGCGTAAAGCGGCGCTCTTTTCCGGGCATCAGGAAGTAGTTTTCTTTGCAATCCTTACCATCCGCCGGTTTCAGGCACGGGCCATAGGCCAGAATGCGCAGGGTGGCGTTGCCGGTATTGGTCAACGTGCCGTTGGCGTACTGATAGCGGTAATTCACTTTTCTCGGGGCCACCACCAGGATGGTGCCGATGCGTGCCGAAGCCGTGGCTACCGCGCTGCGGGTCGAGCCGTTGCGCTGGGCATCGCTGAGCGCCTGATCGAACCAGACGATGCGGTAATAGCGCTCTTTATCGTCCGCCGGGCCTTTATAGAAAAAGCGGATCACGTCGCTGGCCTTCGCGGGCAGCAGCAGGCTGGCGGGAGTCAGTAAAATCTCGTCCTGCTTATCCATCGGGATCACCTTACCGCCATCCAGCGGCGAAGAGAGGCGTTCCATATGGATGTTGATTAAGCGACCGCTGTCGGTCGTATTTTTGATCTCTTTGCTCAGCGTGCTGCTGTCGCTGTTCATAAACGAAGAGATATCGCCCACATCCAGCGCCAGGGCAGGCGTCATTGTGCTGAGCAACAGGCCGATGGCCAGAATGTGTTTTTTCATATCATTTCATTCCGTGAAAGAAAGCAGGGGGAGAACCCCCTGCCTGGTGCTACGAGAGGATCAGCTGGTCCAGGTGGCGTCGAACTGTACGCTGACGTCACCGCTCCAGATACCTTCCGGTAGCGTGCTGTAGTCAGTAACGGCAGTTGTGCCGTTGGTGGTGCCGCTGATGATGGAGAACGTGAAGCCGTCCTGAGCGGTGGTGCGACCAGCGGTGTTATAGCCGTTAGACAGCGCGCTGAGGTTGCCGCCCAGGGTGCCCGCAGCGGTGTCGATCATGACGGTGTCAGCCGTTTTTTCGACCGCAGCGCCGTTGTAGTCAACGCCCACGCTCAGGGTGGAACCAGAGGTATCCAGCTGAGTCAGGGTATTGGTGATCAGACGAGAGGTCAGCTTGAATGCGGTCGCGGTGGTGTCACCTTCAATAGCCACATCAAACAGGCCTTTCTGTGAGTTAAAGCCTTTAACCCCTTCAGCATACTGGAAAGCCAGGCTGCCCAGCGGAGTCACAACCAGCTTGCTGGTTGTGTCTTTTTTGGCGGTTGCGGACCAGGTAGCGACTGCCTGAGCAGTAACGTCAGCTGCCTGAGCGACACCCATACCGGCAAACGCGGTTACCAGAGCAATTGCAAGAACCTTTTTTTTCATAGCTTTTTCATCCTGAGTTTATTAAGGGACCTGATGTCCCACGTCTGTGTGCATTCCCGCCATAGTTCAGGCCGCATCATTATTATCTGCGACGCAAATTATTTTGGGTGTTACGACCTGGTGCACAATTTTTAAATACAACGTTTATTACTAATTACAGCGCTAACTTATATATTTTTGAATACAATTTGGCCTCAGCATTTCGCCGATGGGTATAGACTGTTTTCACACTACAATTCTCAATTTTGGCGATAGATTTCGGATGCATTCCCTGCGCCGTCATACGAATTATCTGCATTTCCCGGTTAGT
The DNA here is from genome assembly GCF_040062315.1 of Klebsiella sp. GW_Kp181. Taxonomy (NCBI): domain Bacteria; kingdom Pseudomonadati; phylum Pseudomonadota; class Gammaproteobacteria; order Enterobacterales; family Enterobacteriaceae; genus Klebsiella; species Klebsiella sp. GW_Kp181. Next base: position 11,287 of record NZ_JBEAFR010000071.1, read on the forward strand.
AATTTTATCTTTCTTTATATCTTTACGTAGAAAACGGCCATTGATAACGTAAGCCAGCTCCTGACGAATATCCTTAGCTAAGTCTACGTAGACCACGCCTCGAATGGAGCCATTGTAATACCAGTAATTGGCCAGCGCCTCCGAGCGCCTTGCAGCAATAAGTACAATCTGCTTTCCTTTCATTTCAGCCAACCACTCATTATCGCGGCGGATAAAATAATTCAGCGAACTGGCGCTAAGGTTAATAAATACAAATTCCCGGCGTACCTTTTCTAGTGAAAGATAGATTAAGTCATCGATATCCAGAATAAGCTCAGCGAGACCTTTTAAAAAAAAGCTATCATGCGCCGGCCAGATGCACTGATCTAAAGAATATTTATAATCCATATAGTGTTAAACCCCATAGTCCTGGAAATCTTGAACGTATCACAACACTGCTGATAGCCCAGGCCTGCAAAGTCTAATTCAGCAAATTCCCTCTTATAAATATATCCAATCTAAAACCACAAAATAGTATTGCTTGAGGCAAAGAACACTAAATGACTTGCTTGTTTCTTGTGTCACCAAATTTAGGATTTTTCTCCATGTGTGTCAATAAGTGCGCTGGGGGCTAATTACCGACCAGGTCAATTTAAGCCTGAAGAATAAAAATAAGGATATTGAGTTAAACACAAAAAGTATTTGTTTTCATATGGTTATTGGTGGGATATGCGTAGATTCTTAAGTGAATATTATATGTTCCAGGATCTTAGCTATTAGCTGTTAAGATTATTCTTAACCACACTTTCATTCGAAAAAGCAAAAAAACCGAAGAAATTCAAAAAATAAGAAGAAAAAACCAATAATCAATACAAAAATAGTGGTTAATTTCATTAATTAGCGTAAATAATGAAATTATGCTCCGCACAAAAGGTATAGTCGCCGACAAAAAATTTAGCGCGGTGAATCGTAAACAAGCACGAAAATATTATCTATTCGGTTAAATCGACGCAGAAAGAAGATTTGCACGAACATCCTGAGGCCTTGCTTTGCGCCAGCGGCAATAAAACCGTTGCGGCTAATGTCGCATAAAACGCGGCATCTCTATCAGATGAAATACGTATCATTCTTAATATCGTACGCATAGCGTATTAAAGGTAGGCTGAGTATTTTCAGACGCCGGATTGCCGATGCAAAAATGTGATCCCTGACGGAATTTTTCGTCATCCGTTACGCTGACTCACCGGTTCGTTCACTATTTGTTCGCCTTATTGTCATCTGGCAGTCATATAAAACACCATTAATAGTGCCCAGTTTACTGACGAATCTGGACGCACTTATGAACAGTTCCCTGGCTGCGGTTGCAGAAACCGATTATCAACCGTTTACGCCGCCGTTTATCGACCGGCAGCGTAAGGTCCTGAGCGTACGCAACCTGAGTAAAGCCTGGCGCGCGCAGCAAACCGTACTGGATAGCATCAGTTTCGATCTGCATGCGGGCGAATTGGTTGGCGTGATCGGTCGCTCCGGCGCCGGAAAATCAACGCTTTTGCACGTCATTAACGGTACCCATCGCGCCAGCGGCGGCGAAATCCTCAGCTTCCCGGAAGGAGGGACGCCGCAGGACGTATCAAAGCTGTCCGGGCGGGCGATGAACGCCTGGCGTAGCCAGTGCGGTATGATTTTCCAGGATTTTTGCCTGGTTCCGCGTCTCGACGTGTTGACCAACGTGCTGCTGGGACGCCTGAGCCAAACCTCAACCCTGAAATCATTATTCAAAATCTTCCCCGACGCCGACCGCGCCCGCGCTATCTCCCTGCTGGAATGGATGAATATGCTGCCGCATGCGCTGCAGCGAGCGGAAAATCTCTCCGGCGGCCAGATGCAGCGCGTGGCCATTTGCCGGGCCCTGATGCAAAACCCGGGGATTTTGCTGGCCGATGAACCGGTCGCCTCTCTCGACCCGAAAAATACGCAGCGGATCATGAATGTCCTGCGCGAAATTAGCGAACAGGGCATCAGCGTGATGGTAAACCTGCATTCGGTGGAGCTGGTGCGAGAATACTGCACGCGGGTTATCGGCATAGCCAAAGGCAAGATTATTTTTGACGACCATCCCACGCAGCTGAATCAGGATATTCTGCATCGGCTGTATGGCGATGAAATTAGCCAATTGCATTAATTTCACTCACACGGGCAAAATAATGAAAAAGTACATCACTGGCGCAGTTCGTTTATCCGCAGCGGTTGCAGGCATTATGATGGCGTGGCAGGCAAGCGCTGCTGAACAACCGAAGGAATTAAACCTGGGTATCCTTGGCGGTCAGAACGCAACGCAGCAAATTGGCGACAACCAGTGCGTTAAGCAATTCCTTGATAAAGAGCTGAAGGTCGATACAAAATTACGTAACTCCTCCGACTATTCCGGCGTCATTCAGGGATTACTGGGTGGCAAAGTTGACGTGGTATTAAGTATGTCGCCGTCTTCTTACGCCTCCGTTTATATTAACAATCCGCAAGCGGTCGATATTGTTGGGATTGCCGTAGATGATAAAGACGGGTCCCGCGGCTACCACTCGGTGGTTATTGTCAAAGCGGACAGCCCGTATAAAAAGTTAGAGGATCTGAAGGGCAAAGCGTTTGGCTTCGCCGACCCGGATTCCACTTCCGGCTTTTTAATTCCGAACCACGCCTTTAAACAGCAGTTCGGCGGCACCGCGGATAATAAATATAATAACTTCTTCTCCAGCGTGACCTTCTCCGGCGGCCACGAGCAGGATATTCTCGGCGTGCTGAACGGTCAGTTTGCCGGTGCGGTGACCTGGACCTCCATGGTCGGTGACTATAATAGCGGCTACAGCGTCGGCGCCTTCAACCGCCTGATTCGCATGGATCACCCGGATTTGATGAAGCAAATCCGCATTATCTGGCAATCGCCGCTGATCCCGAACGGCCCGATCCTGGTCAGCAATTCCCTGCCTGCTGATTTTAAGGCCAAAGTCATTACCGCGATTAAAAAGCTGGATACCGAGGATCACGCCTGCTTTATTAAAGCGATGGGCGGCACGCAGCATATCGGCCCGGGCAGCGTGGCTGATTTTCAGCAGATTATTGATATGAAACGCGAACTGGTTAGCGCGCGTTAATCCCACCCTGACGCTGCCGCCCGGCGAGTGTCGCGGGGGGCAGCGACTCGTTGAAGACACAGCGACGCATGAATAACACCCACACCCAATTCGAACGCTACTATCAGCAGGTACGCTCGCGACAAAAGCGCGATACCTTTAGCGGGTCCCTCCTGCTGCTAGTACTCTATTTTGCCGCCGGCAGCCTGGCCGAGTTTAATCTCCTTACCATCTGGCACTCGCTGCCCAATTTTCTCGATTACCTGTTTGAGACGTTGCCCACGCTGCACATCGCCGATCTGTTTGCCGATTCGCATACTAAGGGCTCTCTGGCTTACTGGGGCTATCGCCTGCCGATTCAGCTACCGCTTATCTGGGAAACGCTGCAGCTGGCGCTGGCGTCGACGCTGGTTGCGGTGGTGATTGCCACCCTGCTGGCGTTCGTTGCCGCTAATAATGCCTGGTCCCCTGCCCCCCTGCGTGTTGCCGTCCGCGTGCTGGTGGCTTTTCTGCGCACCATGCCGGAGCTGGCGTGGGCGGTGATTTTCGTGATGGCTTTTGGTATCGGCGCCATCCCCGGCTTCCTGGCATTAATGCTGCACACTATCGGCAGCCTGACCAAGCTGTTCTATGAAGCGGTAGAGAGCGCCCAGGATAAACCGGTGCGCGGCCTGGCCGCCTGCGGCGCGTCGCATCTGCAGCGTATCCGCTTTGCCCTGTGGCCGCAGGTCAAACCCATCTTCCTCTCATACGGCTTTATGCGCCTCGAAATTAACTTCCGCTCCTCAACCATCCTTGGGCTGGTGGGTGCGGGCGGCATCGGCCAGGAGCTGATGACCAATATCAAACTGGACCGTTACGATCAGGTCAGCATCACGCTGCTGCTGATTATTCTCGTGGTCTCGCTGCTGGATATGCTGTCCGGCCGCCTGCGGCAGTGGGTTCTGGAGGGGAAAAAATGAGACAGTGGCAAAATCAACCGGATATCGCTGCCAGCCGTCGCCAGCATCGGCATTTGTATCAGGCCCAGGGGCGCTATCTGCGCTATATCGGCCTGCTGACGCTGGCCTGCCTGCTCTACTATGTCTGGTTCTTTATGCAGTTCGGCATCAGCGGCGAGCAGCTCGCCAGCGGACTGGAGCAAATCAGTCGCTATCTGCTGCGGATGTTCGTCTGGCACGACTTTTTTAACTGGCCGTTCCGCTATTACTTCACGCAAATCGCTATTACCCTGGCGATTGTTTTCGCCGGGACGCTTACCGCGACGGTTATCGCCCTGCTGCTCTCTTTCCTGGCGGCGCGCAACATTATGCGCGGCGTGATTCCGGGGACGATTGCCCTGCTGATGCGCCGGTTGTTCGACGTGCTGCGCGGTATCGATATGGCGATCTGGGGGCTGATTTTTGTCCGCGCGGTGGGGCTCGGGCCGCTGGCCGGGGTACTGGCGATAATCATGCAGGATACCGGGCTGCTGGGGCGTCTGTACGCTGAGGGGCACGAAGCGGTTGAGCGCTCGCCGGGACGCGGGCTGACGGCGGTAGGCGCGAACGGGTTACAGAAGCACCGTTTCAGCATTTTCACGCAATCTTTCCCCACTTTCCTGGCGCTGAGCCTGTATCAAATCGAATCGAATACCCGTTCAGCCGCGGTGCTCGGCTTTGTCGGCGCGGGAGGGATCGGCCTGATTTATGCGGAAAATATGCGTCTGTGGAACTGGGACGTGGTGATGTTTATTACCCTGCTGCTGGTGGCGGTGGTGATGGCGATGGATACGCTGTCCGCCTGGCTACGCCGCCGCTATATTGGCGGCAGCGTGGTGCCGCTGTTTAAAGCGGATTAGTTTTTTCCGGATCGCGCTGCGCCTCCCCGGGGAAGTCTGATATCACAACATTCCCGGAGGCGGCGCTGCGCAGCTATCCGGGTTACCCAAACTGCACGAAAAAGTAGCCGGGTAAGGCGTTTACGCCGCCCCCGGGGGAAAATCACAGCCGCCACGTCAGTACCGGCCACTGATGCTGCGCATTCGCCGCCGTCAGCTGCGGACACGGGTTGACCAGCCGTACGCGATCGGCGCGCAGGCACAGCGGCAGATCGTTAATCGAATCGGTGTAGAAGGTCACCACACCCGAACAGGCGGGATGCGCCGCCAGCCACTGCTCAAGACGCACCACCTTCCCCTGCTGATAGCTCGGCGTACCGGCAATCACTCCGCTATAGCCGCCGTCCACCATCTCAACGTCAATGCCCAGCGCCTGCTCGATGCCCAGCTGCGCCGCGACTGCCTGTACCAGCAGGCTGACCGAGGCTGAGATCACCAGTATCTGCTCGCCCTTTGCCTGTAAAGTCCGAATCAGATCCCAGGCCTGCGGATAAACGCGCGGCAAAATTTCTTCACGCACGCAGCGCGCCAGTAGCGCATCAACGTCCTGCTTTGCCACACCAACCAGCGGCGCCTGAATCAGAGCCACATAATCGGCGATATTCATCTCGCCGCGATCGTAATCGTCCATCAGCATCGCTTCCCGCGCCAGGTAATCGGCATCGTTTACCCACCCTTCGCGCACCATAAAGCGGCTCCACAGCGTACTGCTATCGCCCTTAATCAACGTATTATCCAGATCGAAAATGGTCAGCGTTTTACCCATCGTTTATTTTCCTTTATCGGCCACAGCGCCTCGCGAGAGCATGCGCAAGTAAAATGACAGCAGAATGAACCGGGCATAACGAGTCTCCTCTTCTATGCCAGTTATAACTGTTACCCATGTATCCGGTCTAAAGTGTTACCCATGTTTCCGGTTCATACCCTACGCTTACCCGGGCGACTCTCGGATGGATGCGCAGCGCCGCGTCCCTCATTATCCCCGCACGCTCATCACCAGCAGTACGGCTATCAGCAATAGCGGATAAATTCTCACATGCCAGCGATCCGGTAAACGCGCCAGCCAGCGGGAGGCTATTTTTAATCCCAGCCAGCTTCCCGCCACCAGCTGCGCCGCCGCCGATAGCCAGATGTTGCCGATAAACCCATTCGGTAACGCCACCGGCGACAGCCAGGCGAGCAATAGCCAGGTCAGCGTCGCCGTTGCCGCCAGCGGCAGCGTCAGCACGTTGGCCATCGCCGCTGCTTCGGACATCAGCACGCCGCGACGGCGCATCAGAGGAACGGTCATCACGCTTCCCCCCACGCCAAGAAAAGAGGCGATCAGGCCAATGATACCGCCTGTCGTAAGCTCATGTGGCACCGACGGCACCACCCGACGGGAGGGCGGGGTCATAAATCCGGCGCGAAGGTAGCAATCGGCAACGGTTGCCAGCAGGTAGATAACGAACAGCCAGCGGATCCACTCCCCGCTCACCTCAAGCGCCAGCAGCGCGCCGGCGATGCCGCCAACGGCAATGCCGGTGAGCATGGCCCACAGACGACGCCAGCTCAGGGTGCCGGTACGCACGTGCCGCCAGGTCGCCAGCAGCGCGGAACAAAGCATAACCAGCGCCGAAGTGGCGACCGCGATTTGCATCGCCTGCTGTCCGACTGCGCTTTGCGCTCCCCACGCGCCGGTGACCAGTAAATAGAGCAGCGGGACGGTAACGAAACCGCCGCCGAAACCAAAGAGCCAGGTGGTCACGCCGGATAGTATGCCGCACAGAAAAAGCCAGTCGCTCATTCGAACTCCTCCACAAAAGGAGGCAACGATATAGAATAACCTCATGGCCGGCTTACGCTTTAAAGCCAATCTATTACGAATTTCAGCCAGGGCAACTTTTTATGCGCAACGTTGCGATTAATGACGTCGATCATCTGCCTCGCCGGGTGCTGGCGCTGGGCAGCGACTACCCGCCCAATACGCTGCTGGAGCGCCACAGCCACCGCCGGGCGCAGTTTCTGTACGCGATGAACGGGTTAATGAAGGTCGAAACGGATGACGGCCAGTGGCTGGTCCCGCCGTTCAGCGGAGTATGGATCCCGGCGACAAAACCGCATCGCGTCTGGATGCCCGGCGTCAGCACCCACAGCCTGTATATTGATGCGCAGGTCGCCCCGCGTGATAGCGAGCGCTGCGAAGTGTTACAGGTTTCTCCGCTGACCCATCAGCTCCTGCTGGCCGCCTGCCAGCTACCGCTGCTGTATGAAGAGAGCGGGCGCGATGCCGCCCTGATTGCGCTCCTGCTCCATGAACTGGGCGCCGCCGCGCCGCTGCCGATGTTTACCCCGCTCCCGCAGAACAGCCATCTCGCGGCGCTATGCGGCGATTTTCAGCAACAGCCCAGTATCCGCAGCACGCCGCAGCAGTGGGCGCAAAAGCTGAGCAAAAGCGTACGCACCTTTAATCGTCTGTTTCGCCGGGAGACCGGGATGGCGTTTTGCGACTGGCGCCAGCAGGCGTGCCTGATGTACGCCATGACGGCGCTGCGTGAAGGGGATTCGATTACCGAAGTCGCGCTGAGTCTGGACTATGAGTATCCGGCCGCCTTTACCGCGATGTTCCGCAAAGCGATGGGCTATTCGCCGATGGCCTTTATCCGCCAGATCAACGGCGGACCGGCAAACGCCAGTCCGCAATAATCGCGACTTACTCTGCTGCGCGATTCAGCCAGTCGAACAGATTGTCCACCGAAAGCTGCGCGGGCGCGCGCGTTGCTGGCTGCCCCGCTTTAAGCAGCAGCAACGTCGGCAGGCCGCGCACGCCGAGCGTGGTCGCCAGATCCTGATGCTGGTCGGCATCCAGATAGCGCGTATCCAGTTGAGCAATTCGCGAGCTGAGTTTCTCATGCGCCAGCAGTTGCCAGAGCTTGCGGCAGTGCACGCAGCGCTCCGCGCCTACGAACAGCAGCACGGGCCTTTCACTCTCCAGCTCGCTCGCCGCGCTTATCGGCGTGAACGCGCTTTCCGCGACGCGGAACAGCTTCGGACTGCGGCGCAGGGTATCGTTATCGGTTGCCACGCACAGCGCATCGGCGCTCTTACTGTACGGCTGTACGCCCGCCACCCGCACCACGCTTTGCGCCGGTCCCGCTGCCGCCGCGCCGGGCTGGCGCAGGGTTCGTACATCGACCGCCGCAATCGGCGTCTCCTGCGGCTGCGCCAGCTGCGGGATCCAGGCGTAGGGAATGCGGTAGGCGCGATAGACCATATTGTTGTTCAGCGTCTTGCCCCAGAACGGCGAAATATATTCCCAGACAATTTCGTGATCGCGGGTCACTTCAAAAATGCGTCCGTTCGATCCTTCGTTAATCAGGGTATTGCCGTTTTCCAGGCGCTGCATATTGCTGATGTACGGGCTGTAAAAGCGGTACGAATCGGTCGGCTGCGGCAAATCCGCTTCATAAGGCGAATAGCGCCATTCGATATCAAGGGTCAGCGGATTGATCTCCAGGATCCGGGAGTAATCGCGCCAGGCGTTTTTCACTCCGTCCGCCGATGCCGGATTCGGCGCGCCGTATCCGGCCCAGCCGCCGTTATCGAAAATCAGGATATTGCCCGCGCCCGGTAGCCCCTGCGGGATCATATGCGCATGATGCTGGCCGATAATCCAGCCGATGTGTTTCAACTCCGGTTTGCTGTAGTCCGGGCCCAGCTGCCAGACGATCTTGCCGCTCTGTTTGTCGATAATGGCGATAATGTTGGATTCACGGGCGTCCCAGATAATGTTGTCGGGATGAAAACGCGCATCGCCAGCGTCATACCACTTATTCGGCCCCAGCGCCGACATCGAATTGATATGCATCCAGTCGCCCATTCCACCGCCGCTGGCGCGCATATTCGGATTGTTGTAGAGCGCGGTACGCGCCGCGTCGTCGAAACCCAGCTCGTGGAAATGGTCGCTGCAGCGCCACTCCCACACCACGTTGCCCTGCCAGTCGACTTCAATAATGGTGTCGTCCAGCAGCAGCTTGTCGGAGATCGCTTCGTTCAGCAGGTTGGTATGGGCGAGGATCAGGGTATTGCCGCCATCCACCTGCGGCTCCAGCCCCGGCGCGTAATAGCCCACCGGATTGCCTGCCCGCTGATAGTCGTGATGAGCTCGCGCCATCCAGCGCGTTTCATTGCCGGGATCGCTCACCTGCTCATAGCGATCGAATTTCCAGGTCACATTGCCTTCCCAGTCCACCTGGATCAGATCGAGCATATCCTGCATGCCGTAGCGCGGATCGCGCTCGCCGCTGTGGCCAAGGATGGCGCCGCCGGGCAGGATTTTATTGGGAAATCCATGCAGTTCAGGCCATTCGCGTACCACGTGACCGTTCATATCTACCAGCACCGCGCCGTGTTCGGTGGCCTGGAAAAGGGTGTAGCCGCTCCAGGCGCGCTGCGGATCGTAGAGGGTGGCGCCGGTCGGGAAGACGGAGGGGTGTCCCATAAGTTGCTCCTTACATTAAAGAATCAGGCAGAAGTAATCAGATTGCGTATCTGGCGGCAGGCGGCGGTAAACGCGGCATCGTCGCGCTGGCGCGGATGGGGCAGCGCCAGGCTTACCACTTCCCGTATCCGCCCCGGACGCGGCGAGAGCACAACGACCCGGTCGGCCAGGGCGACGGCTTCTTCCACATCGTGCGTCACCAGCAGCGTGGTGGTTCCCGCGCGCTGATGTATCTGTAAAAGTTCCTGCTGCAGGGTATGGCGCGTCAGGGCATCCAGCGCGCCGAAAGGCTCATCGAGCATCAGAATCTGCGGACGGGCCACCAGGCCGCGGGCAATGGCGACCCGCTGGGCCATACCGCCGGAGAGCTGCGCGGGCAGCGCGTTGGCGAATTCGCTGAGCTGCACGCGTTCCAGCATTTCCAGCGCCCGCTGGCGCTTCTCCGCCCGGCTGAGCTTTTCATCCGCCAGACCGAGCATCACGTTGTCGATCACCTTCAGCCACGGAAACAGGCGCGGCTCCTGAAATACGATGCCGCGCTCTTTGCCCACGCCGGTGACCGGCTCGCCGTTAATGCGAATTTCGCCCTGGGTCGCTGACTCCAGGCCTACCAGCATCCGCAGCAGCGTCGATTTACCGCAGCCGCTGCTGCCCACCAGCGCCACCAGTTCACCGGCGGCGATATCCAGGCTGAAATTCTGTAGCGCCGTTACCTGTTGCCAGGATTTACGCACGTGGCGAAAAGAGACCAGAGTTGAAGAGGTCATAGCTGCTCCTGTTGACGCCAGCGGGTGGCGCGCATTTCCAGTAAACGTCCGGCTTTATCCAGCGCCGCGCCGGTGATACCGACCAGCACCATGCCGCAGAGAATGGTGGGCATATCCAGCAGCTGCTGGGCGTTGATCATCAGGCTGCCGATGCCGACGCCGGAGGACATGAAATATTCCGCGCCGATATTGCCAAGCCAGGCGTAAATCAGCGCCAGCCGTAGACCGGCGAAGATCCCCGGCGCCGCGCCGGGAAGAATAACCCTGCGCAGGCGCGCTAATTCGCCCAGGCGCAGTACCCTGGCCACTTCATCGAGCTGCGGGTTACGCTGCAGCACGGCCTGCAGCGTGCTGAAGAACATCGGAAAGAACGACGCCAGCGCGATAAAGACGATTTTGCCGCCGTTATCGTTGCCCACCCATGCGGTCAGCAGCGGTAGCCAGGCAAACAGGGCGATATGGCGCAACACGTTTAACGTGGGCGTGAAGATTTGCCCGGCGCGCGGGCGCAGCGCCAGCAGCAGTCCGCAGAGCAGGCCGCCCGTAATCCCCAGCGCGCCGCCGACAAAGGCCCGTCCGAGACTGGCCAACATCGCCGTAGTCAGCTCCCCGCTCAGGATGCCCTGAATAAAGCGCACCGCTACCGCCAGCGGCGATGAGAACAAGGCTTCATCAATCCAGCCTGACTGGCTGGCCAGTTGCCACAGCGCCAGCAGAACTAACGGCAGCTGCAGCGCCCGCCAGCTGGCCTGCGGTTTCCACGCCAGGCGTCCGGCGGCAGGCTGCGGCCAGAACACCAGCCGGGAACAGGCCCGGTTCGCCGCCCACTCCATCAGCATGCCGCTCAGGCCAACCACCGCAATGGTGACGAAGACGATATCCAGCTGAAACAGCTGACGACCCCAGACCATCAGGTAGCCAATACCTTCCGAAGAAGCCAGCAGTTCCACGACGATAAGCGACACCCAGGCCTGCGATAGCGCCAGACGCAGGCCGGTAAACCAGCCCGGCAGGCTTGCCGGGATCACCAGCCAGCGCAGCCGCTGCCAGCGGGAAAAATTCATTACTCTTGCGGCTTCGCTCAGGGTCAACGGCACGCCGGCCACCGCCTGCTGCGTATTAATGGTCATCGGTACTATGGTGGTTTTGACGATCACCGCCAGCTTGAGGCCGTTATCGATCCCGAACAGCACCATAAACAGCGGGATCCAGCCGAGCGTCGGGATTTGCGCCAGCGCGTAAAACAGCGGTTCCACCCGCTGCGCGGCGGCCGGCACCAGGCCGAACAGCGCCCCGAGCAGCGTGCCTGCGATGGCGCCCAGCAGCAGGCCAAGCGCCAGATGCTGAAGGCTGAATCCCCACTGCGCCAGTAGATCGCCGCTCAGCAGCGACAGGGCGGTATCGGCAACTACCGACGGCGCGGGCAAAATTTGCTCCGGCATCCATCCCTCGCGAGCGGCCATGTACCACAGCAGCAGCAGTAACGCAGGCAGCAGCCACGGCCAGCCGTTAAGCCTGAACCCCGGACTGCCGGGAGCATCCGTTCTTAAGATCATCTGCGACATTTCGGTCCACTTTTCAGTCAGTCATGTCGCTATCAAAACGTGCCTCACGCTTCGCCGCCATTGCGTAAGGCGAATAATCCCGATGCATCAAATGCATTTCAGCCTGGCGGGCACGCGGCTTCTGATTTAGCTTTTTTTCGGCAATGCTTGGCGAATAAAAGCATTTAACACGTTGCCCGTCGGCTCTTTAGGGTGAGAAAAAACTCAAGGGAGCAACACGTTATGATGAAAGCAATATTCAACCGCACCTTGCTGGCGCTGGTCGCGGTCATCAGCCTGGCGTCCAGCGTCCAGGCCGAAACGCTACGCACTATCCGCATCGGCGTGCCGGACCAGAGCGCGGGCAGTAAACCCTTTATTGAGGGGCCGGTCGGCATGGCGTTTATCCGCCATCAGCTGGAAGAGGTGTTTAAGCCGCAGGGCGTGGAAGTGCAGTGGCAGTTTTTCAAAGGCGCCGGTCCGGCAGTAAATGAAGCGTTAGCCAACCGCCAGCTGGATTTTGTCTACCTCGGCGATCTGGCGGCGATTATCGGTAAGGCCAACGGGCTGCCGACGCGCCTGCTGCTGGGCAGCCGGGGTTCGGAATCTTACCTCGCGGTGACCAAAGCTTCCGGGATTAAAACCCTCGCCGATCTGAAAGGCAAACGGGTGGCGGTTTATCGCGGCACGGCGGATCAGCTGGCCTTTGACCGGGCGCTGCAAACCGTCGGCCTCAACGAGCGCAGCCTGCAGGTGATCAACCTCGACTGGAACGCCGGCAAAGCGGCGCTGGCGGCCGGTCGCGTCGATGCGGTGTGGGGCGGCGTTTCGCTGCTGGCGCTACGCGGCGATAAGATTGATGTGGTCGTCAAAAGCGGTGACTCCGGCCGCCAGAACACCACTCAGGCCGGGTTCCTCGGCACGCAGACGTTTATAGACGCCTGGCCGCAGGCGACCCAGCAGATCGTTAACGTGTTGGTGAAGAACGCCGCTGAAATCAGTGACCCGGCCAATCGCGACGCCTGGTCCGCCGAGATGGCGCAGCAGAGCCAGATCCCGCAGGCGCTGTTTCTCGAAGAGCTGCAGCCGCAGGATCTGAACTTTACCACCTCGCCGCGCATCGACCCGTTCCTGACCGCCAGCTTTAGCAGCAGCGTCGAGCAGGCTCACTCGGGCCGCCTGATCCGCAGCGCTTTCGACGTCAGCCAGTGGGTGGACGGCCAGTTTGTCGAGCGGGCGCTGAAAGCCCGGCAGCTGGAAAATCGCTGGCCGCAGTACGATGCCGAAGGCCAGGCGAAAAACGCCGGTTAACTCCCCTCCTCCTGGGCCAGCAGCTGCAGCTGATGCTGACGATCGGTATGGAGGATCATCTCAATCAGCTTCGCAACCAGCGGCGGCTGAGCCGCATGAACCGGAGAGATAATGGCAAACCGGGTCTGCATCAGCCGCCACTCTTCAGGCAGATCGCTGAGCTCCAGCTTAACCAGCCGATGGCTGTGCTGGCATAGCGCGAAGCCATCCTCGCTGGCGAAGCTAATCGCATTGGTTCGCGCCAGGGTCGAAAGCAGCGCGTAGATATGGTCGCACTGAATCGCCGGCGTGAAGTCCTGCTGCTGGCTGAGGGTCGCCAGCACCTTGCGCACGCCCGGCGGCAGATAGGGTGCCGCAAAGGGGTAACGCAGCATTGCCTGAATAGAGACCGGACCCTGTTTTGCCAGCGGATGCCCGGCATGGCAGACGAAAAAGCAGCGCTGCGGGCTGAGTGGCTGAACGCGCAGCTGCGGGTCGAGCTCGGCCTGCCAGCTGTCGGCGACGACAAAAGGATAGCTCTGGGAGGTGAGCGCCTGATGCAGAGCCAGCCAGTTATCAATCTGAAAGCGCACCCTCGCCTGCGGCAAAAGACGATGAAACTCGCCGATGGCAGCCGGAATCAGCCTCGCGGCGGGGGCCGGGCCGCAGCCAAAGGCGACCTCGCCGGTTTGCGCATCGTCCGCTTCGCGCAGCTGGCTGCTGAGCTCGACGTTAAGTTCCTGAAAACGGCGGGCGTAGGGCAGCAGCTTTTGCCCATGCAGAGTGAGCGTCGGTAGCTTGCTCTGCCGGTCAAATAAAGGATGCCCGACGCTCTGCTCCAGCGCCTGGATGCTGCGGCTGAATGCCGACTGCGACAGGCACACCGCCTCGGCCGCGCGATTAAAACTGCCGTACTCAACGAGCGCCACAAAGTTGCGCAGTTGGCGAAAATCCAGATGCATTAGCCCGCCCCACTCTCTCTTTTATCCCTCAAAAGTACTGGAGGGGAGCCTGGCGGCGCAATGGCGGGATGATGAGGATCTTTCACCTTGAAGTGAATCTGCCCGGTTGCGTCACACGCGAATATTTGTGAAATATTGTTTCACGGAGAAAAAATTTATTAATACGATAAGTTCAGGTTGGCGTTAAATAATGCGCGTTATTTTTCACTGCACGATCCTGCCCCTATTAATTACGTAAGGTTTCGTAAATTTTGCGTTTGGTCATTCTGAGGCCGTAGCGAATCGGCTATAAAATATCACGGCCCGTTTTCAGTGACGAAAAACAATGATATGAAGCCCAGACTCTCTCACGCGCTACTGTTTGTTCCTTTTTTGCTTTTGGCAGGATGTTCATCCTCATCGAAACCGCATAAAACCGCCGCCCAGAGTAGTCACTCGACCATCGACGGAGGTTCAGACGATCTGATCCCGGTGATCGCCGCGCTGCACGATCAAATGCATACCTGGGAGGGAACGCCCTACGAATGGGGCGGGACGGAGCAAAGCGGCGTCGACTGCTCCGGGTTTGTCTGGCGCACGCTCAAAGATCGCTTCAACCTGCCGATGGAGCGCATTACGACGCGCGAGCTTCTGCATATGGGCGAGCGCGTGAGCCCGCGGCAGCTGCGGCCGGGAGATTTAGTCTTCTTCCGTATTAAAGGCGGCATGCACGTCGGTTTCTATGATACCGACCGTAATTTTCTTCATGCCTCCACCAGCCAGGGCGTGATGCGCTCTTCGCTGGATAATCCATACTGGCAATCGGTATTCTACCAGGCTCGCCGCCTGCCGAAGGAATATAACGCCCAGATAACCATGAATAACGATAATCTGCATCTGGCAAAAAATCGTTAATCACTCATAACAAAGCCGCCCTGTCACCACGGCGGCTTTGTTGTCTGTTAGCTGTTAACTTATCAGAACTGATAGGTCATACCGACAGCAACGATATCATCATCGTTAATGCCGAGCTTATTATCGCTCTTCAGCTGGTTGATTTTGTAATCCACAAAGGCATTCATATTTTTGTTGAAGTAATACGTCACGCCAACGTCAATATAGTTGACCAGATCTTCGCTGCCTACGCCCTCAATATCCTTGCCTTTTGACAGCACGTAGCCCAGGGACGGACGCAGCCCGAAATCGAACTGGTACTGCGCCACGGCTTCGAAGTTCTGCGCTTTATTGGCAAAACCGCCGCTGGTTGGCGTCATTTTGCGGGTTTCTGAGTACATGGTCGCCAGGTAAATATTGTTGGCGTCATATTTCAGGCCGGTTGCCCAGGCTTCCGCTTTTTTACCCGTACCGCGAGACAGCAGGTTCTGGTCGTTCGTGCGATCGGAGCTGGTATAGGCCGCGCTGACGGCGAAGTCGCTGCCGCCGAAGTCGTAGCTTAGGGCGGTGCCGAAACCGTCGCCGTTCTGTTTCTTCGCGTCGCGACCTTCATTTTTGCCCTGATATTGCAGGGTCAGATTCAGGCCATCTACCACGCCGAAGAAATCGGTGTTGCGCCAGGTGGCCAGGCCGCTGGCGCGTTTGGTCATAAAGTTATCGGTCTGCGCGGAAGAGTCGCCGCCGAATTCCGGGAACATATCGGTCCAGGCTTCGACGTCGTACAGCGCGCCGAGGTTACGACCATAGTCGAATGAGCCGTAGTTTTTCACTTTCACCCCGGCGAACGCCAGACGCGTTTTCTGCGTGGAGTCGCTTTCGGTTTTGTTGCCGGAGAACTCCGATTCCCAACGGCCGTAGCCGGTCAGATCGTCGTTAATCTGCGTTTCACCTTTAATGCCGAAACGAACGTAAGTCTGATCGCCATCTTTGCTGTCATAGTCGCTCATATAGTGCATCGCTTTGACTTTGCCGTAGACGTCCAGTTTATTACCGTTTTTATTATAAACTTCTGCCGCCTGGGTAGCCGAAGAAGCAATAAGACCCATCATCATTAATGCCAGTGAGCTCTTTTTCATTATTCAGTCCTGGTAATTTATTTATACGCGCTAATCAATTCCGGGCGGAAGCCCTGTCAAAAACTGCAGGTTTTTTAACGCTCTAATATTAAAAATTTATGACAACATGGAACTTTTACTTAAAAAGAGTATTAAATTATTTCCGTCATGAATGTGTCATATTTTCTCGCCAGAATGCCCGATCCGCGCAATGAAGTGGTTCGTCCACCACGCCAGGTGTTGGCAAGCGGGCTCACTCCTGTTACAACATCAACTCGATATCGAAACTCCTTTTTGAACGGCAGAGAATCATGAGTGATAGCCAGACGCTGGTGGTAAAACTGGGCACCAGTGTTTTAACGGGCGGATCCCGCCGCCTGAACCGCGCCCATATCGTTGAATTAGTGCGTCAGTGCGCGCAGCTGCACGCGATGGGTCATCGAATTGTGATCGTCACCTCCGGGGCGATAGCCGCCGGACGTGAGCACCTCGGTTACCCGGAACTGCCCGCGACCATTGCGTCGAAACAGCTGCTGGCAGCTGTCGGCCAGAGCCGTCTTATCCAGCTGTGGGAACAGCTTTTTTCTATTTATGGCATTCACGTTGGCCAGATGTTGCTGACCCGCGCCGATATGGAAGACCGCGAACGCTTCCTCAACGCCCGCGATACCCTGCGCGCGCTGCTGGATAACAATATCGTGCCGGTCATTAATGAAAATGACGCCGTGGCGACCGCTGAAATTAAAGTCGGCGATAACGATAATCTTTCGGCGCTGGCGGCAATTCTCGCGGGCGCCGATAAACTGCTGCTGCTGACCGATCAGCAGGGACTGTTCACCGCCGACCCGCGCAACAACCCGCAGGCCGAGCTGATTAAAGACGTTTACAGCATTGATGACGCCCTGCGCGCTATCGCGGGCGATAGCGTGTCGGGTTTAGGTACCGGTGGTATGGGCACCAAGCTGCAGGCCGCCGACGTCGCCTGCCGCGCGGGTATTGATACGATCATTGCCGCCGGTAGCCGCCCTGGCGTGATTGGCGACGTGATGGAGGGGGTTTCCGTAGGCACCCGCTTCCACGCCCAGGAGTCGCCGCTGGAAAACCGCAAACGCTGGATTTTCGGCGCACCGCCGGCGGGCGAAATTACCGTTGACGCCGGAGCGACCCAGGCAATTCTTGAACGCGGCAGTTCCCTGCTGCCGAAAGGGATTAAAACCATCACCGGCAACTTCTCGCGCGGCGAAGTGATCCGCATTCGCAGCCTTGAAGGCCGCGATATCGCCCACGGCGTCAGCCGCTATAACAGCGATGCGCTGCGCCGTATCGCCGGGCAGCACTCGCAGCAGATCGATGCCATTCTGGGCTATGAATATGGCCCGGTCGCCGTCCACCGTGACGACATGATTATCCGTTAAGGAGCTGAAAATGCTGGAACAAATGGGCATTGCTGCCAAAGCGGCCTCGTACAAACTCGCGCAGCTTTCAAGCCGCGAAAAAAACCAGGTGCTGGAAAAGATTGCCGACTATCTTGAAGCGCAGACCGACGCGATCCTGCGGGCTAACGCTGAGGATCTGGCTGAAGCGCGCGCTAACGGTTTGAGCGAGGCGCTGCTCGATCGCCTGGCGCTCAACCCGGCGCGCCTGAGCGGGATTGCTCACGATGTTCGTCAGGTCTGCAACCTGGCGGACCCGGTTGGTCAGGTGATCGACGGTGGCCTGCTGGACAGCGGCCTGCGCATTGAGCGCCGCCGCGTGCCGCTGGGCGTGGTAGGCGTGATTTACGAAGCGCGCCCGAACGTGACCGTCGACGTCGCCTCTCTATGCCTGAAAACCGGCAACGCGGCGATTCTGCGCGGCGGCAAAGAGACCTGGCGCACCAATGCCGCCACGGTGAAAGTGATTCAGCAGGCGCTGCAGGAGTGCGGCTTACCGGCAGCCACCGTCCAGGCGATTGAGAGTCCGGATCGGGCGCTGGTCGGCGAGATGCTGAAGATGGATAAGTATATCGATATGCTGATCCCGCGCGGCGGCGCAGGTTTACATAAGCTGTGCCGCGAACAGTCGACGATTCCGGTGATCACCGGCGGGATCGGCGTTTGCCATATTTATATCGACCACTCCGCTGACGTTGCCGAAGCGCTGAAAGTGATCGTTAACGCCAAAGTGCAGCGCCCGAGCGCCTGTAACTCGGTCGAAACGCTGCTGGTACATCAGGATATCGCCGAACGCTTCCTGCCCGCGCTGAGCAAGCAGATGGCGGAAAGCGGCGTCAGCCTGCACGCCGATGCGGCCTCCCTGCCCGCGCTGCAAAACGGCCCGGCCAGCGTAGAGCCGGTGAAAGCGGAGCAGTATGACAACGAGTACCTGTCGCTGGATCTGAACGTGAAGGTGGTGGCCGATCAGGATGAAGCGGTAGCGCATATTCGCGAGCACGGCACCCAGCATTCCGACGCCATCCTGACGCGCACCCTGGGCAACGCGAACCGCTTTATCAACGAGGTGGACTCCTCGGCAGTGTACGTCAACGCTTCTACCCGCTTTACCGACGGCGGCCAGTTCGGCCTCGGCGCGGAAGTGGCGGTCAGCACCCAGAAGCTGCACGCGCGCGGCCCGATGGGGCTGGAAGCCCTGACGACCTATAAGTGGATTGGTTTCGGCGACGATACCATTCGTGCTTAATGCTCATTGGGTGATGCAAAAGTAGCCGTTTGATTCACAAGGGCATTGACGCATCACCCACTTAGTTTTAACCTTCTATCCCGTGCTTACGCTCGTCAGCACGTCTTGCAGGGCCGATATAGCTCAGTTGGTAGAGCAGCGCATTCGTAATGCGAAGGTCGTAGGTTCGACTCCTATTATCGGCACCATCTTTTATAATAAAATCATCAAGTTATTATTGCATTGTTTTGCTTTGTTCAACACTAATGTGCAATTTTGCGCGTTGTAGATGTGGCAAAATTGTGGCAAGTACAGTGAGATTGTTTGTGGCTCAATGCAAGGGTATGCTAACGGCACGTGTTACCTTGTAGCTCCCGTCGATCTTGTCTTTTGAGCAATATTACTACTTTGATGGTTTCTGGTTACGGATGTTGTCAGTCCAGTTCGCAGCCAGCACGGTTTGACCTAAAGGATGTTATTACAATAACCTACGCAGGCATTCAAACACGTTTAGTCTGCCATTTAGGTTATTGCATTCACTTGACGACCCATTTGCATTTCACTTAGTCATATCTAACAAAAAAATGCATCCGATACCCTACTATTGACAGGCAGCTTTGAGCGAACAGCGGAAGTTCGCAGTTGATCTCGTAGCCAAACAGTCACGTTGCTAACATTGCGGCGTGTTAATCAACGGGGAGCAGGTCACAAGACCTAGCATCTACTTATGTACTAAATTAGTAGATGCTAGATATAAATGATTGGTACAGTAATTATTTATTCGACTTATAGTCGTTAATTAAACCATAATCATAGTTTGAGTCGTGCTTGCTGAAACGTTTTGCTATATGGAACTCATTTGGGTTATTTGCAGCAAACTCGGCAAGGTCGTTATCAACTATGAGGACTTGAAAAATACGTTGTTTCTTATTTGCCAATTTTTGTATTTTGAATAATTGCTCATATACTCGTTCATATATTTTTTGATCCGAAGCTATTTCATCACCGTTGGTATTGACTGTACGATAGCGGCCAATGTTATTGCCCGGGGTGTCGATCATCAGAAATGAAGGTATGTTTGAGTCATATAAAATAGAAAAGATCAGGAATGACATATATGTACTAAGAGATGTTATAGTCCTTACCCCTCCGGAGGTTAACTCTGTTAAAATTTTATCGCGTACAATATAATCTAGATTATCATTTACATGTGCATTACTTACATTTTGCAAAAGGCTATTTTCCATTAGCCATTGAAATATCTTACTTAACCTTGATACTATTATATCTTTACCTTCATTTTTTTCTTTAGCATCAATAAGCCTTACATTTAATACATCTATTGTTTTTTGCAGATTACTTTCCTGTGAAGCTAAGATTTCTATCTTATCTTGTATTATAATGTCTCGTTTCTTGATTTTATTCTCAGCAATCAAATCAGCTTTATGGTTTTCAAGGATTGATATGGTTTCGACTAATTCAGAAACTTGCCTTGCATAGCTATCGTCAAATGAATATTGTAATTCATGTATTTCATTTCTAGCTTGCTGGCAGGTCCTGATATTTAGTTCTAGCTTGAGTCTGGTTTTTTCTATATAATCACTGAGGCTCAATATTTTTTTGTTTAATGAGGATTTTTCAGCGTTCATATATTCTATAGATATTAAGCTATCTACTTCATCGGAATGTTGAATGTGTTTGCAAAGCGGGCACTTGATCTCAATATCAAGTGGAGCATGAAAATCTTCATGGAGCTTTAAAGATAGCGTAATTGAACTCTTTTCTTCATTATAACTATTTCTTAATTTAATGAAATTTGTTAGGTCATCATTCAAATTTGAAATAACTTCACTACAAGTAATGATTGTATCATTCAATTCTTTTAGTCTTTTTTCGACCAACTCTGTTGTCCCAGAAGCTGCATTATAGTCATTTTTAACCGCTTCTATTTTACTCTCTAAATCTGACAATTCATCTTCATTTGAATAGCTATCAAGGATGCCCTCGGAAATATTTTCGAATCCTATATTACGTAAGAATTTTAGTATATCCTGGCGTTCATTTCTCTTTGAATTTAATTCTTTTTGATTTTCTGCAAGTTCTGCCTCTATTTCGGAAATAAGCTCATTATGTATATTCAATAGAAACTTTAATATTTCTTTATTTTTTACATATCTGTATTTTTCACTCATATTCAGCATTGTATCTGACGCGATTTCTTTTTGTTTTAAATACAGGAACTTGAGAACATCCTTAAAGCCAACTCTATTAAGTGTTGAGTCCGTTTTACTTGGTGATATTTTTATTTTGGCTATAGGGAGACCCATTAGACCCATAATATAAAAAGCGATATACCCATCAGGAGCGTCTCCATCTAAATCGGGGGATAAGATCACTGATGGTCCTGCGGGATTAATTTTATTCTTGAATCCTTTAATATAGGCGCCTGGTTTAAAAAGGTATCTTTCAAATATGTACTTATCACCGTTAATAGTCACGCTTACACGTGCAGAATGTGCCTTTGTTTCTAGTTCGCTGTAAGAATCTAGATTTGAAGCTCCGAGACAATAGGCTATAATTCCTAAGATGCTACTTTTCCCACAATCAAGATCTCCCCATATTATATTTATACCTTCCTTGAAAAAAACCTCATACGATTTTGTAGCTCCTATAATTTCGAGCTTGTCTATAATGAGCGCGGGTGAGTTATTCATAAATCAATCCTATTAGCAAATTAAACAGTTCTCGGTCGCTTTTTTTTAAGCAAAATCGTATGAGATTGATGTTCTTCAACCATTTATCGGTCAAATGATATCCATCATAAAAAATCATGTCCTTATTTAAGCTAACATAAAGATCATGATTAATATTTTCGACATTTACTTGTTCTGAACTTGATAGCTTTAATATTGCATTACGAATGTAATCTCCCTCAAAAGCCTCACGGAGGTGTTCTTTATTATGATATGAAAAACCTTCCTCATAATTTTCATCATCTATCCCTACAGATACATCGTCATAATGTCGAAGTACTGAATATGTTAGACTATCACTCACAATAATAGCATTGAAAAAACATAATTTATTTATGGTTAATTGTTTGCGTTTTAATCTATTATATTGTAACTCTCTAATAATAAGACATAACCGTAACATATTTAGGTGCGGTTCTGATAAAACATCGCGATAAATTTTCATCCTAAGCCTCATAATGACTTTCTGGGATGTCTTTCTCACCCCAGTAAACCTTACTCTCTTTCTTGTTTGCTAATTGGTGTAACATGCCGATTTTTTCAAGAAAAGAAAAGTGTTTTAAGACTATTTTTAGTGCTGAGTCGTTGTTATCTTTTATTTCTTTATGAACCTTATAGACTAATTCAGAGCTAGTTATTTGTCCATTACGTCTTCTGTAATACTCTTGCTGATATAAAAATTTAATTTTATCATAAATATCTTCTAATTTTTTTGCTTCTTTCCTGTGTAGTCTGCATGCTACCTCTGCTCTAAAAAATGATTCCTTGGACGAATCAATAAGACCTACATCAACATCAGCTAGTATTAACTTTATAACAAAAATCTCTTTTTCATATGATGATAGCTGAGAAGCTTTGCTTTCTAATAATTTATCTTGGACTAACATAGAGTTCAGTTTATTTAAAATAAATCTTTTAATTATTATAAAGCTTGTTTTTGTAATATCTTCTGGTTTACATATGGATGTATGATCTTCATCATTTATTTCGTAACAAACGCTCTTGCTAATTCCGGCAGGAATGGCGCAATGCGGTGATACAACTTCGTCATCTAATGCTATTAAGTATAATGAGTCAGGATGGTGTTGGATATTTTTCATCCATTCAACGTCTAAATTCATAGTCTGTTCGTTTAAGGGTTCAAGTTCTTTGGCATGTTTATTTTTACTGAACTTGGTTAGTAATGCTTTGAGCGACCCATGGTGAGGAGTGGCTATAGAAATATAGCCAGTAATATTGTCTATGTTTCTATCTTCAATTCGTTTTAATATTAGTTTTTTGGCGACAAGCCCCCCTAGGCTGTGGCCAATCAAGATAATTTCATTGTGATCGATAAAACGGATCCGTAGCTCTGTTTCAAGGCCACTTGCTAGATGAGCAATTGTTTTATTTTTTCTATTCTTTCTATCACCCAATTTTTTGGAAAAAAATGGAATTTTACTTAACAGATTGCTACCATATTTTGCAACAATTCCATCCATAAATTCAATTAGCTTACTATAATAATTATATTCATAAAAATCACAATAATCTTCAATTTTCTTATCACTTGCCTTAAGTAGGTCTTTTAAAGAGTTACCATTGCTATGCACCCATGTTTCATCGTTGCCCGTTAAGCCATGTATGAGAACAACTGCTATCTTATTCATTTTAAGATTGTCCATTCACTGTATCATCATAAATCGTTTAGTAAGCTCCAGATATTACCAACAAACCTAAAAACTCATATCTGAAGAATTGATGGATTTCTAGCATAATTGATAATATTACACTTAAGAAGTGACCCTGCGCAATTCAGAAGCAGAATTCCGGCATGGTCTACACTCCCTGAACGGAGGTGATGCCGATGAAAACATCAAGATTCACTGAAGAGCCAATTGTCTTTGCCTTGACGCAGTCCGTACTGGGGACGTCCGTACGGGACATCAGTTCCGATGCCACGTTCTATTTCTGGCGCAACCTCCTGAGTTGAATCACATACGGCAGTTGGAAGAGGGAAATCTGCGGCTAAAGAAACTGTTGGCCGATCTGAGCCTCGATTAAGCTACGCAACTGGACGTGCTGGCAAAGAAGACCTGACGCTGGCACGCCTACGCGAATGACTCCGGGAGCTGCAGGCACGTTACGGTGCCAGCGAAAGGAAAATCCTTGCTATGCGGGTCAACCGTAGTTCGTTCAATTTAGGTATCGTTTGTGGCTGCTGACGACAGTGCGCTACGCCTTCGTATCAGGAAGATCATCGAAACCCGAGTCCATTATGGTTACTGTAGGGTTCACGTCATGCACAGGCGGGATGACCTGCTCCCCGGTAATCATAACAGAGTGTTTCTAGCTACTTCCGCTAATGGCACAGAGCGGAAGGGCTAACGGCCCGCCGTCAGTAAGTAACGGATGTTTGCAAGCACTCTTACTGCTGACAATGATCGCAGCCAAGATAAGATAAGGGGTGTCACTCAATCTATCCAAGGTACAGGTTCACCAATATAAGTGTGTGTGCAGCAACGGCAAGTCACCTTAACATCATTTCTCGTAATCGAAGGGTTTACCTGTTGCAGAACTCCATTCTCATCAACAAACAAACCCGGGTAAAAACTGCTTTCGCCAATGCAGACTAAATCCCTTCGCTGATGCTCATGTAGCGCGACCAACCAGAATACCGGCTCGGTGGTATCAAGACGTCCACATACTTCACTGAATATTTCATTCCACGGTTTGCCAATCTGTTTGATCAGAAAATAAAACAATGGTGTGTAGTCTCGGCCACGCTTCTGTCTACCATGCATTGTCTCGCGCTTTACCAGTAGCTCATCTCCGACTTTTTTGCGATTGCGTTCCCACCGATACTCAGCACCTGGATTATTAGAATGATGCAGCGTCGTTGTGTTGACGCTGCGATATAGTTTACGGGACTTATTCTGTTGATGAATACGCATAGCTCGATCTCATGCATCCTTTCATTTGTGGGTCAGTAGCC
Organism: Klebsiella sp. GW_Kp181; assembly: GCF_040062315.1. NCBI lineage: Bacteria > Pseudomonadati > Pseudomonadota > Gammaproteobacteria > Enterobacterales > Enterobacteriaceae > Klebsiella > Klebsiella sp. GW_Kp181. The sequence goes on from NZ_JBEAFR010000071.1 coordinate 35,686, forward strand.
CCTTTTGAACCTGGATTCAATAGTGTGTGGTTGTATAAAAAACGGTCATACTTAAAGGCTGTCTCATTCTGCTCAAATATCGTCCTACTGACAACTACCAAAGGGCCGCTCCTGGCACGCAGCGGACATTGCTGGCTGAGTTGAGGGTCCGCTGTGAGCGATGAGCTGAAGTTCGTTCTTAGGTACATAATCCATATGCAAGAGGATCTCTAAAAGAGAATGGAGCGTCTAAGCGGGATACTTACATTATGAGTAATCTGACTTAAATGTGTTATTGAGTTAAAAAGCCCCCCCTCCTTTTTTCGCTTATTAGAAGTTATCTCTCAATACTTCATCATATCTTTCAATTAAAGTTAACTGCTTTTTGCTATCTTTGTAGCTATCAACCCACCTATCAACAGCTTCATCAAAGATGAATAGAAAGTCTGTGAAGTTGAAATATACGATTTCATCGTGGTACTGAGTCGGATGGCCTTTTTTGCAAATTGCAATACTCAGGCGGCGATGTTTTTTCTTTAAGACATCTCTGGAGTTGAGATTGGTCATATGTAACAGGGAGTTTCTCAACTGATAAACTTCATCAGATGTAATATCCAACTCACTAATTTCTGAATAATTATCAAGCCATTGCTGGAAGTTTCTTTTCACATCACCATATTCAAGGTAAGCAATAGTATCAATTAATGATACAAGCAGCTTAAAGCTCGATATATAATTTTTTTGATTAAAGAGTAGCTTAACAGGCTCCATGTGATCATCATTAATCAGTTTTTTGAGATGAAACTCTCCCCCCGTCAAATACTTATTAAGGTAGTCCGGTATATCAAGAACTCCCTCAATATGATAGTTAGGCGTATGCTCATTCCTTAATTGTTCGCCTACAGGGTGTTTAACATGATATTGTAATTTACCCTGAACAACCGGTGTAACAATCGTTAAGGGGTTAATGGGGGCTTTTACAGCCTCAAGAGCTAACTCAAATGGTGCGTAACTGATACCCACTCTCAAGTTGGTGTTGTACCTGGTAAGACTCAGTTTTTTGTCGTCATCGAGAACAGAAGGGTGAATGTCATGAAATGACCTACAAGAAGCTAAATCAGTGTCTAACTGCTTACTTAAAAATTCCAGTTTTTGATTATCGTCACCATCAAGTTCATGAGCAACGATTCCGCAATGTGTGATGTGAACACCATCTGGACAAAAGTAGAAGATGTTATAAATGGTTTCTTTCATTTCCTTTGGAACTCCTTTGCTGCGTAGACCTTATTATCTAAGCTAACCGGCAACGCCGGCTTGCTCTACTGGCCGCATAGCGTTCCGGGACATTCTACGGACATTACTAGCATAGCGGTGTATGAATCATTAGGGAGCAGGTCAGAGATCCTGAACCATTTCATCTAGTTCATCATCAGGTATTACATAACTCAGCTCTGGAAAGAGGCTTCGTAATCTTGCCGGTTTTATGTGAACTTGTGCAATCATCTCAAGAAATCGCCGTGTACTGTAAATTTTATCAGCGATTGCTGAACCATTACCATCATCATACCATGAACCTGTATCAACAATAGCGGTGCTAACAAGAGGTCTAATATCTTCAAAATCGCTAGCGCGTAAAGACACAGCGAATTTAAAGGGATAAGAGTCGCCTTGAGCTAAATAATCATCACCCCGTCCGTATTGACGTGTAATTTCGAGCGTTCCCCTAACCAAGAGATAAACATAATCTTCTGTAAGACTGAGAGGTTCTATCGATTCAACAATGCAAGCTTCTACAATCGTCTGTGACGATAGTATATCAACTTCATCAGGAGTATTATCTCTCGTAACCTCGTTTACATGGTCGCTGACCTCATCAATAATGGAATCAGTTAGTATTCGTTCCAGATCACCAAAGTTAGAAAATATCTTGTTGCAAAGCTCAATCAACAGTTTTGCTTTTTCAAAAAAATCCTTTGGCTGGCTTTCAAGCGACTCTGCAGTAATATGAGTGTAGTAATTCAATGACTGATAATTTTTGTTGAACCAGCCAATACCGTTATCCAGCTCCTGAAGTGCTGCAGCATCTAAGAGTCCATCAGGTATATGTTTTTGAGCAATGTATTTAGCCTGCTGTTTACGAGTTACTGTCGCATTGTTTCTATTGGGAGTGAACCATGGGGCAGCCATCACCCTTTCATCTGGAGCCATCCGTGACAGGACGTGGTTTATAAGCTCACGTATGGCGTAAGCGAAATTGCTAAACCTCAACGGATTGCCGTGAGAACAATAATTTCTGAGGCAAGCAATGAAGAGCTGTTCTTCGAAATCAGTATCCAGGTTCTCATGAAACTCCTTAATAAAGTCCATCTGAAGCATTCTTTTTAGTTTAATTTTCAAAACCCTTTCTAAAAAGTTTTCTATAAAAATACGATACCCAATTATAATCTAATGTTCGGCTTCTATCAACTGACCAGCTCCCAATAATTATTACAATGTTGATTTACCAACGTCCGCCCTTGGCACGCAGCGGACATTGCTGGCTGAGTTGAGGGTCCGCTGTGAGCGAGAAGCGGTAATAAAATTCTATTACCTAGATTTCATCGGATGAATGCCAACATAGTTTGAACTAGTAATCATTCATACAAACAAGGCTTAATAACTTCCATTATTTCCATTGAACTCATGTCATTAAGTTTTCTCAAAGCATTTTCATAAAAAGAAGATGCATACCTACTTAACGGTGATGAGCCACGAAAACGGTCACCTAAAGCCTCGAGAAACTTTTCTTTTCGTTCTTTAGATGGAGGATGTGTTCCCAGCTTAAAGTTTACTGGTAATATTCCATTTAGTTTCCCCTTCAATATTTCATTAGCCTCTTCGACGAAATGCATATGTTCGAAAAGTATTAATGCTGAGATGATGGATAAATCTCTAGACTTGATTACTTCAAAAGGAATTTTTTCATCCCCTCTTTTTTTTGAGCGATTCTCAGCATCGTAGAATTTCAGCAACATCATTTTAGCAGGTAGATAATCTGCTTCTAGTTCAAACTCTTTCAATTTATCAATAGCATCATCATTTTTTAATACTTCATGTTTTCTTTGTGGGTGCTTAAATAAATGATGCGATAATTCATGCATCATAATGAAATCAATCTGCTCTGCCGTAAGCTCATGAATTAATTGTGGACTATCTTCAAAACATATAGGATTAGGTGGAAATTTTAAAGGAGATATTTCAGTTGAAAAATACAACGCTCGGGGAATTAGGCAAGTTAACGCTCTAAGATAGCGTTTTGCACCAGCCATTGCTTCGGTGGAATGAAAATGAATCAGTATAGTATTAAAGTCGTCTAGAATAGGTTCAAGTGCATAATTCACCCTGATAAATCTCGTATTTTCATACACTAAAGAAGTTGCATTCATTCCTCTCTGTTTAACAGGGTAGAAAATTATATTATCTAATTCGGTTTTTCTTATGAAATGTTCGGGGATATGCATCATAATGCGTAATTGACTAAGCCTAGGCCAGTATGGCTGTAACACCATTGGTTCAGAAAATTTTTCTGACAATTCATGCGCTATATTTAAAGCCACATCGTTCTCAATGTGTCTGTAATAGCACATTTTGATGAGCGCTTCTTCATTTTCAGGTAAAGGAAAACTAGTAAACATAACAGTTCTTAATGCTTGAAAAATCAGCTCGTCTGGTGATATTGGTGCGGAATTAAACAGTTTTTCAATCACCATTTTTTGTCTATCAGTAACATTAGGTAATGAACGATAATCAAGAGTCATTAGTTGATCTAGATCTACTGCGATTTTTTTAACACCCTCCAATTCAATATTAAGGCTTTTAAGGTGTTGATGAGTGCAATACATCATGTAAAGAATTTGATTTTCATTTAATAATGGATGGCAAATTTTAAAATCACTACTCATATAGTTAGAGTATTTTTTGTTTATTGAATAAAGTGATTTTTTTGAAGAATATTTACCTTTAGAATTTCGTTTTTTTTTCTTGGTTTTGTTTCTCTTCATAATTAAACTCCTTTTTATCAATGTTAGATAAAATATATGATAGTCTGCAAACACACCAATCGAAGACTTTAGAATCAATATGATACCAGCAACGTCCGCTGTTGGCACAGGACTGCTGTTGCAGCCCTGGCAACCTTAGACTTCAATCGATTCAGAGATCTCTAACGCATCATCGACTTCAATGCCCAGATAACGGACTGTGCTTTCCAGTTTCTTATGACCCAACAGAAGTTGGATCACCCGGAGATTCTTGGTTTTCTTGTAGATCAGGTAAGGTTTTGTTCTTCTCATGGAATGTGTGCTGTAAAGCGAATCTTCGAGACCAAGCTTTTCTACCCACCCATGAAAGATTCGGTTGTATTGCCGGGTTGAAATGTGCCGGTTAGTTCCGACCCGAGAGCGAAACAAGAAGTCTTTATTGTGCAAATTGCTAAGCTTTATCAATGCAGCAACAGCTTCTCTTGTCCCTTTAGTTATCTCAAATTGCACAGGGCTACCGGTTTTCTGTTGCAACACCATTGCTCTGCTTGAAACGGAGCTACCATATGCAACATCAGAAACTTTTAGCTTAACCAGATCACAACCCCGAAGTTTACTGTCTAGGGCCATATTGAACAGGGCTAAATCGCGCGTTTTACCTTCCAGTTCAAGTCGGATTCGGATACCCCAGATATGAGATATCTGAAGTGGTCTTTTTTGGCCAATGATACGGTCTTTGTTCCACGGTGACGTGTTCATACTTAAATCTCCTGCAATGTGGGAGATTTGAGTATGGTTGTCCCTCATGAGCGAGTAGCGGAAGTTAGGGCTACAAGATGACTAATTAAGTTGCGGTAATTAAGTACAGGTTATGGACTTCCTGATCACGATGCCTTCTAACTCGTCAGTAGCTGGCTAAGAATTGATAACCAGGTAAGCAATTGTGTCTCTCGTGGAGCTTTTAAGCGGGATGCTAACGGATTTAACCCGCTTACTGACGCAGGAATAATCCGGACAGCGAAGCGGGAGATTCATCATGGTGGAAATGGCAAGTTCAGAATAACCTTGCGGGCCCCCCGCGAAGCAGTTTTTGGTTTGTCGTACCATGACTGAATGGTCGACTCATCAAGCCGGAATGTCAGTGAACCACGATTGACGAGCGCCTTGTTGTAGGTGTTCCAGTTGGTGATTTTTAGCTTTTTTTTGCCATGAGATACTGCTACAAGACCGTAATGTGGTGATCTGATCCTGATATCTGCCAAAAGTTCGATTTATTCAACATAGCCCTTTCCAGTTGTAATCCTTATACAAAAGTTCATCTTTGGCTATATCAGTCTTAAAAATCCCAGTATATTATTTGCCAAACAACACCGGTCTTATAAGGACATGTCATGCCCGTGCCCGGCTTAATCATTTGACTAAAATCTCAAAATGTATACTGAATAAACACTCTATCTAAAGGAAATTATCAGTGAAAGCATCCGATTGGATTCAACAAAACGTACGACACTCAGCACAACTTGAACCTAATACACTCGAAGCAGTATCCGACTTCACTCTTATGTGGTCGATTTTTGAGGCTTCAGAAGCTCATAATGAGAATGTTGTAGAGCAGATTGGGGTTCTTTCAAAGCGAGTCGCAAGGGATATGCCATCAGATGCGATCGACTCCCAGTTATCATATTGGTCTAAACGCTATATACATGAAAGCGGTGAACCAACAGAGCATTTCAATTACCTCTATTTTAGAGAACTTTCACAAACTGTGAAATCACTTAACGTACTAAGAAATGAAGAAACTTCTTTTGAAGATAAAATCGAAGTGTGCCTCTTAATTGTCTATAGGTATCGAAATAATTTATTTCACGGTATCAAAGATATCACGTTGCTAAATGCACAGGTAGAAAATCTTCGGAACGCAATAGAATTATTACAAATAATTATGCCATATAGCGGGAGATACCTTTTCCTCGGGGCCTAATTAGCTATATGAAGCAGTGGAGTCTATTTCAATTATAATCTAAATAGACTCACTTCCATAGGTGTTTTGAATTGGTCGATGGGTTTTGTTATGGCTGTCCAATATGAGCTAAGAGCAGATTGTGTGGTTCAATACAGAATCACGATCCTTTATTAAGATAAGATTCAGCGATAAAGAAGGTTTTTATATTTTAATTTATAAGAAGAATTTTTGTTGTGCGCCTATACAAATAATTAATTTTATAGTAATGAGTTTCTCAATGACTTATCAAAGTGAAAATCATTCTGGAATGAGGCTAAAAGCAACGCGGAATTAAAAAAGCTTTCATCTTTGAAATATTGAAGTATTTCCCTTTCTATATCACTAGACTGACAATAACTAAAGAGCTATAATGCAATTATTTCAAATTATTAAAGGGTGGGGGTATGAATAGCACGTTAAAAGAACTTGAGAGAAATTGCGCGCCAATAGATTTTATTGACCCATTGGCTCGATTGGTCTTAGATGATTTAGCTATGTGGGCAAATGATAATATATACTCAAAACAATCTGGGTGTTTAACTTATGAATTGCCTCTTGATGGAAACATCAATGCAGCGTGTACAAGTTATCATGACTCACGCTATCGAACCCATATTAAAATAAACCTGGGGATGGTTCAGGAAATCTACATCCAGTCATTTACCTATCCAGGTTACATTAAATATCTAGAAAGTGGAAATTGGCATTTCAACGCTCTTGATGAACCCTTTAGTGATGCTGAATTTTTATTCGAAGGTGGCATCCCTCCAAGAGTTAACGCGTCTGACACGGTCACTCATATGGTAGAGCTATACAAAAGCATTCCTAACAACAGCAATACCATGTGGACTGATGAAGAATTAATTTGCCGTTTTGCCATGTTCGAATTAATGATTGCGTGGATATTTTTTCATGAACTTGCGCATCACGTACAAGGGCACTACAAGATCAAAGGTGAAATAAAAGAATCGGCTACTTATTACGAATTAGATTACTCAAGCAACATTAATAATTCCAATCCTGAGGTAACTCCCAGCGTCATCCAAAAGAACATTGACCAGCATGCCCGAGAGATACTTGCAGACCTCGAAGGTATGTATTTAACACTCAGAATGATGGTGAGGAATGACACATTAACACCACCTAACACGTTTTTGCTTTTATATGTCCAAACCTCAATGTTTAATGTATTCTATAAATTATCTGAGGGAAAGTATGCGGAGTTAGATAGCGTTAAAGTTTCTCACCCCCACCCTGTAATTAGAAACAAATTTGTACACGCCCTGTATGTTTCTGTGATGAAATGGGAATTGGATAATGATATATACCAAGATTATCGTCACTCTGTTAGCCGAGGTCTTGAATATTATACTGTAAAGTCATCATTGTTAGCTGGAATGATATGGGCAATGAGACAACCTGATTACAGTCCAGATGTAATGCCCCAATTTCTTAAATTTAGTGATGAGACCGAGCATGCCACAGATTATAACTATCTCAGGGAATTGACCTTAAGCGCTGAAAGGCAATCATCTATCATATCACTCATGCATATCATCGATGATGACACAGATAATATTTTTAAATTAACAAAATTAGACAAGCTATTCACTCATTTTTTAAATGTTAATGAAGAATAAGATACGATGATTAGTGTTCAATTTCACCATGGATCTGAACACCTGTCATTTGTACAGGGCACTGTTACAGTCCTGACAACCCTAGAGTTCAATCAACTCATAGATCTCTAACTCATCACCGACTTAATGTCTATATAGCGGAATGAGCTTTCCATGTCAGATATAACAATGTCCGCTTCTGGCTGTGAGTTCAACCGATGGATGCAACACACTTATTGAACCGCTCTGCGGGTGATT
>NZ_JBEAFR010000004.1:0-245102 GCF_040062315.1 Klebsiella sp. GW_Kp181
CCATAAAAAACTGCACCTTACTCAGTTGGGTGTCCAACTTTTGGGGTGCAGTCCATTTGCACCCGGCTTTTATTGCTCAACCACCTAACCCATCAGGGTTTGGCGACGAAACCAATCGCTTCGTAAACCGCTTTCAGGGTCACGGAAGCGCGAGCGCTGGCTTTCTCTGCGCCCTCTTTCATGACCTGATTAAGGAAGGCTTCATCACTGCGGAATCGGTGATAGCGCTCCTGCAGTTCGGTCAGCATACCGGAAACGGCTTCTGCCACCTCACCCTTCAGATGACCATACATTTTGCCTTCAAAATGCTGCTCCAGCTCTGGAATGCTCTGACCGGTAACCGCAGAGAGAATATCCAGCAGGTTGGAAACGCCCGCTTTGTTCTGGATGTCGTAGCGAACAACCGGCGGCTCGTCGGAGTCGGTGACCGCGCGTTTGATCTTCTTCACTACCGATTTCGGGTCTTCCAGCAGACCGATAACGTTGTTGCGGTTATCATCTGACTTGGACATCTTTTTGGTCGGCTCCAGCAGCGACATCACGCGCGCGCCGGATTTGGGAATAAACGGTTCCGGAACTTTAAACACGTCGCCATAGATAGCGTTGAAACGCTGGGCGACATCGCGGCTCAGTTCCAGGTGCTGCTTCTGGTCTTCGCCAACCGGGACCTGGTTAGTCTGATACAGCAGAATGTCGGCAGCCATCAATACCGGATAGTCAAACAGACCGGCGTTAATGTTTTCCGCATAGCGCGATGACTTGTCTTTAAACTGGGTCATACGGCTCAGTTCGCCGAAATAGGTGTAGCAGTTCAGCGCCCAGCCCAGCTGCGCATGCTCAGGCACGTGGGACTGAACAAAAATGGTGCTTTTTTTCGGGTCGATACCGCACGCCAGATACAGCGCAAGCGTATCCAGCGTCGCCTTACGCAGCTGCTGCGGATCCTGACGGACGGTAATCGCGTGCTGGTCAACGATGCAGTAAATGCAGTGGTAATCGTCCTGCATGTTTACCCACTGACGCAGCGCACCCATATAGTTGCCAATGGTCAATTCACCTGAGGGCTGTGCGCCACTAAAAACGATGGGCTTGGTCATTTTTTATTCCTGATTTTCACTGTACGGTAGCCCGAAAGCGGGCAAGAGTTCATTAAATTGGTCAAAGATATAATCCGGCTCACTCAACGAAATCGGCTCGCCGTAGTTGTAGCCGTAGGTCAATCCGATAGAGCAGCAGCCGGCGGCCTTCGCGGCCTGAATATCATTGCGCGAGTCGCCAACGAACAGCAGCTCTGCGGGCGCCAGCCCCAGTTTCTCCGCGACCATCAGCAGCGGTTCCGGGTGCGGTTTTTTGTTTTTTACGTCATCGCCGCCGATAACAACGGTAAAATATTTGGCGATATCCAGCGACGACAGAATTGGCGCGACAAACGGCGTTGGCTTATTGGTCACCAGCGCCAGCGGCAGGCCTTTTGCGTGCAGCGCGCCCAGCGTATCGGCAACGGCAGGAAACAAAAAGCTCCCCTCTTCCGCCACTTCGCCATAGTAGCGATCGAACAACTTGCGCAAAATGGCCTGTTGCTCAGCCTGCGGGATATCATCATGATCGACGGAAGGTTTGCCCTGCGCCGCTCTGAGCGTCGCGCGCTCCTGACGAGCCCAGGTCAGGGCCCGCTGGATGAGTACGTCAGCGCCGTTACCAATCCAGGTCACGACTCGCTCTTCGCCCGCCATCGGGAGTTCCAGCGCATACAGGGCGTTATCAACGGCAGCGGTCAATCCCGGCGCGCTGTCCACCAGCGTTCCGTCGAGATCAAACGCCACACCGCGAATGTTGTGTAACTTATCCATGGCTAACCTTTGCTAATTCACTACGCATTTGTTCAACGACTTTTTTGTAGTCCGGCTGATCGAAAATAGCCGAGCCGGCAACAAACATATCCGCACCGGCAGCAGCAATCTCAGCGATGTTGCTCACTTTTACACCGCCATCCACTTCCAGACGGATGTCGTAGCCGGATTCATCAATGCGACGACGAACTTCACGCAGTTTATCCAGGGTATGCGGAATAAAGGACTGACCACCAAAGCCAGGGTTGACGGACATCAACAGAATGACATCCAGCTTATCCATCACGTAATCGAGGTAGCTCAGGGAGGTCGCCGGGTTAAATACCAGGCCGGCTTTACAGCCGTGCTCTTTGATAAGCTGCAGCGTACGGTCAACGTGTTCGGAAGCTTCCGGATGGAAAGTAATGATGCTGGCGCCCGCGGCGGCAAAATCAGGGATGATGCGGTCAACCGGCTTGACCATCAAATGCACATCAATCGGCGCGGTGATACCGTAATTTCGCAGTGATTTCAGCACCATCGGACCAATAGTCAGATTCGGCACGTAGTGGTTGTCCATCACGTCAAAGTGCACAACATCCGCACCCGCAGCCAACGCATTGGCGGTATCCTCGCCCAGACGGGCAAAATCAGCCGACAGAATCGAAGGGGCAATCAAATACTGCTTCATCCGCATCTCCTTGAAATTTATTTGGTCTTGGGCGGACGGTACAGAGCCAGAAGCTCGTCCACCTTCTTACGTGTACCACCGTTACTGCTGATGCTGCGTCGAACCTTCACAATATGCGTCTCAGCGGCGTTTTTATACCACTCCTGAGTGAGCGGCGTGCGATGGTTGGAAATCAGCACTGGAATACGCTTTTTCATCAGCGATTCCGCTTTTTTAGCCAGCAGCTCCTGCTGCTCCTGGCTAAAGCTATTCGTATGATAGGCCGTGAAGTTAGCCGTTGACGACAGCGGCGCATAGGGCGGATCGCAGTAAACAACGGAACGGTGATCTGCCCGCTTCATGCACTCTTCATAAGATTCACAATGAAACTCGGCATGCTGCGCCTTCTCCGCGAAATGATACAGTTCAGCTTCGGGAAAATAGGGCTTTTTATAACGGCCAAAGGGTACGTTGAACTCCCCGCGCAGGTTGTAGCGACACAGACCATTGTAGCCATGACGGTTCAGATACAGGAACAGCACCGCGCGGCGCAGCGGCTCTTGGCTCTGGTTAAACTCGTCGCGAAACAGATAATACTGTTCAGCAACGTTGTTCTCAGGCGTAAACATCTCTCGCGCCGCCGCAACGTACTCATCGGTTTGCAGTTTGACGATGTTATACAGATCGATCAAATCACTATTGATATCAGCGAGGATATAACGAGAAAAGTCGGTATTAAGAAATACCGACCCGGCGCCCACGAAAGGCTCAATCAAGCAGTCGCCCTGCGGCAAGTGCTTTTTAATATCATCAAGCAGGGGGTATTTGCCCCCTGCCCATTTCAGAAAAGCGCGATTCTTTTTCATGCTGCCTAACTAATTACACATTCTCCGGCTGTGGAGAAAGCTCCGACAGCATCCAGCGCTTCAGACTACACTGCGGCATTATTTCAGGTCAGACTGAACCTGATGCAGCGGTTTTGCCCACGGATTTTTCGCCTGTACATCTGCTGGCAGCGTAGCAACGGCACGTTTCGCTTCATCTTTTGAAGCGTAAATACCGCTCACCAGCACATACCAGGGCTGACCGTTACGCGTAGTCTCGTAGACAACATATTTCTCCAGCTTCTCTTTCTTCGCCCAACTGTTAAGGTTGTTGTAGTTAGAAGAGCTGCTGAGCTGCAGCGTATAGTGGCCGGACGGCGCAGACTTCATCGAACCAACATCGCCAGCGCTTTTACCCGTAGTCGCCGCTGTTGCTGCCGGAGCGGCAGCTGCAGTCGCAGCCGGAGCAGTAGATGCTGTCGCGGTGGTCGCCGCAGGAGCGGTAGTCGCAGCCGGTTTAGCCTGTGCAGTAGCGGTAGGCTTAGTGGTCGGCTGAGTTTTTGCCGGGGCCGTAGCTGCGACGCTTTCTGTACGCTTAGGCTGAACCGGAACCTGCTTCGGCTGCGTCGGCGCTTTCGCCGTGGCCTGCGGTTTTGGTTCGATAACCGTATGCTTACGCTCAGCCGGACGCGGCGCTGCCGCCGTCTGACGCTCGGTAGTGGCCTGACGCGGGGCGGCGCCATTGCGCAGCGGCGCAACGGTAGCAGGTTCTGTAGGCAGAGTAGAGTTGGCTACCGCGCTATCAATTTGCCCCTGCTGCTGGGTCAGCGCGTTATTCAGGTCACCCTGAACCTCAACGCGCTGCTGCCCTTGTGGTTCAGCCGTCGCCTGCCCTTGAGTCGGGTTAGACGCGATGGGCGGCAGAGAGACATCCTGCGATTGCGCGTTGTTTGCCGCAGAGGAGTCCTGGGCCGCTGGCTGGGTATTATTGTCCTGATCTCCGGACAAGTTGATGCTCTTCTCGCCGGAAGCGGTTTGCTCGTTGGATGAGGATGGTGATTTCAGCGCGGAACCAACGCCAACGATCAGCAGCAGCAGAACGAGGATGCCCACGCCCATCATGATGTACTGACGGGAGGCCGGTTTTGCCGGCGCTTTCTTACGCTTACGCGGACGACGCTCAACCTGACGCTCTTCGTCATCGCCTTCGTCAGACTCTACTTCTTCTTCGTACTCTTCATACTGCTCTTCATCGCGCTCACGGCGTGCTTTGCTGCCGCGCGTCGGGCGACCATCGTCAGCATCATCAAGATCGACATCATCAAAATTGATTTGCGGATCGGCATCACGCTCTGAAGACTGACGAGAACGACCAGTACGACGATCGCTGCGATCGGCTTTCATATCGTCTTCTGGTTTTAATTCATCCATTTAACACCCCACTAAAAGGCTTATGCTCACGACTATTGCATGTCACCCGAAATGATAACGCCGCGCGAACGCGGCCAGACCTTCTTATTGTTGCGCCTGCTGAGTATCAGCAATCGCGCCAAGAACAACATCATGCGGTACTCCGCCGCGTATCTCGCTCTTCCCTATCGCGAGGGGTAGCACCAGCCGCATCTCGCCTGCCAGTACTTTTTTATCACGCATCATGTGGGGCAAATACGCGTCAGCTGTCATCTCCTGCGGCCCGCACACCGGCAGGCCTGCACGTTGCAGCAGATGGATAATTCGCTGCGTATCCTGCGGATTAAACCGCCCCAAACGCTCGGACGCATGCGCCGCCATCACCATACCGGCAGCAACCGCTTCACCATGTAACCAATTACCGTAGCCCATTTCAGCTTCGATAGCATGACCAAAAGTATGGCCAAGATTGAGTAAAGCACGTAACCCGGTTTCGCGCTCGTCGGCAGCGACAACTTCAGCTTTCAGCTCACAACAGCGACGGATACAGTACGCCATCGCTTTTTCATCCAGCGCCATCAGTGCATCAATATTATTTTCCAGCCAGTCGAAAAATTCGCCGTCAAGAATCACGCCGTACTTGATCACTTCAGCCAGACCGGAAGAGAGCTCACGCTTCGGCAGCGTTTTAAGACAGTTGAGATCGACAACAACGGAAACTGGCTGCCAGAAGGCGCCAATCATGTTTTTACCGAGAGGGTGGTTGACGGCCGTTTTGCCGCCCACCGAAGAGTCCACCTGCGACAGCAGAGTGGTAGGAACCTGAATAAAGCGCACGCCACGCTGGTAGCTGGCGGCGGCAAATCCGGTTAAATCACCGATCACCCCACCGCCGAGCGCCACTAGCGTCGTGTCGCGGCCGTGTGGTTTTTGCAATAGCGCGGTAAAAACAGTATCCATCACCGCCAGGCTTTTAAACTGCTCGCCGTCGGGAAGAATCACGCTATCGACTTTTACTCCCGCTTGCTCAAGTACGGAGCGTACGGTATCCAGATAAAGCGGCGCCAGCGTTTCATTGGTGACCAGCATAACCTGATCGCCTGATTTCAGTGGCAGGAAGGAAGCTGGATCGTTAAACAAACCAGCCGCGATGGTAATCGGGTAACTACGTTCCCCGAGGGTTACAGTAAGCCTCTCCATAACGCGACGTCCACCTCAGTTGCTTTTACTCTGACGCACTTTATTAAGCCAGAATCAATTGCTTTCCAGCATATGAATAATCTGGTTTGCTACCACTTTCGCGCTTTGATCGTCAGTGCGGATAGTGACATCAGCAATCTCTTCGTACAGTGGATTGCGCTCATCTGCCAACGCTTCCAGAACTTCGCGAGGCGGCGCATCAACTTGTAACAAAGGACGCTTTTTATCGCGCTGCGTACGGGCAAGCTGCTTTTCGATAGTTGTTTCCAGGTACACCACCACGCCGCGGGCGGAGAGACGGTTACGCGTTTCACGGGATTTTACAGAGCCACCGCCGGTTGCCAGCACGATTCCCTGTTTTTCCGTCAACTCATTGATGATTTTTTCTTCACGGTCGCGGAAGCCGTCTTCGCCTTCTACATCAAAGACCCAACCCACATCTGCGCCAGTGCGTTTCTCAATTTCTTGATCGGAATCGTAAAATTCCATGTTGAGCTGTTGGGCTAACTGGCGCCCAATAGTGCTTTTGCCGGCACCCATAGGCCCAACCAGAAAGATATTGCGTTTCTCTGCCATTTTTTCGGTACTACTAAGACTATTCGTTAATGGTAAACCCGCTTCGCAGACACCCAGCGCAGCAGGACATGAACTGAAACCTCATATGCAATAGAGCGAGAGTCAGACTAAAAATTATCTCAATACTCCGGCTGGTTTGGCAACAGAATAAATCACCGGACAAGAAAGGGAGGATTGATGTCGTACCCGACTCTCAAATCGGTACCCCTTGTATGCTAAATCCGTCCTCACGTCAAACACCTGAAACGTGTTTAGCATGAAAAACCCGCTTAATGCACTGCCAGAATACGTGGAGTGATGAAGACAACCAGTTCACGTCGTTCGTTATCCTTGCCGTCGCGGCGAAACAGTTGGCCAAACCAGGGGATGTCGCTAAGGAGAGGAATACCCTCGCGAGAAGTTTTATTTTTTTGCGCAAAGATACCGCCTAAAGCCAGGGTCTCGCCGCTTTTAACCTCTACCTGAGTTTCTATTTCTTGTTTATCAATAGCCAATACTTCGCCATTATCCTGTTTGAGCACCTGGCCCGGCGTATTTTCGCTAATTCTGAGTTTTAAACGTACGCGGTTTTGATGTAACACCGTCGGCGTTACCTCCATCCCCAGCACCGCCTCTTTAAACTCCACAGAGGTTGCGCCGCTTTCGCCGCTGGAGACCTGATAAGGTATCTCGCTTCCTTGCTTAATGCTGGCGGGCTGCATATGCGAAGCCAGCAGTCGAGGGCTGGCGATGATGTCTACCTGCTGCTTCCGCTCAAGCGCGGAGAGCTCCAGCTCCAGAAGCCGCCCGCTGAGGCGGCCGATGTTAAACCCGGCCCTTGTACTGGCATCCCCTACCGCCAGGTTGCTGCTCAAGGTGGTTAATTTACCCGAGCCTGGCGGGCTACTCGCTTCTGCCAGGCTCCATTTAACGCCCAGTTCCCGCAGGCTGGTTTCGCTCATTGAAACGATATGCGCCGCCAGCTCGACCTGACCTACGGGTACATCCATCTCCTGGGCCCATGCTTTTAATGCCGGAAGGTGCCGGACATCATCTCGAATCAACAGACGGTTGGTTCGCTTATCGACCGTCAGATGTCCGCGAGCGCTCAGCAATTTTTCGCCGGCTTTAGCCAGATCCTCCGCATCAGCATAGCGAAGGGTCACGCTATGCCCCTGCAAAGGGAGATTCTGCAGACGCTTTGCTCTTTCCGCCTCAAGGTTCATCTGCTGCGCCTTTTGCCACGCCTGGGTGTGTACGTAGAGAACCGAACCTTGCTGGGTAAGGGTCAAACCGGCGCTGTCGATCACCGATCGCAACGCCTGCAGCCAGGGAACCTCATTCAGATGAAGAGATACCGAGCCGCTGACGTCAGGAGCGATCACGAGATTTTTTTGCTTTAGCTCCGCCAACGACTGGAGTACCTGAGCCACCGGGGCATCATCGATGACCAGCGACACGGGAAGATCCTTTTTTGCCGCGTCGCCCATCAGCGGCAGGAGCAGAAACAGCAGGCTTATCCATCGCATCATTCTTTATTCCCTTTCGCAGCCAGACCCACTGTGCAGGTTCACACCCGGGGCCGGTTAATATGGTTATTTTCTCTGCCGTCAGCAGCGTCACCCGCCAGCCCGCGGGCAAAATCGTCTCCGCCCTCACCCGACGCCACTTCCCGGCGCTATCCTGCAAGATGCCAATAAGCGCCAGCGGGTCGCCGACAGCTCCGCCATAGCGCCACTGGCTAAGCTGCGCCGTCCGGCAGCGATCCACCGGGGGGCGGAACGGATCGCGTTCCACCGCCAGCAGCGGAAGTGGGAACAGCAGCCAGTACCACCATTTAAGGCGCATCTTCCGCCCCCAGATGCAGAGTCAACCGTAGAGCCTGTTTTTCCGGCTGCACAGAGAAAGCCGTAGCCCGCATCCCGCAGCGGGCAAGCCAGGAAAAGAGCGCAGGCACCGCTTGCCAGTCAGCCTCCAGCTGCATCTCGCCCCCGCCGCCCATCGGCCGCCAGGCGATAAGCGCCGCCCCAGCCACCGGGAGCTCAATGGGAGAAAATGGCTGGGTCGCTGCGTCATCTATTCCGGCGGCACGTAGCGCGCTCACCAGCGGCAGCAATTTTCGCCACTGCATCTGTATGCGCGGCGAGAGCTCCACTGGCGTTTCTGTCTGGGAAGGCAGCATGAGCCAGCGCCCGATTGCGGCAATCAGAACCAGCAGGAGAAGTATCGCTAACAGACTTTTACGCTCCGCCAGCAAGCGTTCAATGCTCCCCCGCATGTTCGTCCTCTCCAACCATGGAAAAGTGAAATAGCCAGCGCCCTTCGCTATCGCGGTGCGTTTCCCCTGCCTTTGCCGGAAGAAAACCGCTAATGTTTGCCAGCGCCTTTTCCAGCGCGGCTAACCCTTTAAGATTCAACGTTAGCCCGCTTAGCGACAGAGCGTTCTGGCGGTATTCCAGATGGGTTAACCAGGCATCTTCCGGCATACGCGCCGCTATCTCCTGCAGCCTTGGCTGCCACGCGGCGGTTTTTTCGCGCCGCAGGCGGCGCAGGCGCTGTTGATCCCTGTGCTGTAGCTGCTGACGCATGGTGCGCTCACGCTGCTGTAATGCGCTGTAAAGCTGGTTATCAGCGTTTAGCTTAACGGTTGCCAGCCAGTGAGCGGCCCGTTTGTTGAGCCGTGGGGCAAGCAGCGCCGCAAGCAGGATAAGCAGTAAACCGACGCTCACCAGGCCGCCTATGCGCAGGCGCTGTTTTCGCCGCGTTTCGCGCCAGGGAAGAAAGTTGACGATGTGGCTCATAGCTGGCGCGCTCCCAGCGCCAACCCCAGAGCAACGGTATAGCTGTCGCCACAGCTCGGCAGAGGCGGCTGCAGGCGATCGATGACGCTCCAGGCGTCAAAGCTCTGCCCGTCGCACGGCGCTGAAGTGCAGAGACGAAATGCTCCAGCGTTTACCCGGGAAACCATGTGGGGAAAAGAGGGAGCTTCGCTGCACAAACAATATCCCCAGTTCTCGGCGGTTGCCCAAAGCCAGCTCGCTTCGTCGCGCCACGCCAGCCCCTGCGTTTCAACCGGCAGCCAGGGGATAAAAGCGCTAAGCGCGCTGGCATCCGGGACAATCCCCACCACTCTTAACCTGAGGCGGGTTGCCAGCCGGCATAGCGCGTTGACGTCTAAGCGCTGCGCAGCGGTAACCCGCCAGCCATCGACCGCAGCAGATTGGGCATAATCGACGCACAGCGAAGAGGCGGGCATTTCCAGCTGCTGCGCCATGGCGCTGGTTATCCATGTCGCCTGCTCGCTTTCTCTTAATGAAATCTGCGGACGCGGGAGCTGCTTCTGCAGCGTTCGCGCCGCCGGGAAGGCAATGCAGACTTGATGCTGCAAAGGCAGCTCCCGCCGCCAGCTTTGCAACTGGTGGGCCAGCGACTCAACGTCCACTACCATCCCCTGACGCACGGTGCCGGGCATTAATGGGATATTCCACCAGCGGCGCAGCGCCCAGCGTGAGCGCTCATGCAACAACGCGACAATAGCAATATGGTCCTGCTGAATATGCATTCCTATGCGCCAGTTTCTAAAAGCCATGCCTACGATCTCCTTATCAGCCGATATGCTTCGCTATATCAATGCTCCAGGCTTGCCTTTATACTACTGCGCGTTTGTTTATAAACTGCCCAATGAAAACTAAATGAGAAATCTCCGGTGAAGTTCGTAAAGTATCTTTTTATCCTTGCAGTCTGTTGCGTACTGCTGGGAGCAGGCTCGATTTTTGGTCTCTATAAATATATAGAGCCGCAGCTCCCCGACGTCGCAACGCTGAAGGATGTGCGCCTGCAAATCCCGATGCAGGTCTATAGCGCTGATGGCGAGCTGATCGCGCAATATGGCGAAAAACGCCGTATTCCCGTCACGCTGCAGCAAATGCCGCCTGAGCTGATTAAAGCGTTTATCGCCACCGAAGATAGCCGTTTTTATGAGCATCATGGCGTTGACCCTGTCGGGATTTTCCGCGCCGCCAGCGTCGCGATGTTCTCCGGTCACGCCTCGCAGGGCGCCAGTACGATTACCCAACAGCTGGCGCGTAACTTCTTCCTGAGCCCCGAAAAAACGTTGATGCGTAAGGTGAAAGAGGCCTTCCTCGCGATCCGCATCGAGCAGTTACTCAATAAAGATGAAATTCTTGAGCTGTACCTGAACAAAATCTATCTTGGCTATCGCGCCTACGGCGTCGGCGCGGCCGCGCAGGTCTACTTTGGCAAATCCGTCGATCAGCTTACGCTGAGCGAGATGGCGGTGATTGCAGGCCTGCCTAAAGCGCCGTCAACCTTTAACCCGCTCTATTCCATGGATCGTGCAACCGCCCGCCGCAACGTTGTTCTTTCGCGTATGCTGAGCGAAGGCTACATCACGCAGGCGCAGTACGATCAGGCGCGTAGCCAGCCTATTGACGCAAGCTACCATACCCCGGAAATCGCCTTCTCCTCGCCGTATCTCAGCGAAATGGTGCGTCAGGAGATGGTCAGCCGCTACGGCGAGCAGGCTTATGAAGACGGCTATCGTGTCTACACCACCATTACCCGTAAAAATCAGCAGGCAGCCCAGCAGGCGGTGCGGAATAACGTGCTGGATTACGATATGCGCCACGGCTATCGCGGGCCGGAAAAGGTGCTGTGGAAAGTGGGTGAAACGCCGTGGGATAACCAGAAAATCATCGATACCCTGAAAAAAACCCCAGGCTCCGGACCGCTCTCTCCGGCGGTTATCACTTCGGCAAACCCACAGGAAGCCGTCGCGCTACTGAGCAACGGAACCTCGGTGTCGCTGAATATGGAAGGCGTCCGCTGGGCGCGGCGCTTTATCTCCGATACTCAACAGGGCGCCACGCCGCGTAAGGTGAACGATGTCGTGCAGACCGGACAACAGGTCTGGGTTCGCCAGGTAGGCAACAGCTGGTGGCTGGCGCAGGTGCCGGACGTCAACTCGGCGCTGGTATCGATCAACCCGCAAAACGGGGCGATCATTGCGCTGGTCGGCGGTTTCGATTTCAACCAAAGCAAGTTCAACCGCGCCACTCAAGCGCTGCGTCAGGTTGGCTCTAACATTAAACCGTTCCTCTACACCGCGGCGATGGATAAAGGCCTGACCCTGGCGAGCATGCTCAACGACGTGCCGATTTCCCGCTGGGATGCCGGTTCCGGCTCCGACTGGCGGCCAAAAAACTCCCCGCCGCAGTATGCGGGTCCTATCCGCCTGCGCCAGGGTTTGGGTCAATCAAAGAACGTGGTGATGGTCCGCGCGATGCGGGCTATGGGCGTGGATTACGCGGCTGAGTATCTGCAGCGCTTCGGCTTCCCGGCGCAGAACATCGTGCGGACCGAATCACTGGCCCTGGGCTCCGCATCGTTCACGCCGCTGCAGGTTGCGCGCGGCTACTCGGTTATGGCTAACGGCGGTTTCCTGGTTAGCCCTTATTTCATCAGCAAAATCGAGAACGATCAGGGCGGCGTCATTTTTGAAGAGCGGCCAAAAATTGCCTGCCCACAGTGCAATATTCCGGTGATTTACGGCGATACGCCGAAGTCTGATGTGCTGGAAAATAAAGACGTTGAGGACGTAGCGACCTCGCAGGATCCGCAAAATCCCGGCGTTCCTCCGCAGCCGCAGCTGGCGCAGGCAAACCAGTCTCTGGTCGCGCAAAGTGGCGCTCCGGAGTATGCGCCGCACGTGATCAACACGCCGCTGGCGTTCCTGATTAAAAGCGCCCTCAACACCAATATCTTCGGCGAACCCGGCTGGATGGGTACCGGCTGGCGAGCAGGCCGCGACCTGCAGCGTCACGATATCGGCGGCAAAACCGGGACCACCAACAGCTCAAAAGATGCGTGGTTCTCCGGCTATGGCCCTGGCGTGGTGACATCGGTATGGATTGGCTTTGACGACCACCGTCGCGATCTCGGCCGCACCACCGCCTCCGGCGCCATCAAAAATCAGATATCGGGCTACGAAGGTGGCGCCAAAAGCGCTCAGCCGGCCTGGGATGATTTTATGAAAAGGGTGCTGGAAGGCGTACCGGAAGAACCGCTCACGCCGCCGCCGGGCATTATTACGGTCAACATTGACCGCAGCACCGGTCAGTTAGCCAGCGGCGGGAACAGCCGCGCAGAGTACTTTATTGAGGGAACTCAACCTACCCAGCAGGCCGTTCACGAAGTGGGCACCACCATCACCGATGGCGGGGGCGAGACTCACGAACTGTTCTGACAAAAAAAGCGCCTGCGGGCGCTTTTTTCTTTGGCTGATGGTCACCATTTTAGAGACGTTGCCCGCCGCGTCGCCAGGCGGCTGGCGCCTTACCCGCCCAGGCGGTGCGGTACAGGCATTCACTCCGCAGGCAACGGGCGTTTTTAACCTGCGAGTGCATTAAAGTCGCCCCTGAGCATGAAGCCATTCCCGCAGCAGGAACAGCGCGCTCACGTTACGGGCTTCGTTGAAGTCTTCTTCATCAAGCAGCGTCATCAGCTGCGCTAGCGGCCAGCGAACCTGCGGCAGCGGCTCTGGCTCATCGCCAGGCAGCGATTCCGGATACAGCTCTTCCGCCACCAGGATATTCATCTTGCTGGAGAAATAGGACGGAGCCATGCTGAGCTTTTTCAAAAACGTCAGCTTTTGCGCGCCAAATCCGACCTCTTCTTTCAGTTCGCGGTTGGCGGCTTCCATAACGCTTTCGCCAGGATCGATCAGGCCTTTCGAAAAGCCCAGCTCATAGGACTCGGTACCAACAGCGTATTCGCGAATCAGGATTATGTGGTCATCGACAATCGGCACAATCATCACGGCTTCACGGGTAGAAGGCCGCATCCGTTCATATACGCGGCGCACCCCGTTGCTGAACTCAAG
Source organism: Klebsiella sp. GW_Kp181 (assembly GCF_040062315.1). Lineage (NCBI taxonomy): Bacteria > Pseudomonadati > Pseudomonadota > Gammaproteobacteria > Enterobacterales > Enterobacteriaceae > Klebsiella > Klebsiella sp. GW_Kp181. Next base: position 13,390 of record NZ_JBEAFR010000004.1, read on the forward strand.
GTCCACGCTTTCAACATTAAAAAGGCGCGAGCGCGCGACTGTTTCAACGTTGAGAATGGTGGGTTTTTGTAATGATTTGCTCATTGTCATCGGTCTATGCTGTGATTACAGAGGGCATTGTGCGATACGCAGCACGGTTTCGGCAATCCAATTCGCCACTAATTTACATAGTTGCAACCTTTTCGTTTTGAAACCTATTATCACAAAGACTCAAAAGTCAATAGGTTGACCAGTATTTGAGAATATACCGATTCCTGGATTTTAACGTTTTTGATAAGGTTGTATGCTGCTGCATTGCACAATAGATGTTCCCGCTTTGACAGGATAAGTGCCGATGGCAACGGCTGTTTTACCTGCATGATGAATGGCAACCGACGATACCAATAAGAAAAGAATAACTATGATGGGATGGGCATGGGCACCTTTCTGATATTTTTGTTAGCTCTGCTAATCTGCGCATTGCTTATCGGGTGGTGGTATCGCTCGCATGCCAGACGTCGCCGCCTGCCGCTGCTGCACGCCTTTAGCGATGCCGCTACGCGCAACCTCTCCGATGAAGAGCGCAGCGCCGTAGAAAAATACCTCGAAAGTCTCAGCCGCAACCAGCAGTTGCCAGCTTCAGGCGCCAGTACCGCGCCGCTAAACCTGATGCTGAACGAACAGAGCGATACCGTTTATAGCGTTACCCGAGCGATCACTCGCTACGGCATCACCACGGACGATCTCAACAAATGGCGCTACTTCCTTGATTCAGTAGAAATTCATCTGCCCCCATTCTGGGAGCAACATATTAATGACGAGAACAGCGTCGAATTAATCTCCACCACGAGCCTACCGCTGGTGATTGCGCTTAACGGGCAGACGCTGAGCGACTATCCGCAGGAGTCCCGTGGTTTCGCCCTTGAACAAGCCCCGGCGACCCAGGCATCTATCCGCGGGGAAGAGAGCGAACAAATTGAGCTGCTCAACATCCGCCCGGAAACGCCCGAAGAGCACGCACTGAGCCGCCCCGACGGCCTTCGCGAAGCTATTCTGGCAGTCTCCGCGTTCCTGCTGTTTTATTGTAGCCTGATCGCCCCCGACGTCTTTTCGCCCTGGCTTCTCGGCGGCGGTATACTGCTACTTCTTGCCAGCGTATGGGGAATCTACGCGCCGCCGCGCAAAACGTCGCTGCGGGAAATTCATTGTTTGCGCGGTATGCCTAAACGCTGGGGGTTGTTTGGTGAAAACACCCAGGAGCATACCAACAATATTTCTCTCGGCATTATTGACCTCATCTACCCGCGCCACTGGCAACCGTGGATCGCGCAGGACCTTGGCCAGCAAACGGATATCGACATCTATCTCAGCCGCCATGTAGTCCGCCAGGGACGCTATCTGTCGCTGCACGATGAGGTTAAAAACTTCCCGCTTCAATACTGGCTTCGTAGCACGATTATCGCCCTGGGAGCACTACTGGTTGTTGTCATGCTGTGGGCCAGCGTTCCGCTAAACATGCCGTTTAAATTCACGCTGTCATGGCTAAAAGGCGCACAGACCATCGAAGCCACTACGGTCGCCCAGCTGGAGAAATCGAAAATTCGCATTGGCGATACGCTGCGCCTGAAAGGCTCGGGAATGTGTAACATTCACACCCCGGGCGCGTGGACAGCAAAAGAGAACTCGCCGTTTATGCCGTTCGATTGTTCACAAATCGTCTGGAATGATGCGCCTCCCCTGCCCTTGCCGGAGTCAGATATCGTCAGTAAGGCCGCCGCGCTGATGCAGACCGTTCAGCGCCAGCTCCACCCCGAATCCGATGACGATTCGCGGGTCAGCCCGGCGCTACGCTCCGCTATTCAGAAATCCGGCATGGTGCTGTTGGATGACTTTGGCGATATCGTCACCAAAACCAACGACCTGTGCTCTGCGAAAGACGATTGCGTTCGCCTGAAGAATGCGCTGGTTAACCTCGGTAACACCCGTAACTGGGAAACGCTGACCAAACGCGCCAGCGCGGGCAAACTGGACGGGGTTAACGTGCTGCTGCGTCCGGTAAGCGCGGAGTCGCTGGAGAATCTGGTTACCACCTCCACCGCGCCGTTCGTCAGTCGGGAAACCTCACGTGCCGCTCAGGCGCTGAATAGCCCGGCGCCTGGCGGTTTTCTGATTGCCAGCGATGAAGGCAGCGACCTGGTCAATCAGCCCTGGCCAAGCACCGGATTATACGACCTCCCTGCGCACCAGCAGTGGAGTGAACTACGGCGCCTGGCGAGCATGTTGATGCACACGCCGTTCCAGGCTGAAGGTATCGTCACCAGCCTTTATACCGATGCTAACGGCACGCAGCATATCAACCTGCACCGTATCCCTGACCGCACTGGCCTGTGGCGCTACCTCGGGACAACGCTGCTGCTGCTGGCCATGCTGGGCTGCACGGCGTATCACGGCATCCAGGCTTTTCGTCGCTATCAGCGCCATCGCCAGCGCCAGGAAGAGATCCAGAAATACTACGAAAGCTGCCTGAATCCGGTTCTGCTCTCCTCGCCGGACCCGCAAGAATAATTCTCTGTACGGCGGGGTGTGATACCCTGTCGCGCAATTTCCCTTCGCTGGAGACTTACCATGCATTTTGATATCGCCTGGCAGGAGGTTGATACCGTTCTGCTGGATATGGACGGCACGCTGCTCGACCTCGCTTTCGACAACTACTTCTGGCAAAAACTGGTTCCCGAAACCTGGGGCGCCGCGCGCGGGCTCAACCTGCAGGAAGCCAGAGACGCGATGCGCCAGGAATATCATGCGGTGCAACATACGCTAAACTGGTACTGCCTGGACTACTGGAGCGAGCGCCTGGGTTTGGATATTTGTGCGATGACCAGCGAGCAGGGGCCAAGGGCGACGCTACGTGATGATACCGTGCCGTTCCTTGAGGCGCTTAAAACCAGCGGTAAGCGCCGGATTTTGCTGACTAACGCGCATCCGCACAATCTGGCGGTGAAGCTAAAACATACCGGGCTGGATGCGCACCTTGATTTATTGCTTTCCACCCACACATTTGGTTATCCGAAAGAAGATCAGCGTCTGTGGCACGCTGTGGCTGAAGAGACCGGCTTCGACGCGCGTAATACGCTCTTCGTCGACGATAACGAGGCGATTCTGGACGCGGCGGCGGAGTTTGGCATCCGCTATTGCCTGGGCATCACCAACCCAGATTCCGGACTGGCGGAAAAAAGCTACGTTCGTCATCCCGGATTGAATGACTACCGGCATCTGATCCCCTCGCTGACCCTACAGGAGAGGCCATGAAAGAAAAACCCGTCGTAGCCGTCAGGCTGGACAAATGGCTGTGGGCAGCCCGCATTTATAAAACCCGAGCGCTGGCGCGCGAGATGATTGAAGGCGGCAAGGTACACTACAACGGACAGCGTAGTAAGCCGGGAAAAGTGGTCGAACTCAACGCCACCCTGACGATCCGCCAGGGCAATGATGAACGCACTATCGTGGTAAAAGGCATTACCGAACAGCGCAGACCTGCCAGCGAAGCCGTCGCGCTCTATGAAGAGACGGCAGAGAGCATCGAGAAACGCGAGAAAATGGCGCTGGCGCGAAAAATGAACGCGCTAACCATGCCGCATCCCGACAGGCGTCCGGATAAGAAAGAGCGCCGCGACCTGATGAGATTTAAACACGGCGATAGTGAATAACTGTGGCCCGCAAGAGAGATGATTATGACTCAACACGATCAATTACACCGCTATCTGTTTGAAAACTATGCCGTACGTGGTGAGCTGGTGACAGTTTCTGAAACGTTAGAACAGATCCTGGCTAACCATAGCTATCCGCAGCCGGTGAAAACCGTGCTCGCGGAACTGCTGGTCGCCACCAGCCTGCTGACCGCGACGCTGAAATTCGCTGGCGATATCACCGTTCAGCTGCAGGGCGATGGCCCGCTGTCGCTGGCGGTGATCAACGGCAACAACCAGCAGCAGATGCGCGGCGTAGCCCGCGTCCAGGGCGAGATCCCGGATGGAGCGGATCTGAAAACTATGGTCGGTAACGGATATCTGGTCATCACCATCTCTCCGGAAGAGGGCGAGCGCTATCAGGGCGTGGTCGGCCTTGAGGGAGACACCCTGGCAGCCTGCCTGGAAGATTACTTCCAGCGTTCCGAACAGCTGCCGACCCGGCTGATCATCCGCAGCGGCGAGCACGAAGGCAAACCGATGGCCGGCGGCATGCTGCTGCAGGTTCTGCCGGCGCAAGATGCGCAGGCGGCTGATTTTGAACATCTGAGCACGCTGACCGAAACCATCAAAGCTGAAGAGCTGTTTACCCTGCCAGCGAACGATGTGCTCTGGCGTTTGTATCACGAAGAGGAAGTCACCGTTTACGAACCGCAGAACGTCGAGTTTAAGTGCACCTGCTCTCGCGAACGCTGCGCCGGCGCGCTGAAAACGCTGCCCGATGAGGAGATTGATAGCATCCTCGCCGATGAGGGTGAGATCGATATGCACTGCGACTACTGCGGAAATCATTACATCTTTAATGCAATGGATATTGCCGAGATCCGCAACAACGCCTCTCCGGCCGACCCGCAGCTCCACTAATCCTCATTTCGTCAGGAGCGAGCTCCCCTCTCGTTCCTGACGTCAACCTTTTTCATCCGCGTGATGAATCGATTCCCCATGAAAGAGTTACGTAATTTTCTTTCAGGTAAGCGATTACATTCACATTTCAACAGTTTTTTTAATTACTTTTTAACCATTAAGAAACATCTACCCCCACCGACGCATCAATTCCTGAGATAATCCCCTATGCCTCGTGACAGGAGTCACAACGTTTTTCGTAAGTCCGTCGTTTGTCGAGATACGTAAATCTATGAGCCTGGTCGCGGTCTATACCCCGTAATAACCCCTACAATTTAAAGCAGTACATATTGGCTAAGGAGCAGTGACATGCGCGTTAATAATGGTTTAACCCCGCAGGATCTCAAGGCTTATGGTATCAATGACGTCCAGGATATCGTCCATAACCCCAGCTACGATACTTTGTATCAAGAAGAGCTCGCCCCCAATCTGGAAGGTTATGAACGTGGCGTATTAACAAATCTTGGTGCAATCGCCGTAGATACCGGTATTTTTACCGGCCGTTCTCCAAAAGATAAGTATATCGTTCGTGACGACACCACCCGCGATACGGTGTGGTGGGCTGATAAAGGCAAAGGTAAGAACGACAATAAACCGCTGTCAGAGGAAACGTGGCAGCACCTGAAAGGACTGGTCACCCGCCAGCTCTCCGGCAAACGTCTCTTCATCGTTGACGCCTTCTGCGGCGCTAACGCCGACACGCGCCTGAGCGTCCGCTTTATTACCGAAGTCGCCTGGCAGGCGCATTTCGTGAAGAACATGTTTATTCGCCCGAGCGATGAAGAACTGGCAAACTTTGAGCCGGATTTCATCGTGATGAACGGCGCCAAATGCACCAACCCGCAGTGGAAAGAGCAGGGTCTGAACTCCGAAAACTTCGTCGCCTTTAACCTGACCGAGCGCATCCAGCTGATCGGCGGTACCTGGTACGGCGGCGAAATGAAAAAAGGGATGTTCTCGATCATGAACTACCTGCTGCCGCTGAAGGGCATCGCTTCCATGCACTGCTCCGCCAACGTCGGGGAAAAAGAGGATGTCGCTATCTTCTTCGGGCTTTCCGGTACTGGCAAAACCACCCTTTCCACCGACCCGAAACGCCGCCTGATTGGCGATGATGAACACGGTTGGGACGACGACGGGGTATTTAACTTCGAAGGCGGCTGCTACGCTAAGACGATTAAGCTTTCAGAAGCCGCAGAACCGGATATCTATCATGCGATTCGCCGCGATGCTTTGCTGGAGAACGTGGTCGTACTGGCCGACGGCACCATCGACTTTAACGACGGTTCGAAGACCGAAAATACCCGCGTCTCCTATCCGATCTACCATATCGAAAACATCGTTAAGCCGATATCCAAAGCGGGTCATGCCACTAAGGTTATCTTCCTGACCGCCGACGCGTTTGGCGTTCTACCTCCGGTTTCTCGCCTGACCGCCGACCAGACCCAGTACCACTTCCTGTCTGGCTTTACCGCCAAGCTGGCCGGTACCGAGCGCGGCGTCACGGAGCCGACGCCAACCTTCTCCGCCTGCTTCGGCGCCGCGTTCCTTTCGCTGCACCCGACGCAATACGCTGAAGTGCTGGTAAAACGCATGCAGGCCTCCGGCGCGCAGGCCTATCTGGTCAACACCGGCTGGAACGGCACCGGCAAACGTATCTCGATCAAAGATACCCGCGCCATTATCGATGCGATCCTTGACGGTTCGCTGGACAATGCCGAAACCTTCACGCTACCGATGTTTGAGCTGCAGATCCCGACCGAGCTTCCGGGCGTGGATACTCATATCCTCGATCCGCGCAACACCTACGGATCGCCGGAGCAGTGGCAGGAAAAAGCGGAGCAGCTGGCGAAACTGTTTATCGAGAACTTCGAGAAGTACACCGATACGCCAGCGGGCGCTGCGCTGGTGGCCGCAGGGCCAAAACTGTAATCGGTTCAGCAGAAAATACAAAGCCGGGAATCACTTCCCGGCTTTTTTAACGCTCCCCGTCAGGCGGGTTTCTTCTTACTTGCCGACTTACGCCGCTTATCCAGATCCTTAATCAGCTTATTCACCTGCTCATCGGCAAACATCGCCTCGAGCGTGGTGGAGAGCTTGCGACGCCAGTTTGGATACTCCGTGCTGGTGCCCGGAATATTGACCGGCTCGGCCATCTCCAGCCAATCTTCCGGCTGCAGGCCCAGCAGCGCGCTGTTGCTGTCGGCAATATAGCGCTGCATACCGCGATTCAGGGTTGAGGTCATCGCCATCAGCGACGCTTTATGCCCGGTACGCTTCGGCAGACAGCCGTAGCGGTGCAGAGCATCCAGCAGCCCCTGCTTCGCCAGCTCGCGATCCTGATAAAGTCCGCGCAGCACCACCTCATCCGGATACAGGCCAAGCGATTTCCCCAGCGTCAGGTCGCCGCTTTCCCAGTAGCCGCGCAGCGTTGGCAGGTCATGCGTCGTTGCCACAGCCATTGATTGCTCCGGATACGCCTTCGGCGCACGGAAAGTCTTCTCGTGGTCATTTTCGAAATAGAGCACTTTGTAAGAGTAAACGCCGCTTTTTCGCAGCTTACCGACGATCTCAACCGGTACGGTTCCCAGATCCTCGCCGATCACCATACAGCGGTGACGCTTACTCTCCAGCGCCAGAATCGACAACAGATCGTCTACCGGATACTGAACGTAAGCACCGTGATCGGCCGTCTCACCGTAAGGGATCCACCACAGACGCAGCACCGACATCACGTGATCGATGCGCAGCGCCCCGCAGTTTTGCATATTAGCGCGCAACAGCTCGACAAATGGCTCATAGGCGCGCGCCACCATGATATGCGGGTCCATCGGCGGCAGGCCCCAGTTCTGTCCCAGCGGACCCAGAATGTCCGGCGGCGCCCCGACGGAGGCTTTCAGACAGTACAGCTCGCGATCGCACCAGGTTTCCGCTCCGCCTTCCGCAACGCCGACCGCCAGATCGCGATACAGGCCGATCGGCATGGCATCGTTCTGGCTGGTATGCCAGCACTCGGCGAACTGGGTGTAAGCGAGCCATTGCAGCCACAGGTAAAAATTCACCTCGTCGGCATGCTCGGTACAGAATGCTTTAACCTCCGGGCTATCGGTATCCTGGTAAGCCTTCGGCCACGCGGGCCAGCCCCAGCGCATCGGATCCTGCTTAACCTGCCAGGCGTGCAGCGCGTCATACGCCGCCTGCCAGTACAGACTTTCGCCCTCACGGGTCACAAACTGACGGAACTCCGCCGTCGTCTCATCATTGCGCGCGGAAAAACCTTTCCAGGCCATGCGCAGCGCAGTGAGCTTAAGAGCGGTCACGGCAGTATAGTCAACGTCATCGGTCTGGCGCGCGGCCTGTAAGGCTTGCTGCGTGGCCGATGATTGCCACCATTTTTGCGCCTCTTTGCTGTGACGGAAATCGTCCACCGCGTTGACGTCGATATAGATAACGTTGAGCCAACGGCGTGAAGAGGGACTGTACGGGCTGGCGCTCTCCGGGTTAGCCGGGTAGAGCGCGTGAATCGGGTTAAGCCCAATAAACGCGCCGCCGCGGCGAGCGATTTCCGGCAGCATAGCGCGCAAATCGCCGAAGTCGCCAATTCCCCAGTTCTTCTCCGAGCGCAGCGTATACAGCTGCACGCAGGTTCCCCACAGCTTCTTACCATCCTTCAGCGCCTGCGGTTCATAGCAGCGCGCGGGCGCGACGATAACCCGACAGTGGCTGCGCTCGCCGTCCTGAGTCAGCGTCAGCGTGTGATACCCTTCCGGCAATTTTGCCGGCAGCGGCAGGGTTTCTCCGCCGCGCGCCTGGCCCTGATACTGTTTCCCTTCTTCGGTGGTGAGGATCCAGTGAAACTCCCCCTGGCCCGCCACCGGCAGAGACATCTTTTTGCCATAGGTGAACACCTGCACCGCAGGCAGCGGATCAACCGTCGCCTTCACGGCAGTCGCTGTACGATGCATCGCATCAAGCAGCCGCTGCTTGGTCGCCGCAGCAATAGACTGCGGCTTACCGTGAGCATTGATGTAGCTTGGGCTTATCCCCGCCGCCAGGGCAGCGTTATCAAGGCGTTTACTCTCCATAGGCCTGTCCTTAGCGTTTTGCCTGCCAGATACGTTGCTGATAATCGCGAATCGAACGGTCGGAGCTGAACATGCCGCAGCGCGCGGTGTTCAGAATCGTTGCGCGCGTCCAGGCTTCCTGGTCGCGATACAGCTCATCAACCTGCTTCTGCGCCGCCACGTAGGCTTCAAAATCCGCCAGCACCAGGTACGGGTCGCCGCCTTTCAGCAGACTGTGCAACATCTGGTCGAAGGCATGCTTATCACCATCGCTATATTTACCGCTCTCCAGCTCTTTCAGCACTGCATCCAGCAGCTTATCTTTCTTCCGCCACTTCAGCGGGTCGTAACCTTTGGCCTTCAGCGCTTTCACTTCTTCCACAGTATGACCGAAGATGAAGATGTTCTCTTCGCCCACCTGCTCAGCAATTTCAACGTTGGCGCCGTCGAGGGTTCCCACGGTCAGCGCGCCGTTCAGCGCCAGCTTCATATTGCCGGTACCGGAGGCCTCTTTGCCCGCCGTAGAGATCTGCTCAGAGACATCCGCCGCCGGGATCAGCATTTCCGCCGCCGAGACGCAGTAGTCCGGCAGGAATACGACTTTCAGCTTATCGCCTACCAGCGGATCGTTATTGATCGCTGCGGCAACTTTGTTGATCGCCCAGATAATATTCTTCGCCAGGTAGTAGCCCGGAGCCGCTTTCGCACCGAACAGGAACACGCGCGGTACGCGGTCGGCCTGCGGGTTCTCGCGGATTTCTTTGTACTGCGCGAGGATATTCAGCAGGTTGAGGTGCTGGCGTTTATATTCGTGCAGACGCTTAATCTGAATATCGAAAATCGCCTGCGGATTAATTTCGATACCGGTACGCCGCTTCACAAACTCCGCCAGACGAACCTTGTTGGCCAGCTTAATCTCACGATACGTCTGACGGAACGTCGCGTCATCAGCATATTTTTGGAGGTTGATCAGCTGGTCGAGATCGTTGGCCCACTCTTTCTTCAGCGTTTTATCCAGCAGCGCGGCCAGCGCCGGGTTACACTGCTTGATCCAACGACGCGGGGTAATGCCGTTGGTGACGTTATGGAATTTGTTCGGCCACAGCTGGTGATATTCCGGGAACAGATCTTTCACCACCAGATCGGAGTGCAGCGCGGCAACGCCGTTAACCGCAAAGCCGCTGACCACGCACATGTTCGCCATACGAACCTGTTTGTCGTGCACCACCGCCAGCTTCGCCCAAACCTGCTTGTCGCCCGGCCAGGTTTTATCCACCAGCGTTTTAAAGCGGTCGTTAATCTGTTTGATGATCTGCATGTGGCGCGGCAGCAGCGCTTTTACCAGCTTCTCATCCCAGCACTCCAGCGCTTCCGGCATCAGGGTGTGGTTGGTGTAAGCAAAAGTTTTGCTGGTAATCGCCCAGGCGTCGTCCCAGCTCAGCTGGTGCTCGTCAATCAGCACGCGCAGCAGCTCCGGAATCGCAATCGTCGGGTGAGTATCGTTCAGCTGAATAACTTCATAATCCGCCAGCTCTGCCAGCTTGCGACCTGCCAGATGATGGCGACGCAGAATATCGGCAACCGAGCAGGCGCACTGGAAGTACTGCTGCATCAGACGCAGTTTTTTACCCGCCTGATGGTTATCGTTCGGGTAGAGGACTTTCGTCAGTTTTTCGGCGTCAATGCCCTGCTGTTCGGCACGCAGGAAATCGCCGTCGTTGAATTTAGTCAGGTTAAACGGATGCGCGTGCTTAGCCTGCCACAGACGCAGCGGCTGAGCCACGTTGTTGCGGTAGCCCAGCACCGGCAGATCCCAGGCTTCGCCGGTAATCACAAATGCCGGAACCCACTCACCATTTTTAGTCACTTTACCGCCGAGGCCCACCTGTACGTCCAGCGCTTCATTGTGGCGGAACCACGGGTAGTTGCTACGTCCCCAGTCATCCGGCGCTTCCATCTGCTGCCCGTCAGCGAAAGACTGGCGGAACAGACCGTACTGATAGTTCAGGCCGTAGCCGGTGGCCGACTGACCCACGGTTGCCATTGAATCCAGGAAACATGCCGCCAGACGGCCGAGGCCACCGTTGCCCAGGCCCGGGTCGATTTCCTCTTCCAGCAGGTCGGTCAGATTAACGTCATGCGCCTGTAGCTCATCGCTGACCTGCTGATACCAGCCAAGGTTGAGCAAATTGTTGCCGGTCAGGCGACCAATTAAAAACTCCATTGAGATGTAGTTTACGTGACGCTGCCCTGCGGCCGCTTTCGCTACCGGCTGAGCCGACAACAGCTCGGACAGCGCACCGCTTACGGCGCGCCACCATTGACGCTGGGTCATCTCGGAAGCGGACTGTAAACCAAAATGCTGCCACTGACGCGTCAGTGCAGCCTGAAACTGAGCTTTGTTAAAAGAAGTCTGTGACATAAGAAATCCGGGTCCTTTACTAAAACGTTAGCGTTAGTGTGCCGACCTCCCGGAGTCACGTCCTCATCCCGCCAGGGATTAGCCGGGGAGGAGTAGCAGGGATGAGCGAAAAGTGTGATCGTGGCCACTATTACGTTAGCTTACCGGCAAAATTATGCTGCAAAATTCGCCGCTGCGGAACCCGCAATCTGCCCCTCCTGGCGAACAAAACTTTGTTACAAGCCTGGATGATAAAAAGGCCATAAAATGCCGTTTTGTAAATATGGCGAAATAAAAGTAAATATTCGAAGAATAAACGGACTTTAATGCAGAAATAACTCAAAAAGATGACTTATAAGAATAAGCTGATAATATTTTAATAAAAACAAACAACTACTTAGATTGTAAAAAAAGATTAGCCTGTCGTGCCTGAATTTCCCGCAAGCCCAGAAACCGCGTACGCTGCCCTCCTTTATATCAATTTCACTCGATGTCAAAATTTGTGACATAGAGCAAATTCAAGAGCATAAAACTCGGACATAACTTGCAATAAAATTCATTATGGCCGACCTTATTGGGTATTAATTACGAAGCGCAAAAAAATTCGCAATCCCTCCCTTGCACAGCGAAATGAAGAACTATGTTGATTCCGTCTAAATTAAGTCGTCCGGTCCGCCTTGAACACACTGTGGTTCGTGAGCGATTACTGGCGAAACTTTCCGGCGCGAACAATTATCGTCTCGCGTTGGTGACCAGCCCGGCTGGATACGGTAAAACCACGCTCGTTTCTCAATGGGCGGCGGGGAAAAATGACCTTGGCTGGTTCTCGCTGGATGAAGGTGATAACCAACAGGAGCGTTTTGCCAGCTATCTCATCGCCGCCGTTCAGCAGGCGACCGGCGGCCACTGTGCAGCCAGCGAGGCCATGGTGCAAAAGCGCCAGTACGCCAGCCTGCCTTCCCTCTTCGCTCAACTGTTTATCGAACTGGCCGACTGGCAGCGCCCGCTATTCCTGGTGATTGATGATTACCATCTAATCACCAACCCGGTTATTCATGATGCAATGCGCTTCTTCCTCCGCCACCAGCCGGAAAATATGACTCTGGTGGTGCTGTCGCGTAATCTGCCGCAGTTGGGTATCGCCAACCTGCGCGTACGCGATCAGCTGCTGGAAATCGGCAGCCAGCAGCTCGCTTTTACCCATCAGGAGGCCAAGCAGTTTTTCGATTGTCGTCTCAGTTCGCCTATTGAGGCCGACGACAGCAAAAGGCTGTGCGACGATGTTGCCGGCTGGGCCACCGCGCTGCAGCTGATTGCCCTCTCGGCGCGCCAGAACAACACTTCCGCGCAACACTCCGCCCGTCGTCTTGCCGGTATTAATGCCAGCCATCTTTCTGACTATCTGGTCGATGAGGTGCTGGATAACGTCGATCCGCGAACGCGTAATTTCCTGCTGAAAAGCTCGCTGCTGCGCTCAATGAACGATGCGCTCATCGTCCGCGTCACCGGCGAAGAGAATGGCCAGATGCAGCTGGAGGAGATTGAACGCCAGGGGCTATTCCTGCAACGGATGGACGATTCCGGCGAATGGTTCCGTTATCATCCGCTGTTTGGTAATTTTCTGCGCCAGCGCTGTCAGTGGGAGCTGGCGGTCGAGCTGCCGGAAATTCACCGCGCGGCGGCCGAGAGCTGGATGGCGCAGGGCTTCCCGACCGAGGCTATCCATCACGCCCTGGCGGCGGGCGACGCTAAAATGCTGCGCGATATTCTGCTCAATCACGCATGGGGCATGTTTAACCATAGCGAGCTGAGCTTGCTGGAACAGTCTCTCGCCGCGCTACCGTGGTCAAACCTGCTGGAAAATCCGCGGTTAATTCTCCTGCAGGCCTGGCTGATGCAGAGCCAGCACCGCTATAGCGAAGTGAATACCCTGCTGGCCCGCGCCGAGCAGGAGATGGATACGGAAATGGACACCGCCATGCACGGCGATTTCAACGCCCTGCGTGCCCAGGTGGCGATCAACGCCGGCGATCAGGACGAAGCCGAGCGCCTGGCGATGGTGGCACTTGATGAGCTGCCGCTGGCCAGCTACTACAGCCGAATCGTGGCGACCTCGGTACACGGCGAAGTGCTGCACTGCAAAGGCCAGCTGAGTAAATCGCTGGCGGTCATGCAGCAGACGGAACAGATGGCCCGCCGCCATGACGTCTGGCACTACGCGCTATGGAGCATGATTCAGCAAAGCGAAATCCTGTTTGCGCAGGGTTTCCTGCAGGCCGCCTGGGAAATTCAGGAAAAAGCGTTCCAGCTCATTCGCGAACAGCATCTGGAGCAGTTGCCGATGCATGAGTTTTTGCTGCGTATTCGCTCCCAGCTGCTGTGGGCATGGGCGCGGCTGGATGAAGCGGAAACCTCCGCGCGCAACGGTATGAACGTGCTTTCGTCCTACCAACCGCAGCAACAGCTGCAGTGCCTGACGCTGATGGTGCAGTGCTCGCTGGCGCGCGGCGATCTGGATAACGCCCGCAGCCATCTGAATCGCCTGGAGAATCTGCTTGGCAACGGTCATTACCATAGCGACTGGGTATCCAATGCCGATAAAGTCCGGGTGATCTACTGGCAGATGGTCGGCGATAAAGCCGCCGCGGCAAACTGGCTGCGTCAGACGCCCAAACCGGAATTCGCTAACAACCACTTCCTGCAGAGCCAGTGGCGCAATATCGCCCGCGCGCAGATCCTGCTCGGTGATTTTGATTCCGCTGAAATGGTGCTGGAAGAGCTAAACGATAACGCCCGCTCGCTGCGTCTGATGAGCGATCTCAACCGCAACCTGCTGCTGCTCAACCAGCTCTACTGGCAGGCCGGGCGTAAAAGCGAAGCGCAGAAAGCGCTACTGGAAGCGCTCACCCTCGCCAACCGCACCGGGTTTATCAATCATTTTGTCATTGAAGGTGAAGCGATGGCGCAGCAGCTGCGCCAGCTGATTCAGCTCAATACCCTGCCGGAGCTCGAGCAGCACCGCGCCCAGCGTATTCTGCGCGATATTAACCAGCATCATCGCCACAAATTCGCCCACTTTGACGAGAGCTTCGTCGAGCGGCTGCTGAACCACCCGGAAGTGCCAGAGCTCATCCGCACCAGCCCGCTAACCCAGCGCGAATGGCAGGTACTGGGACTTATCTATTCCGGCTACAGCAATGAGCAGATTGCCGGCGAGCTGGACGTTGCCGCCACCACGATTAAAACGCATATTCGCAATTTGTATCAAAAGCTGGGCGTCGCGCACCGCCAGGATGCCGTTCAGCATGCCCAGCAGTTGCTTAAAATGATGGGATATGGAGTCTAATTCCTGCGCGATCTGTGGAAAACTATTCTGTTTTACCTAAAACGCTAACGCATTGTTATGTCATTAAAAAAGCCAGCGAAACGATCCCCTCGCCCCTTCGGGGAGAGGGTCAGGGGAAGAACATGCGCAAAACAGCCCTCATTCCGGCCTTTTCCCGAGACAGAAGAGAATCACCACTTTACGTTTCCGGCGATACCGCAAAGTTTAATCGCGAACCTGAATAAGATAGCCAATATCACTCGGTTCACAGGTAAATCGGATCGGCAGAAACCGCTCAACCACCGCGATATTGGTCAGCAAATGCGCCGATACTTCCGCGACGGTAAACGCACCTTCGCCCGCCAGCGCCAGCGGTAATATCAGCTGGTCGGCCAGATATTCCCCCACAGCCGCTTTGCTTGCCAGATAGCGTTTGGCCTGCGAAGCAAGCTGGTGCGCAACCTTTTCAGCACTCACGCCTTTGGAGCCAAAAGCCATAAACAGCTCCGTAAGATGTTCGCACTCCACGGTCAGCGACAGCGTATTTCCCGGCCCGGCGCCGCCCTCCAGCACGCGAATTTTTTTATCTGCCAGCGGCAGCCAGGCCTCCAGCGCTATCACTTCGCGCTCGCCAACGTGGTAAGGAACCGCCGCCAGCAGCGCTTCTGCGGTGAGGCAATTCGTTTCACCACGCGAAAGCAGCTGTAGCCCGCTGAGTGACGCACTCGGCGCCACTTCCGTTAGCGCGGCGCCGCCCCCGGCCGGATAGAAGCCATGCTTGATCAAAGCCGTACGCTGGTTTATACCCATCTTCGCCAGCAGCGGCTCCCAGACGCGGCAAATGAAATCCGCGCTCGGGGCCGCCTGATTATGCGTGCCGCCGCTGACTTCGATGCGGGCCGGGCTATCGGCAAACCAGAGCGCCGGTAACACCGTTTGCAGCACCAGCATGCAGCTACCCGCGCTGCCGATGGCAAATTTATACGCTCCGCCGCGAATCGGCCCAGGGACAAAACGCAGCCGCTGCGAGCCCAGCTCATCGCCGCTCAGCTGAGCGCTACAGATCTCGGCCGCCGCCCGTACCGCCGTGAGATGCTGGCGCAGCAGGCCCGGTTTAGCGCGACCGGCGCGGATGCCGATAATCTCAAACGGCTGGCCGGTTATCATCGACAGGCTCAGCGCCGAGCGCAAAATCTGCCCGCCGCCTTCTCCCTGCGCGCCGTCCAGCGTAATCATCCTTTTCATTACATTATCCTTTCACGCATACCACCTGACGCAGGGTATGCACAATTTCCACCAGATCGGACTGCGCGGCCATCACCGCGTCAATGTCCTTATAGGCCATCGGGATCTCGTCGATGACGTTTGCATCTTTACGGCATTCTACATGCGCGGTGGCGCGAATCTGATCCTCTACGCTAAACAGCTTTTTCGCTTTGGTACGGCTCATCACGCGTCCGGCGCCGTGGCTGCATGAACAGAACGACTCCGGGTTACCGAGTCCGCGAACAATAAAGCTTTTCGCGCCCATCGATCCCGGAATAATCCCGTACTGACCGCGCCGGGCGGATACCGCCCCCTTACGGGTAACGTAAATCTCCTCCCCAAAATGCTGCTCTTTTTGCACATAGTTATGGTGGCAGTTAATCGCCTCGCTCACCAGCGTAAAGGGCTTGTCGATGGTTTTACGCAGCGCCAGCAGCACGTTTTCCAGCATCGCTTCACGGTTGGCGCGCGCATAATCCTGGGCCCAGCTCACCGCCCGAACGTAATCCACGAAATGCTCGCTGCCTTCAGAGAAATAAGCCAGATCGCGCGAGGGCAAGTTCGCAATATGCTGCTCCATATCTTTTTGCGCCATTTCAATAAAATAGGTGCCTATGGCGTTACCAATTCCGCGTGAACCGGAGTGCAACATCACCCAAACCTGCTGCGCCTCATCGAGGCAAATTTCAATAAAGTGGTTACCGGTTCCCAGCGTTCCCAGGTGCTTGTAGTTATTGGTGTTAAGGAAGCGCGGATATTTACTGGTTAGCCATTGAAACTCCGCATGCAGCGTTGACCAGTGCGCGTCAACGTTAGCCGGTGGATTTTCCCATGCCCCCGCGTCACGACGGCCCCGCCCGGTCGTCCGTCCGTGCGGCACGGCGGCTTCAATCGCACTACGCAATTCAGCAAGGTTATCTGGAAGATCCGCCGCCGTTAAGCTGGTGCGCAGCGCATTCATTCCGCAGCCGATATCCACGCCAACCGCAGCCGGAATAATCGCACCGAGAGTGGGGATCACGCTTCCGATTGTCGATCCTTTACCAAGGTGCACATCGGGCATAACGGCAACATGGTTGAAAATAAACGGCATCTTTGCCGTGTTAATCAACTGCTGGCGCGCTTCGTCTTCCACGGGTACGCCCTTAGTCCACATTTTCACCGGGGCGTTCTGGGTGGCCATCAATTCATAATTCATTGTCTTTTCTCATTTTATTAATAGGGCGGCGACAAGTTGTGAAGCATCTTAACGCCGGCTTAACCGGAGCCGCATCATGAGAACTTGCCGGCGCGTTATAACGGCGGAACGGAACTGAAGTAGATTAGCCATCTGATTTCCTGGTTCCGTTATTCTCCATGACAGTGTCTTTGCAACCTGCGTGCCAGATTATAAAAATAAAATTATTTGTTTGATTTTTATGGGTTATTTATTTTCACCCGCACTTCATTCAAAAAGACACTGCGTGCGGGAAGCGAAAGTACGATAATTAAATATCGTCTTTTATAAGGAAATCTAAGATGCGTAAAACGGTAGCCTTTGGTTTTGTCGGTACGGTACTGGATTATGTTGGCCGCGGCAGCCAGCGCTGGGAGAAATGGCGGCCAACCTTATGCCTGTGTCAGCAGGAAACACTGGTTGTTCATCGCCTTGAGCTGCTTTACGACGCCCGTTCGCGCGGCTTGTTTGAGACCTTAAAGCAGGATATCGCCAGCGTATCGCCGGAAACGGAGGTCGTCGGCATTGAGATGGCCATCCGCAATCCATGGGATTTCGAGGAGGTTTACGCCTGCCTGCACGATTTTGCCCGCAGCCACCGGTTCCATCCTGAAGATGAAGACTATCTGATACACATCACCACCGGCACTCACGTGGCGCAGATCTGCTGGTTCCTGCTGGCCGAAGCGCGCTATCTCCCGGCGCGACTGGCGCAAACCTCCCCGCCGCGGAAGAAAGACAAGCCCCATACCCCGGGCGGCGTGACGATCATTGACCTCGACCTCAGCCGCTATAACGCTATCGCCAGCCGCTTCGCCCAGGAACGGGAAGAGACGCTTAACTTTTTGAAATCCGGTATCGAGACCCGTAATCCGCGCTTCAACCGCACGATCGAGAATATTGAGCGCGTCGCTATCCGCTCCCGTTCGCCGATTCTGCTGAACGGCCCCACCGGCGCAGGTAAATCATTTCTTGCCCGCCGCATTTATGAGTTAAAGCTGGCGCGCCATCAGTTTAACGGTCCGCTCGTCGAGGTGAACTGCGCCACCCTGCGCGGTGATACCGCAATGTCGACGCTGTTTGGCCATGTCAAAGGCGCTTTTACCGGCGCAAGGGAAGAACGGGCTGGCCTGCTGCGCAGCGCTAACGGCGGAATGCTTTTCCTGGATGAGATTGGCGAACTGGGAGCAGATGAACAAGCGATGCTGTTGAAGGCCATTGAGGAAAAACGCTTCTATCCCTTCGGCAGCGACCAGCAGGTCAGCAGCGATTTTCAGCTCATCGCCGGCACCGTGCGCGATTTGCGCCAGCGGGTTGCGCAGGGCCAGTTCCGCGAAGATCTCTACGCACGTATTAATTTGTGGACCTTTGAACTGCCCGGTCTGCGTCAGCGCCAGGAAGATATCGAACCCAATCTCGAGTATGAAATGGAGCGTCACGCCGCGCTAACCGGCGACAGCGTGCGCTTTAATACCGAAGCGCGCCGCGCGTGGCTGACGTTCGCCACCTCGCCCCAGGCGGCGTGGAGCAGCAATTTCCGCGAACTGTCCGCCAGCGTGACCCGCATGGCGACCCTGGCGGAAAACGGTCGCATCACGGTAAGCACGGTGGAGGATGAGATTGAACGGCTGCGCTACAGCTGGAACGATCGCCGCCCCTCAGCGCTCGACGCGCTACTGGGGGCGGAGGTGGAAAATCTTGACCTCTTTGACCGCCTGCATCTACAAAACGTCATTGCCGTATGCCAGCAGGCAACAACGATTTCCGATGCCGGACGCCAGCTCTTTAACGTTTCACGCCTCGGCAAAGCAATGGTCAACGACGCGGACCGGCTGCGCAAGTATCTGGCGCGCTTCGGCCTGGGCTGGGAAATGCTAAAGGATCAGCACAGCTCCAGCTGAAGGTTGTTATCGGTAATCACCTTCAGTACCCCTGCGGGCGGCATCACATCGGTATAGACCGCATCAACCATGCTGATGCTGCCCATATTCACCATCGCATTGCGGCCGAATTTGGAATGATCAACCACCAGCATTACGTGGCGGGAGTTTTCAATAATCGCCCGTTTGGTGCGCACTTCGTGGTAGTCAAACTCCAGCAGCGAGCCATCGCTGTCGATGCCGCTGATGCCAAGAATGCCAAAATCGAGTCGGAACTGAGAGATAAAGTCGAGCGTGGCCTCACCGATAATACCGCCATCCCGGCTGCGCAGCTCGCCGCCGGCCAGAATGATGCGGAAATCCTCTTTCACCATAAGCGTATTGGCGACGTTGAGATTATTGGTGACGATGCGCAAATCGTTATGGTTAAGCAACGCATGGGCCACCGCTTCCGGCGTGGTGCCGATATCGATAAACAGCGTCGCGCCATCGGGAATTTCACTCGCGACCTTACGGGCGATGCGCTCTTTTTCCTGGGTCTGGGTCGACTTCCTGTCGTGCCAGGAAGTATTCACCGAACTGGAAGGCAGCGCAGCGCCGCCGTGGTGGCGCAGAATCATTTTCTGATCGGCTAAATCATTCAGGTCGCGGCGAATGGTCTGGGGGCTGACGGCAAACTGTTCGACCAGTTCTTCGGTACTGACGTATCCCTGTTTTTTTACCAGCTCGATAATCGCGTCATGACGTTGTGTTTGTTTCATGAAATATCCCTGGGAATCTCTACGTTCGTTTTCGCACATTCTGCGTATCAACAAACGCCATCGCCAGCCCGGTCACCAGACCAGCCACGTGCGCACCGTTCGCAATCGACATGCCGAAAACATCAAACCATCCAGCAACTAACCATACTAAGGAGAAGAGTATCAAGCCGCGCTGTAAATAAACGCCGCTCTGCGGATCGCGCTCGCCCCGTAGCCAGACATAGCCCATTAGCGCATAGACTACGCCGGAGAGTCCGCCAAACCACGGGCCGCTGAACTGATGCTGCACAAAGCCGCTCAGCAAAGCGGCGATCACCGTAATCACAACCAGCTTGCCGCTGCCGATTCGCTTTTCTACCGCCCCGCCGAGGTACCACCACCATAGCAGGTTGAACAGAATATGCATCAGCGAGAAGTGCATAAGGGCATGGCTAAAGTAGCGCCAGACTTCAAATTTCAGCGAAGGATCGTAGGGCCAGGCCAGCAGCATCATGACCGGTTGATCGCCAATGACCGATTGCAGGACAAAGACGGCGATGCAGGCGAAGAGAACGCTCCAGGTAACCGGCCCGGCGTTGTGGCGAAGCGTCGCTAAAAAAGGGAATCGCTGGTAGTGCAGCCCGCTATTGGTGTGCCCCGACTGCCAGCTGGCGGCCAGATAGCGCGGATCGGCTGGATTTTCAAGAAATCGGGCCAGTTCGGCCTGCACGCGCGCGGCCTGGCTCTCGTCAGCCAGCCAGATATCGCTCTGTGTATGCTGCTGAATAGTCAAAATAATTCCCTGCGTCGCCATATAGTCGACAAACGCCTGGGCCACGCGCGGGTTGGCAAAAGAGGTAATCATTAACATGCAGCGGTTCGCTTATTCCACACAAAGGGGGATATTATAGCCACAACCTGCGCTAACGCCTAAACTGCGCCATGCGCGACTTCCGCCGGAAAATGCCGGTGCCAGGCATCAAACCCGCCGTCCACGCTGTACACCTTGTCGTAACCCTGCTGCAGCAGATATTGCGCAGCGCCCTTGCTGCTATTACCGTGATAGCACATCACCATGACCGCCGTATCAAAGTCGTTGTCGCGCATAAACGCGCCCAGCGTATCGTTGGTCAGATGAAACGCGCCCGGCGTATGGCCCATCGCGAAGCTTTGCGGGTCGCGGATATCCACCAGCACCGCCGTCTGCTGATGCATTTTCTGGTGGGCTTCTTCTACGTTAATACATTCAAAGTGATCCATAAGCTCTCTTTTTTTCTACAGGCAGGCGACGAAACGCCCCGGATTTTAGCGCCTAGTGTACAGCCTGGCGCGAAATAAACGCCAATATGTTACACGCATCACTCTGAAATGTTTTTTTGATGTTACCAATGGCGCGATTGTTTGCTATATTGAGCGATATCGAACATTTGTGAGCTTAAACGAAAGTGTAAGAGGTAGCAGCGTGGAAACCAAAGATCTGATTGTGATAGGGGGAGGCATCAACGGTGCCGGTATCGCGGCAGACGCCGCAGGGCGTGGTTTATCCGTGCTGATGCTGGAGGCGCGCGATCTGGCCTGCGCGACATCCAGCGCCAGCTCAAAGCTGATTCACGGCGGGCTGCGCTACCTCGAACACTATGAATTCCGCCTGGTGAGCGAAGCGCTGGCCGAGCGTGAAGTGTTATTAAAAATGGCCCCGCATATCGCCTTCCCGATGCGTTTTCGCTTACCGCATCGCCCGC
The DNA here is from genome assembly GCF_040062315.1 of Klebsiella sp. GW_Kp181. Lineage (NCBI taxonomy): Bacteria > Pseudomonadati > Pseudomonadota > Gammaproteobacteria > Enterobacterales > Enterobacteriaceae > Klebsiella > Klebsiella sp. GW_Kp181. Next base: position 34,652 of record NZ_JBEAFR010000004.1, read on the forward strand.
ACCTGCGTCCGGCGTGGATGATCCGCATTGGCCTGTTTATGTACGACCATCTCGGTAAGCGCACCAGCCTGCCTGGATCAACCGGTTTGCGTTTTGGTACAGAATCAGTACTTAAACCTGAAATCGTGCGCGGTTTCGAATATTCCGACTGCTGGGTCGACGATGCGCGCATGGTGCTGGCCAATGCCCAGATGGTTGTGCGTAAAGGCGGGGAAGTGCGCACGCGCACCCGCGCCATTTCAGCAAAACGTGAAAACGGTTTGTGGATTGTCGAAGCGGAAGATATTGATAGCGGTGAAAAGTTCACCTGGCAGGCGCGCGGTCTGGTTAACGCGACCGGCCCGTGGGTCAAACAGTTCTTCGACGAGGGGATGCACCTGCGTTCTCCGTACGGTATCCGCTTGATTAAAGGCAGTCATATCGTCGTACCGCGTGTACATACGCAGAAGCAGGCCTATATCCTGCAAAATGAAGATAAACGCATTGTCTTTGTGATCCCGTGGATGGACGAGTTCTCCATCATCGGCACCACCGACGTCGAATATAAAGGCGATCCAAAAGCGGTGGCGATCGATGACAAAGAGGTTAACTATCTGCTGAACGTCTATAACGCTCACTTTAAAAAACAACTCACCCGGGACGATATTGTCTGGACCTACTCGGGCGTGCGCCCGCTGTGCGATGATGAATCTGATTCACCGCAGGCGATCACCCGCGACTACACCCTCGATATTCATGATGAGAACGGCCAGGCGCCGCTGCTATCGGTCTTCGGCGGTAAGCTCACCACCTACCGTAAGCTGGCCGAACACGCGCTGGAGAAACTGACGCCTTACTACAAAGGCATTGGCCCGGCATGGACCAAAACCGCGGTGCTGCCCGGCGGCGATATCGGCGGCGACCGTGATGACTATGCGGCTAAGCTGCGCCGCCGCTTCCCGTTTATCAGTGAATCGATGGCCCGCCATTACGCCCGCACCTACGGCAGCAACAGCGAGTTGATCCTTGATAAGGCGACCTCGCTGGACGATCTGGGCGAACATTTCGGTCATGAGTTTTTTGAAGCCGAACTGCGCTATCTGGTTGAACATGAATGGGTTCGTTCACTGGATGACGCTATCTGGCGGCGGACCAAGCAGGGCATGTGGCTCACGGAGGAACAGCAGGCGCGCATTAGCGAATGGCTGGCGCAGCACGCGGGAAAGTCTGAGCTGTCGCTGGCGTCATAACAGCGTAAATAGTAACGGGGCCCGTAGGCCCCGTTTTTTTATGGCAACCCCGTTACAGCCTTACCGGATCGATATGCCAGATATGGTCGGCATACTCTTTAATCGTGCGATCGGACGAGAAGTAACCCATATTAGCGATATTCAGCATCGCTTTATTGGCCCACTCCTCCGGATGACGGTACAGCTCATCCACCTTATCCTGACAATCCACGTAGCTACGGTAATCCGCCAGAACCTGATAGTGGTCGCCGAAGTTAATCAGCGAATCCAGCAGGTCGCGGTAACGTCCCGGTTCAGATGGACTAAACAGGCCGGTGCCAATCTGCGTCAGCGCCTGGTGCAGCTCTTCATCCTGCTCGTAGTAATCACGCGGTTTATAGCCATTGGCCCGCAGGGCTTCAACTTGTTCCGCTGTATTACCGAAGATAAAGAAATTATCCGCCCCAACGTGCTCCTGCATCTCAACGTTAGCGCCATCCAGAGTACCAATGGTTAACGCACCGTTAAGCGCGAACTTCATGTTGCTGGTACCGGACGCCTCCGTCCCTGCCAGAGAGATCTGCTCGGAGAGATCCGCCGCCGGAATGATCAGCTGCGCGAGGCTAACGCTGTAGTTAGGAATAAACACCACTTTCAGCTTATCGCCAACTTCCGGATCGTTATTCACTACCGCCGCGACATCATTAATTAAATGAATAATATGCTTCGCCATATAGTAAGCCGAAGCCGCCTTTCCGGCGAAAATATTCACTCGCGGTACCCACTCAGCGTCAGGATCGGCTTTGATGCGATTGTAGCGAGTGATCACATGCAGCACGTTCATCAACTGACGTTTGTACTCGTGAATACGCTTGATCTGCACATCAAACAGAGCCTTCGGGTTGACGACCACGTTAAGCTGCTGGCCGATGTAGTTCGCCAGCCGCTGCTTGTTTTCCAGCTTGGCCTGGCGTACCGCCTGATTGACCTTCGGATAGTCGATATGCTGCTCCAGCTCCTTCAGCTGACTTAAATCCGTGCGCCAGGTATGACCGATATTTTCATCCAGCACTTTTGACAACGGCGGATTCGCCAGCGCCAGCCAGCGGCGCGGAGTCACGCCATTCGTGACATTGGTGAAGCGCATCGGAAAAATTTTGGCAAATTCGGCAAACAGCGACTCAACCATCAGCCGGGAGTGCAGCTCCGACACGCCGTTGACCTTGTGGCTTACCACCACCGCCAGCCACGCCATACGGACGCGACGCCCGTTAGACTCGTCGATAATCGACGTACGACCCAGCATCGCCGTATCGTTGGGATACTGCTCCTGCAGGGTCTTCAGGAAGTAGTCATTAATCTCGAAAATAATCTGCAAATGACGCGGCAGAATTTTACCCAGCATGTCGACGGGCCAGGTCTCCAGCGCTTCGCTCATCAGGGTATGGTTGGTATAAGAGAAGACCTGGCAGGTTACCTCGAACGCCTCATCCCAGCTGAACTTATGCTCGTCAATCAGCAGGCGCATCAGCTCCGGAATCGACAGCACCGGGTGCGTGTCATTGAGATGAATCGCGATTTTATCCGCCAGATTGGCGTTGGTTTTATGCAGCTGGTAGTGGCGGCTGAGGATATCTTGTACCGTCGCCGACACGAGGAAATACTCCTGCCGCAGGCGCAGCTCGCGCCCGGAATAGGTGGAGTCATCCGGATAAAGTACCCGCGACACGTTCTCGGAGTGGTTTTTATCTTCCACCGCCGCGAAGTAGTCGCCCTGATTAAATTTACCGAGGTTAATCTCGCTGCTGGCCTGCGCGCTCCACAGACGCAGCGTATTGGTGGCGTCGGTATCAAAACCCGGGATAATCTGATCGTAGGCTTCAGCAATAATCTCTTCGGTTTCCACCCAGCGTGAATGTTTACCTTCCTGCTGAATGCGGCCGCCGAAACGCACTTTATAGCGCGTATTGTGGCGCTCAAATTCCCACGGGTTACCATACTCCAGCCAGTAATCCGGGGACTCTTTCTGCCGCCCATCGACGATGTTTTGCTTAAACATGCCGTAGTCGTAGCGAATACCGTAGCCACGGCCCGGTAAACCCAGCGCCGCCAGCGAGTCAAGGAAGCAGGCGGCCAGACGCCCCAGGCCGCCGTTGCCCAGGCCCGGGTCATTCTCTTCATCAATCAGCTCTTCAAGATTCAGCCCCATTTCTTCCAGCGCGCTATTCACATCTTCATAAATACCGAGCGATAACAGCGCGTTGGATAAAGTACGGCCAATCAAAAATTCCATCGACAGATAGTATACCTGGCGCACCTCCTGAGAGAGCTGCGCCCGGTTTGAACGTAGCCAGCGCTCAACCATGCGATCGCGAACGGCGAACAGCGTAGCATTAAGCCATTCATGCTTGTTCGCGATAGCCGGATCTTTACCGATAATAAACATCAGTTTATAAGCAATAGAGTGCTTTAACGCCTCAACGCTCAGGGTGGGTGATGAGTAGCTAAAAGGTACATTCATAGCTTTGCTCCTGGTTACAGCAAGCGTTGATAAAGTTCGCGGTAAGAGTTTGCGGCAACCTGCCAGCTAAAATCCATATTCATCGCCTGGCGCTGGACGTAACGCCAGAGCGATGGGCGCGACCACAGGACGAACGTGCGTCGAATGGCCCGCAGCAGCGACACAGCGTTGCTATCTTCAAAAACAAAGCCGGTAGCCAGACCGTCGGCGAGATTCTCCAGCGAGCAGTCGGAAACGGTGTCTGCCAGACCGCCGGTGCGCCGCACCAGCGGTAGCGTGCCGTACTTCAGGCCGTACAGCTGGGTCAAGCCGCACGGTTCAAAACGGCTGGGCACCAGAATCACATCGGCGCCGCCCATAATGCGGTGAGAGAATGCCTCATGGTAGCCAATCTGAACGCCGACTTTGCCCGGATGCTCGGCCGCAGCGGCCAGGAAGCCCTCCTGCAGTACCGGATCGCCAGCCCCCAGCAGCGCCAGCTGACCGCCCTGCTCCAGCAGGCCCGGCAGCGCCTCCAGCACCAGGTCCAACCCTTTCTGGCTGGTCAAACGGCTAACCACGGCAAACAGCGGCGCTTTATCATCCACCTTCAGCCCCATGGCGATTTGCAGCTGACGTTTGTTCTCAGCCTTCTCTTCCAGCCGATCGCGGTCATAGCGCGCGGCCAGCAGCAGGTCGCTTTCCGGATTCCAGATATGATCATCCACTCCGTTGAGGATCCCCGAAAGGCGGCCCTCATGCTGTCGCTGGCGCAGCAGCCCTTCCATCCCGTAAGCGAACTGCGGCTCGGTGATTTCGCGGGCATAGGTTGGACTAACCGCCGTAATATGGTCGGCGTAGTAAAGACCCGCCTTCAGGAAGGAGATCTGACCGTTAAATTCGAGGCCATGAACGTTATAGAACGACCAGGGCAGCTCAATGTCGTTCATATGCCACGAGTAGAACATCCCCTGATAGGCCAGGTTATGCACCGTAAAGACTGACTTCGCCGGGTGGCCGCGCGCCGCCAGGTAGGCAGGGGTCAGCCCCGCGTGCCAGTCGTGGGCGTGAACAACATCGGGACGCCAGAAAGGATCCAGGCCGCAGGCCATCTCGCTGCCTACCCAGCCCAGCAGCGCGAAGCGCAGCACGTTGTCGGTATAGGCATGCTGATTGGTATCGTGGTAAGGGCTCCCCGGACGATCGTAGAGATGCGGGGCATCAATCAGATAGATGCCCACGCCGTTAAAGTGGCCGAACAGTAAAGTGATACGCCCGGCAAACGTCTCCCGGCGCGTTACCACCTGCGCATCCGTCACGCCGCGGCGGATATCAGGAAACGCGGGCAACAGTACGCGCGTATCAACGCCCCCGGCAATTTGCGCTGCAGGCAGCGCGCCGATCACATCCGCCAGTCCACCGGTTTTTAACAGCGGGAACATCTCTGAACATACATGTAATACCTGCATTAGCGCTCCTGTGGGTACCCCAATTTCCGCAGCATGTCGCGGGTGACCAGCACGATACCTTCCTCCGAGCGGTAGAAACGGCGTGCATCCTCTTCCGCGTTCTCACCAACAACCATACCTTCCGGTATCACGCAGGCACGGTCAATAATGCAGCGACGCAGGCGGCACGAACGGCCAACCCAAACCTCTGGCAGCAAGACTGCCGAATCAATATTACAGAATGAATTCACCCGCACGCGCGGGAACAGCACCGACTGCACAACCACCGAACCGGAGATGATACAGCCGCCGGAGACCAGCGAGTTGAGGGTCATCCCGTGGCTACCCGAGCGGTCCTGAACGAATTTCGCCGGAGGCAGAGGCTCCATATGGGTGCGAATCGGCCAGTTCTGATCGTACATATCCAGTTCCGGGGTCACCGAAGCCAGATCGAGGTTGGCTTTCCAGTACGCTTCCAGGGTCCCGACATCCCGCCAGTAGGGCTCAGACTGCGGATCGGACTGCACGCAGGAAAGCGGGAAAGGATGTGCATAAGCCATGCCAGCTTTGGTGATTTTCGGAATGATGTCTTTACCAAAATCGTGGCTGGAGCTTTCATCGCTGTCGTCTTCTTCCAGAAGCTCATAAAGGTAATCCGCGTCAAAGACATAGATACCCATACTCGCCAGCGATTTGCTCGCATCGCCCGGCATCGCCGGAGGGTTAGCCGGTTTTTCGACGAAATCGATAATCTTATCGCTCTCGTCCACCGCCATTACGCCAAACGCCCGTGCTTCTTCAATAGGCACCGGCATACAGGCAACGGTGCAACGCGCGCCTTTTTCGACATGGTCGATAAGCATCCGCGAGTAGTCTTGTTTGTAGATATGGTCGCCGGCGAGGATGACGACATACTCCGCCTTGTAGCGACGAATGATGTCGAGGTTCTGCGTCACCGCGTCCGCGGTGCCGCGATACCAGTTTTCTCCCTGCATCCTTTGCTGGGCGGGCAGCAGGTCAACAAATTCGTTCATCTCTTCATTGAAAAAAGACCAGCCGCGCTGAATATGCTGCACCAGAGTATGCGATTGATACTGGGTGATGACGCCGATACGACGAATACCTGAGTTAATACAGTTAGATAACGCAAAATCGATAATACGGAACTTGCCGCCGAAATGGACAGCAGGTTTCGCGCGTTTATTGGTCAGATCCTTCAGACGGGTACCACGTCCCCCGGCAAGGATCAGCGCAACGGATTTGATCGGCAACTGACGCGCCAGCATCAATGGATCGTTCTTTTCTACCCCAACCATAATTAACTCCTTTTTTACTCCCCAGCTTGCCTGCCCTTCTCGTCGCGCCGCCGCTTCGAGACCAACCGGAAGCCCCGAGGTTACGACCTTTGAAATACGCACACTCCGTGCGCGGGCCCATGCCAGACAGCCATAGTGACCGGATTATCCTCTCCGGCGAAAGGTGGAATGGCGCGCCATTCCCCCGCGGGTAAAACCATCTCTGCCACCTCGGCGGTGGCGTTCAGCGCCATCAGCCAGCGATCGGACAATAGGATCTGCATGCGCGGCGCACCGTGCTGCCATTCATCAGCGGACAGCGGCTGAGCATGTTGGTTTAACCAGCGAACGCTGCCGTCTCCCTCCTGCCACCAGCGATTATCGGTTAAAGCCGAAATACGCTGGCGCAGATGAATCAACGCGGCGGTGAACGCGGTCAGCCCGCGGTTAGTATGGTTCCAGTCCAGCCAGGTCAACGCATTGTCCTGACAGTAAGCATTGTTGTTGCCATGCTGGCTGTGACCGTGTTCGTCACCCGCCAGCAGCATCGGCGTTCCCTGCGCCAGCAGTAGCGTCGCCAGAAGAGCGTGAACGCTGGCACGGCGCCGCTCAATGACGGCAAGACTCCCTTCTAATCCTTCTATACCATGATTGTTGCTGTAGTTATTGTTAGTCCCATCGCGATTCTCCTCCCCGTTTGCCTCATTGTGTTTCTGATTGAAACAAACGCAGTCGCGCAGGGTGAAACCATCGTGCGCGGTGACCAGATTAATCGCCGCCGACGGCGCTCTGCCGTTACGCTGGAAAACGTCGCTCGATGCGGCAAAACGCAGCGCGAAGTCGCCCAGCGAGACGTTCTGCTGTAGCCAGAATCGACGTGCGGTATCGCGGAAATGGTCGTTCCATTCAGCAAACAACGGCGGAAAGTTACCGACCTGGTAGCCCCCGGGACCGATATCCCAGGGCTCGGCAATCAGCTTCACTTCCGCCAGCCGCGGATCGTTACGAATGGCCTCAAACAGCGGCGCATCCTGACGAAACTCCGGCGTCCGCCCCATTACCGAGGCGAGGTCGAAACGAAAACCGTCGACGTGGCACTCATCGACCCAAAAGCGCAGACACTGGCGCGCATACTCCACCACCCCGGGATGGCTGAGGTTGAGGGTGTTCCCGCAGCCGGTCCAGTTGTGGTAATCACCGTCTTCCCTGATCCAATAATAGCTACGGTTGTCGATTCCGCGCAGGGAGAAGGTCGGCCCTTCCAGGTCTATCTCCGCGCTATGGTTCAACACCACGTCAAGGATTACTTCAATACCTGCCGCGTGCAGCGCTTTTACCGCATCGCGAAATTCGTTTAACGCCTGCTCCGGCGCGCTGGCGTAGCGCGTATCGAGGGCAAAAATCGCCAGCGGGTTGTAGCCCCAATAGTTGCTTAACCCCATCCTCTGCAGACGCGGTTCGCTGGCGAACTGCGCCACCGGCATTAACTCTAGTGCAGTAATGCCGAGCGTGCGGAAGTATTCGATCATCACCGGATGACCCAGCGCTTTGTAGGTGCCGCGGATCTCTTCCGGCAGCTCAGGATGCAGCCAGGTCAGCCCCTTGACGTGGGCTTCATAAATCACCGTCTGGCCCCACGGCGTGCGCGGCGGCTTATCGCCGCGCCAGTCATAATGGAGGTCGATTACCCGCGACTTCGGCGCTATTGCCGCGCTATCGCGGTTATCGGGAACGCTATCGCCGCCGTGAAGTCGCTCGTCGTCAGGCAGTCCGCCATCCACCTGGTGGCAGCAGGGATCGAGCAGCAGCTTTGCCGGATTGAAACGGTGCCCCTGCGCCGGGTCCCAGGGGCCGTGGACGCGGTAGCCGTAGCGCAGACCTGGCCCGACATCGGCGAGCCAGCCGTGCCAGATATCGCCGCTGCGTGCGGGCAGGTCGACTCGCCGCTCATTGCCCTGCTCGTCAAACACGCAGAGTTCCACCCGCTCCGCATGGGCGGAAAAGAGCGCGAAATTCACGCCCTTACCGTCGTAGCTGGCCCCTAAAGGCGCGGGCTTTCCTGCCGTGAGTGCGATCATTGCGCCTCCCGCACCAGCCATACCGTCGCCAGCGGCGGCAGCGTAATGGAGAGCGAGTGTTCACGACCGTGGCTGGCGATCGGGTCGCTCTCGACGACGCCGCCGTTGCCGGTATTGCTACCGTGGTAGTGCATAGAGTCGGTGTTCAGCTCTTCACGCCAGCGGCCAGGCTGGTTGATGCCAAAGCGATACTCATGGCGCGGCACTGGCGTGAAGTTGCTGGCGACGATAATTTCGTTACCCGCCCTGTCGCGACGAACAAAGATAAAGACCGAGCGCTCGTGGTCGTCCACCACCAGCCATTCAAATCCGTAGGGGTCAAAATCCAGTTCATGCAGCGCTTTATGGTGGCGATAAGTATGGTTGAGGTCGCGCACCAGCCGCTGAACGCCGTGGTGCCAGTTATCGCCGCCTTCCAGCAGATGCCAGTCGAGGCTTGTATCGTGGTTCCACTCTCGCCCTTGAGCAAACTCATTGCCCATAAACAGGAGCTTTTTACCCGGGAAGGCAAACAGCCAGCCGTAGTACGCGCGCAGGTTAGCGAACTTCTGCCAGGCATCGCCCGGCATACGGTCGAGTATCGATTTTTTGCCGTGCACGACCTCATCATGAGAGAGCGGCAGGACAAAGTTTTCGGTGTAGTTGTAGAGCATACCGAAGGTCATCTTGTCGTGATGATGTCGGCGATGCACCGGGTCCAGCTTCATATAGTCGAGGGTGTCGTGCATCCAGCCAAGGTTCCACTTGAACCAGAAGCCGAGCCCGCCGGTGGAGGAAGGACGAGACACGCCGGGGAAATCGGTCGACTCTTCCGCCATCGTCACCGCGCCCGGCGTCTGCTCGCCCAGCACGCGGTTGGTATTGCGCAGAAACTCAATGGCTTCAAGGTTTTCCCGACCGCCGAATTCGTTCGGCACCCACTCGCCCTGTTTGCGGCTATAGTCGCGATAAATCATTGATGCCACCGCATCAACCCGCAGCGCGTCAATGCCGAAGCGTTCGATCCAGTACAGCGCATTGCCGACCAGATAATTACTGACCTCGCGACGACCGTAGTTGTAAATCAGGGTGTTCCAGTCCTGGTGGTAGCCTTCGCGCGGGTCGCTATGTTCATACAACGAGGTGCCGTCAAACGAGGCGAGCGCGAAATCATCCGCCGGAAAATGGCCGGGTACCCAGTCCAGAATCACGTTCAGGCCCGCAGCGTGCGCGGCGTTGATAAAGTAGAGGAAATCCTCCCGGGTGCCGAAGCGACGAGTTGGCGCATATAGCCCGGTTGGCTGATAGCCCCAGCTGCCGTCAAACGGATGCTCATTAACCGGTAGTAGTTCAAGATGGGTGAAGCCCATCCATTTGGCATAAGGCACCAGTTGGTCGGCAAGCTCGCGGTAGCTCAGCCAGAAGTTATTATCGGTATGGCGACGCCAGGAGCCGAGGTGCACCTCATAAATCGAGATTGGCGCATCAAACTGGTTAGCCAGCTTGCGCTCCGGCGGCTGCTGGACCTTTTCCGGCAGCCCGCAGATGAGCGAGGCGCTATCCGGGCGCATCTGCGCTTCAAAGGCGTAAGGGTCGGACTTCACCCGCAGGTTGCCGTGGGCATCAATCAGCTCGAATTTATACAGCTGGCCGTTCAGCGCGCCGGGAACGAACAGCTCCCAGATGCCGGACTCTTTACGCAGGCGCATCGGGTGGCGGCGACCATCCCAGTAGTTAAACTGGCCGACGACCGACACCCGACGGGCGTTAGGCGCCCAGACCGAGAAACGCGTGCCGACCACGCCGTCCATAGTATCGGCATGCGCGCCCAACGTTTCATACGGACGCAGGTGCGTGCCTTCCGACAGCAGCCAGACATCCAGATCCTGCAGCAGCGGGCCAAAACGGTACGGGTCATCGATCAGATTCTGCTGCCCGTGCCAGGTGACAGCCAACTGATAACGAAAAGGATTTTTACGACGCGGCAGAACGCCGCTAAAGAAACCGCGCGAGTCGAGGCATTCCAGCTTGCCGACTTTGCGTCCGGTTTTTGGTTCAATGACCCACACTTCGGTGGCATCGGGTAATAATGCACGAACTTCCAGCCCGGCGTCGGTGTAATGCATGCCAAGCACGGAAAAAGGATCCGCAAAATGGCCGGCGATAAGCGCATTAATCACGTCCTTATCGATACGATTAGACATGGTTTCATCCTGTTGTAGGTGTCGCCCTTTCCTGTATCTGGCGACTTTTTTTTGACCTGAACGGCGCAGCACGTTACGCGTCCCCCTGCTCCGTCCCACCTTCAGGTAAGGAGACGTCATGACTCCTTACTTAAAGCATAGCCAAGGCTGAGTTACCTCCGTTGGGAAAAATCTAACATTCGCGTTTACTCCTTGTATTACGCAAAAAAAAGGGGTGTTTCAACACCCCTTTTCTCATCTTGTGACGACTACGCCAGCTGTCTTAGCATACGGCGGAGCGGCTCGGCGGCCCCCCACAGTAGCTGGTCACCAACGGTGAACGCCGACAGATACTCCGGCCCCATATTCAGTTTACGCAGGCGCCCCACCGGGGTGGTCAGGGTGCCGGTGACGGCAGCCGGGGTCAGCTCACGCATAGTAATATCACGATCGTTCGGCACCACTTTGGCCCACGGGTTGTGCGCGGCCAGCAGTTCTTCAACGGTCGGAATAGAAACATCTTTTTTCAGCTTGATGGTAAACGCCTGGCTATGGCAGCGCAGCGCGCCAACGCGAACGCACAGGCCGTCTACCGGAATCGGTGAGGCGGTCGCGAGGATTTTGTTAGTCTCCGCCTGGCCTTTCCACTCTTCACGGCTCTGGCCGTTATCCAGCTGTTTGTCGATCCATGGGATCAGGCTGCCCGCCAGAGGAACGCCAAAGTTATCCACCGCCAGTTCGCCGCTGCGGGTCAAAGAGGTGACTTTGCGTTCAATCTCCAGGATTGCGGAAGCCGGATCCGCCAGCTCAGCCGCAACATGGCTGTGCAGCTGGCCCATCTGGGTCAGCAGTTCGCGCATATGACGCGCACCGCCGCCGGAAGCCGCCTGGTAAGTCGCCACGCTCACCCACTCAACCAGATCCTGAGCAAACAGGCCGCCGAGGGACATCAGCATCAGGCTAACGGTACAGTTGCCGCCGACAAAGGTTTTAACGCCGTTGTTCAGACCTGCGGTAATGACATCCTGGTTCACCGGGTCAAGAATAATGATGGCGTCGTCTTTCATGCGCAGCGAAGAGGCGGCGTCAATCCAGTAGCCCTGCCAGCCGCTTTCACGCAGCTTCGGGTAAATATCGTTGGTGTAATCGCCGCCCTGACACGTGACAATAATGTCCAGCGCCTTCAGTGCTTCCAGATCGAATGCATCCTGAAGCGTGCCACCGGTACTGCCACCAAAGGATGGAGCAGGCTGCCCCAACTGGGAGGTGGAGAAAAAAACAGGGCGAATGGCGTCAAAATCGCGCTCTTCTACCATGCGTTGCATGAGGACAGAGCCGACCATTCCGCGCCAGCCGATAAAACCAACATTTTTCATAACGTATTCCTGCGAGGTGTGTGCTGTTTGTTCCAGGCCAGTTTCCTACTGGTTAGTCCTTCACATTACAAAATGCAGCTAAAGTCGCAAGTGAAATTAATCAATGATTGCCAGGCAATCAGTAACGCAGCTAATTTTGCCTGGCGGCCGCCGTCACTGGCACCCCGGAATACCCGAATAATTATCAGGGAATTTAGATTGAGAAGGGAATATTTTCCGCCGCTATTTTATTGATCAAGATTATGGATTACAGCAGAAATTGGGTTGTTTTATTCTTGCAGAGAAGACCGATAAAACCAGGCGTGGCGTGGGTTTGTGAGCCATATGACGTTTATCGTATTTCTGATAGTGGCAGATCGGGAGAGGGTTAAAGCTAAAGGTTTTCGATATAAGTCGAGCATGAAATTAACCCGGCATCGCTTCGCTCCGCCGGGTTATCACTTTGGCATTTAGCTCAACAGCGTAAACGCAATCATACCAACAATCGCCCCGACGGTGCCGAGGATGGTTTCCATCATCGTCCAGGTTTTCAGCGTTTGCGCTTCGGTCGCGCCGGTAAACTTGCCGAACAACCAGAAGCCCGCGTCGTTAACGTGGCTGACCACGATAGAACCGCCGGCGATACAGATAGAGAGCGCCGCCATCTGCGCGCCGCTGTAGTGCAGCTGTTCAATAACCGGCATCACCAGCCCGACTGCCGTCAGGCAGGCAACGGTCGCGGAACCCTGAATAATACGCACCGCCGCCGCCAGCACGAAGCAGGTGATGGCAATCGGCAGGCCCATACCGGTTAACGCTTCACCGAGGGCAGGGCCTACGCCGGAGTCGACCAGCACCTGTTTAAACACCCCGCCCGCACCGATGACCAGCAGGATGATGCCCGCAGGCTGGAGCGCATGACCGCAAATCTCCATCACCCGATCTTTAGCCATTCCCTGACGTACCGCCAGACCATAGATAGCCACCAGGCACGCCACCAGAATCGCGGTAAACGGATGGCCGATAAACTCAAACCATTCGTAAGCGGTAGAACCTTCCGGCACAAAGCGCGCGGCGATGGTTTTCAGGCCAACCAGCACCAGCGGCAGCAGAATCAGCGACAGGCTGAAGCCGAACGACGGCATTTTGCCTTCGCCAAGGTGTGGCTCGCTAATATCGTCCGGAATGTGCAGTTCAACATAGCGGCTGATGAAGTTACCCCACAGCGGCCCGGCAATAATCATCCCCGGGATAGCGGCGCACAGGCCAATCAGGATCATCCAGCCAAAGTCGGCATGCATCTGCGAGGCGAGCAGCATCGGCGCAGGCCCCGGTAGCAGGAACGCGGCCGCGGCGGCTACGCCAGCAAAGAGCGGGATCACCAGCTTCACAAGGTTGGTGCCGGTATGGCGCGCCATTGAGAAAGCCACGCTGATCAGCAGCACGATCGCCACTTCAAAAAACAGCGGCAGCGCGCAGATAAGCCCGGCCAGACCTATGGCATAGTGGGCGCGATTGTGGCCGAAAGATCTCAGCATCTTAACGGCAATCTGGTCGACCGCGCCGGTTTCATGCAGGATCTTACCAAACATAGCCCCTAACGCGACGACGATAGCCAGAAAACCCAGCGTGCCGCCCATGCCTTTTTCCATCGTCGCCGCGATCTTATCTAACGGCATTCCGGAAAAAAGCCCTGCTCCAATAGAAACCACCATCAAAGCCACGAAGGCATGCATACGCGCCTTCATGACTAAAAACAGCAGCAGCAAAACGGAGCCGACTGCTGTCAAAACAAGCGTTAATGTACTCACTAGTTACTGCCTTTGTTGATCACCTCAATGGTGCTGGCGACCACGCCTTCCAATGACTGGTCGATATCGACGATTAACACATCGCTTTCATCCGCGCCCGGTTCCTGCAGCGTCTCAAACTGCGTAACCAGCATCTGAGTCTTAAAGAAGTGGCCTTTACGCGCCTTCAGACGTTGTTCGATAACCGCAAAATCGCCTTTCAGATAGATAAAGGAGAGGTTCGGGTTACCTTTACGCAGGATGTCGCGATAGCTCTTTTTCAACGCGGAGCAGACAATCAGCGATACTTTATTGGTGCGCTGCATAGCAAAGGCGGCATCGTTCAGCGCCTGCAGCCACGGGGTGCGGTCGTCATCATTTAACGGTTCGCCGGAAGCCATCTTGTTGATATTGCTGCGCGGATGAAGAAAGTCGCCGTCGAGAAACGCGGCGTGCAGTTGATGCGCCACTTCGCTGGCGACAGCGGATTTCCCGCTGCCGGAAACGCCCATCAGGACATAGATGTGGTGATCATGGTTAGTCGTGCTCAAAGCTTCCTCCCACTGGACACATACGCGCAGCCTGGCAGCGTTTAACGGCGTGGAATACTGGCGTACAGATTAATTGTTACGGGTAACTGTTATCGGTAACATTGTCATGCCGGAGTAGTGGAGAAGCAATAACCATTCGTGCCAGATGTGAATATGTGTGATCTACTTCAAATTTGTCAGTTTAAATAGATCCTCCCGGTGACAATGTGAAACCTAAATCTAACATCTTAGGCGTCACCGCTTCACCGCGTATCCGCGCCAGCAGACGTTCAGCGCCAATCCGTCCCATACGCTCACGCGGCGTCAGCACGCTGGCCAGACGCGGCTCCATCACCTGACCAATATCGTGGCCGTGGAAACCGGCAATCGCCATATCGTCAGGGATTTTAAGCCCCAGCCGCTGGCACTCAAACGCTGCGCCGACCGCAAGGTCATCGTTGGTACAGAAAATGCCGTCAAGCTGCGGATATTCGCGACGCGCCTGGCGCATTAGCTCAATTCCCGATGAATAAGAAGAAGACTGCTCAACCATCACGCTGTAGGGCGTCATACCGGCATCAAGCATCGCTTGCTCATACCCCTTCTGTTTGATGATAGTACGTTCATCAAGACGTGCGCCAAGATAGGCAACGTGACGGTGACCATGATTGATAATCGCCGCGGTCATCTGTCGGGCCGCTTCAAAGTTATCAAAGCCGACGGCGATATCGAGGCACGGCGACTGACTGTCCATCAGCTCCACAACCGGGATACCCGCGACTTCAATCATCTTCAGGGTTCGCGGCGTATGGGTCCGTTCGGTAAGGATCAGGCCGTCAATATTCCAGGAGAGCATCGATTCCAGGCGTTTTTCTTCCATTTCCGGCTTATAGCCGTAGTGCGCCAGCATAGTCTGATAGCCGAAAGAGTCGGTTACGCTTTCAATACCGCGCAGCACTTCCGAGAAGACCTGGTTAGTTAACGAGGGCAGCAGCACGCCAATGGCGCGGCTGGTAGCATTAGAGAGGATATCAGGGGCGCGATTAGGAATATAACCCAGTTCATCGAGAGCAACGGCAATCTTGCCACGCAGCGCTTCGGAAACCTGTTCCGGGTTACGTAAATAGCGACTGACCGTCATTTTGGTCACGCCGACAAGATCGGCTACATCCTGAAGTACGGGTCTTTTCTTTTTCATCGTCCTGACTGTGATAAACGGGAGACATTTTCTCAGTTTATCACGGACAAAGCCCAACCTTCCCGGAGAAAAGAGGGCTAACAGATTAATTTAGAGTTGATACGCAAAATCATTCAAGTTGCATTGAGGCGGCAACGCAACGAACCCCCGGAAGCGTACAAGGGGTACGCGACCGGGGTGAGTGAGGAGAGCCAACAAAAATGCGGCTTGAAGGATGATGCGTATCAGACTGGCGGCAGATCGAACAGCAGTATCTCGCTATCGCCGTCAGCATGCACGGAAATCGCCTGCTCGTCCCAAATGGCCAGGCCATCGCTGGTGGTGGCTTTTGTCCCGTTAATCGTCACATCACCTTTTACCACCTGGATCCACACCCGGCGTTCGGCGGCAATCTGATGCACCGACTGCTCATCTTTCAGCAGTGCCCAGCGGTACAGTTCCATATCCTGGTACACCTTCAGCGAGCCTTCGCGAGCATCCGGCGACAGCACCAGCTGTTTGCCCTGAACGGCATCAAAGCGGCGCTGTTCGTAGCGCGGAGTGATGCCATTTTTTTCCGGCATAATCCAGATCTGGTACAGATGCAGTTTTTCCGTGGCGCTTGGGTTGTACTCAGAGTGACGAATACCGGTACCCGCGCTCATGATCTGAAACTCACCCGCCGGAACCTGCTCTTTGTTACCCATGCTGTCCTGATGCTCCACGGCCCCTTCCAGCACGTAGGTCAGAATTTCCATATCTTTATGCGGATGGGTACCGAAGCCCTGGCCTGCGTCGATCACGTCATCGTTGATAACCCGCAGCGCCGAAAAGCCCATAAAGTCAGGATCGTAATAGTTCGCAAAAGAGAAAGTATGCCAGGAATCCAGCCAGCCGTGGTTAGCGTGGCCGCGTTCGTTAGCTTTGCGTAAGTAGATCATGTTGCACCCCCGTATGTTTTCGATGGGATAAGTGTGGACCCAATCCCCTGGCGATCATAGAGGGTGAAAATTGACTCCTCTGTTCAAAAAATATGAACAAGCACAGAGGAGCCGGAGTTGCTTATCCTGCAAGGGTTATAGTGGCGGGAGACGGCTGCTCAAAGCCGCGTTCAAGGATCTCGATATTCGTGAGAACCTCAGATTCCTTGACGAAATTAGGCTGGCCGTTAACGAGGGTTTCATACAGCGAATCATAGACGCGGCCATAGTCGCCGGTTTCAAGCGGAACCTCTTCCCGTACGGTTTCCCCTGCCTCATTGACGTACTCCAGCAGGCCCAACGTATCGTCCGCGCCGAATCCTGGCTCACCGGGCATGATATTCGCCTTCAGGCTGGTCTCCTGCTGGTCGATACCGTATTTAATAAATGACCCTTTATGACCATGGACGATGAATTTTGGGTAGGGCAGCTTCACCAGATGGCTGGATTTAACAATCGCTTTCAGATTGCCGTAGAACAGCTGGGCCTCAAAAGTATCGTCCGGGTTGGCCTGGTTGCGCAGGCTACGAATGTCGTAAGACACATGATCCGGGCGGCCAAACAGAGCAATAATTTGGTCCATGGTATGGACCCCCAGACCATAGAACGTCCCATCCTGCGGTAGGCCAGGCTTTCCACCATCTATCGGGCGATAGTTATCGAAATGGTTTTCAATCTCGACGAGCTCCCCCAGTTTGCCGCTCTCAATGACTTTCTTCGTGGTCAGAAAGCAGGAGTCAAAGCGGCGGTTCTGGTACGGAGTGACCGTCAGCCCTTTGCTTTTCGCCAGCGCGAATAGCGTCTTCGCCTCGTCCAGAGTCGGCGTAAAAGGCTTTTCGACCAGCACATTTTTACCCGCCTCCAGCGCCCGTTTGGCATAGTCAAAATGGCTGTCCGCGTGGGTACACACGATCACCAGCTTGACCTGCGGGTCGTTAAGCACTTCATCGAGATCGCTGGTGAAGTGGATGTGCGAATACTGCGGCGCCTGCTCCTCCGGCCTGGCGCTGCGGCGGAAGATATGCGCCACATGCCAGCGGTCTTTTCGGTGCAAAACATAGGGAAGATGGTAGCGGGTGGTACTTTTGCCGAATCCAATAAATGCGCAGTGTAAAGTCATAACGCTGTCCTTAGTTAATATCGCTGCTATTAACCATAGCGCAAGCCAGCAGCGAACTTAAACCCTACATTCAGAGGGGTATATTCTGAAATGTTAAATTTACCGTTCAAAATGATTGACCCCGCAGACTAATTTCTGGATAAGAGAAACCCTCAGGAAGAGAACATTTTTTATCCAGCGCGCTGGCGGTTAGTAAGCCACATCGTCCTTCTCTTTTCCAACCCACGATGACTAAGGAGTAGCCATCTCATTCGCATGGAAAGCAAGTACTTAGCCATAAATAGCGCTCTTCTCTTCTGGCTGCTTGGCCTGCTGGCATGGTGCTTCGAATCCACGTACATGGCCTTGTTATCTGGTTCTTTCTCCCTGTCATCCTTCGTTTTTCATTTTCAATACCATCGGGTTAACCATATGTTTAAAAAGAATAAAACTATCGACGTTACGCCACAGCCAGCCAGCGTACCCGCGCCGGTCAACGACAAAGTCACCTCTGCGGCCAGGAAGCCGGATACCACGGTCATCGCCAGCGGCATGCGCTTTGAAGGAAACATTATTGCGGCGGGTAATGTCGATATCTACGGCACGGTGAGCGGCGATATCGACGCGAAAGAGAACCAAATTAAGATCATGACCGGCGGCCTGCTGGAGGGAAACATTACCTGCCGCGAACTGGTTATTGACGGCTGCGTCATCGGCCAGTGCAGTAGCGATACCATTGAAATCGATAAAAACGGTAACGTCACCGGAACGCTGGCCTACCGTACGCTGGCCATTAAAAAGGGCGGCGTGTTTTCCGGCCAGGCAGAAGTGCTGCCGCCGGTCGCGGAAAAGAACAACGTGGTGGGATTCATCACAGATACCGCGGTAGAAACGAAAGAGAGAGCGGAAGCGCATACTGCCGAAGCGGCGCAGTAACCCACATCCGGGCGCAGGCTGAAAAAAAGCAAAAAAAAAGCCAGCACCCGGCTGGCTAAAGTAATACTGGAAGCAATGTGAGCAATGTCGTGCTTTCAGGCTTTCCGCAAGGGTCTCCCTGAACGCAGAGCAATAATAATCATTCTCATTCGCACTTGTCCACCTCTTTTTGCAAAAAATAGTCGTTGATCCCTCTTTTAAAGTCAGTGATGTTTAGAAGGACGATTAACCCATCAAGGAAAATGAAGAATGAGCGACATAGTGATACGCCATGCCGAAGCCAAAGATTACGACACAATCCGTCAGATCCATGCTCAGCCGGAGGTATATCGCAATACGCTACAGGTTCCTCATCCTTCCAGCCATATGTGGCACGAGCGACTAACCGACCGACCGGGCGTCAAACAGTTGGTCGCCAGCATAGATGACCAGGTCGTGGGACACCTCGCCATTGAGGTTATCCAGCGCCCGCGCCGGAGCCACGTCGCCGATTTCGGCATTTGCGTGGATTCACGATGGCACAATCGCGGCGTTGCCAGTGAGCTGATTCGCACCATGATCGACATGTGCGACAACTGGCTCCGCGTTGACCGTATTGAGTTGACGGTGTTTGTGGATAACGCTCCC
The DNA here is from genome assembly GCF_040062315.1 of Klebsiella sp. GW_Kp181. NCBI lineage: Bacteria > Pseudomonadati > Pseudomonadota > Gammaproteobacteria > Enterobacterales > Enterobacteriaceae > Klebsiella > Klebsiella sp. GW_Kp181. Next base: position 53,837 of record NZ_JBEAFR010000004.1, read on the forward strand.
GCGGTTGCGGTATATCAGAAATTAGGCTTTGAAATTGAAGGGACGGGGAGAAAGTATGCCCTGCGCAACGGCGAATATGTCGATGCCTACTTTATGGCGCGGCTGAAGGGGTGACGCTCAACTAACCCTCTCCCGGCAGGGAGAGGGTCGGGGTGAGGGTAAACCTAATACCCTGCGGTTAAATCATCCGGCGAACGCGGATCGGATGCGCCGTACAGCGTGCCATCCGGGCCAACCATAATACTCTGGGTACTGCCCATCGCCTCTTTCACCGCCACTTTCTGCCCTTTGCTCTCCAGCAGCTTCAGCGTATCCGGGCTAAACCCCTTCTCTACCCGCAGTTCGTCCGGCAGCCATTGATGGTGGAAGCGCGGGGCGTTGGTGGCTTCCGCGACGTTCATCCCAAAGTCGATGGTGTTCACCACCATCTGCAGTACCGTGGTGATGATGCGGCTGCCGCCCGGGCTACCGGTCACCAGCCAGGTTTTGCCATCTTTCACCACAATCGTTGGCGACATCGATGACAGCGGACGTTTTTTCGCCTCGACGGCGTTAGCGTCGCCGCCCACCAGCCCGTAGACGTTCGGCACGCCGGGTTTAGCTGAGAAATCATCCATCTGATTGTTCAGCAGAATGCCTGAGTTCCCCGCCACGATGCCGGTGCCAAAGGTGGTGTTCAGCGTATAGGTCACCGCAACGGCGTTACCGTCCTTATCCACCACCGAGAAATGGGTAGTCTGGTTGCTTTCATAGGGGGCCAGCTTACCGGGGCGAATCTGGCTCGACGGCTTCGCCTTATTGACATCAATCTGCCCGGCAATCGATTTAGCGTAGGCTTTGCTGGTCAGCGCCTGCCACGGCACCTTGACGAAGTCCGGATCGCCAAGGTATTCCGAACGGTCGGCATAGGCGTGCTTTTCAGCTTCGGCCATCACCTGCATGGCGTCGGCGCTGCCGAAGCCGTACTTATGCATATCGAAGTTTTCGAGGATATTCAGGATCTGCACGATATGAATGCCCCCGGACGACGGGGGCGGCATGGAGAACACCTGATAGCCGCGATACTCGCCGCTCACCGGCGTACGTTCAACCGCGTTGTAATTCGCCAGATCCGCTTTGGTGATTAGTCCGCCGTTATTCTTCATCTCCGCGGCAATCTGGTCGGCGATCGCCCCTTTATAGAAGGCATCCGGCCCCAGCTCGGCAATCAGCTCCAGGCTTTTCCCCAGCTGTTTTTGCACCAGCTTATCGCCCTTTTTCAGCGGCTCGCCGTTTTTCCAGAAAATAGCCCGGCTGTTGGCATGGTCGGGGATCACTTCGCTGCCGTAGGTTTTCAGATCGTCGGCCAGCGCATCGTTGACCGTGAAGCCCTCTTCCGCCAGCTTAATTGCCGGACGGATCACTTTGTTGAGCGGCATCGTGCCGTATTTCTCCAGCGCGAGGGAGAAGCCGGCCACGGTTCCCGGGATGCCGGAAGCCAGATGGGAGGTCAGCGATTTCTTACTGTCCGGATTGCCCTGATCGTCGAGAAACATATCGCGGGTGGCCTGTTCAGGGGCCATCTCGCGGAAGTCGATTGCCGTGGTATTACCGTCTTTGGTTCGCAGCATCATAAACCCGCCGCCGCCGATATTACCGGCCTGAGGATGGGTGACCGCCAGCGCGTAGCCCACCGCCACGGCAGCATCCACCGCATTGCCGCCCTGACGTAAAATATCCACGCCAACCTTCGTTGCCAGCGCATCCACCGAGGCAACCATCCCCTGCTGAGCGCGAACCGGATGAAAAACATCTTCCTCTACACCATACGAGACCGGAGGCGGGGCGGGATCTGCCGCGACGGTAAAACTGCCGCCCGCCAGCAGCGCAGCGATGACCACCTGACGCCAGAGCGTTGTTCTTCTCATTGTCATACTCCTGAATTGTGTTTTATCCCCGTCGATACCCGTTATACTTCAGGCCGCACTTACGCTGTCCGCGCTCGTCACCCGCATCGCTTACCTGAGTAAGCTCATCGGGAGCCACCTTCTTCCGACTCGAATTATTTAGGGTATAAGCCTGGCTGATAAGTCCTAAAAGATCATTGTTACGCCGGAAACGGAGTAGACTTAAGCGATCCCACGAAGTGAGGAGAGAACAATGAAAGCAATGTTATATCTGGCGGCACTGGTCCCGCTGAGCGTCATGGCGCAGCCGATCAATATAGACAATAACCCCAATCAGCCGGGGTACGTGGTGCCCAGCCAGCAGCGGATGCAAAATCAGATGCAGACCCAGCAAATGCAGCAGCAAAACAATCTGAAGCAGGGTATTCAGAGCCAGTCGCGCACGCAGCAGCAGCATCTTCAGACGCAGTTGAATAACGATCGGCAGCGGGTACAGCAGAATAACAACCTGAACCGGCAGCAGCCTCTACCCAACAACAACGGTGGGATGCTGCAGCGCCAGACGACCCCGTAAGGCCGCCTGCCGCCTGTTATGCCGAAAAGCGTGGGCCGATGATATCAATCGCATCGGTGCAGATACAGTCAACGCCCCAACGCAGCAGTTCGGCGGCACGCTGCGGTTTATTAACGGTATAGACGAGAATATGCAGGCCCGCAGCCTTCAGGTTTGCCACTCGCGCTTCATCCAGCAGCTTGTGGTTGAGATGAATAGAGACGCAGCCAAGACGCGCGGTGAGTTCGCGCCAGTCGTTGCGCCACTCATCCAGCAGTAGCCCACGCGGTAGTTCAGGCGCTGCTTCCTGCGCCGCTTCCAGCGCATCGATTTCAAACGATGAGAGCAGCGGCGGCGTCATTCCCTGCCACAGCTCACGCGCCGCCAGCGCCACCGCTTTACCGGTCACCAGGCCGGTGCCGGTGGTCGGTTTAATTTCGATATTGGCCATCATGCCGTGCTGACGGCAGCGATCGGCCACTTCGCTCAGCAGCGGCAGCGGCTCGCCTTTGAATTTGCCGCTGTACCAGCTGCCGGCATCCACTTTTAGCAGATCGTTCCACGCCAGCTCGCCCGCCACGCCCCAGCCGTTGCTGGTGCGTTCAAGATTGTCATCGTGCAGTAAAAAAATGTGCCCGTCTTTCGATAACTTAGCGTCAAATTCAATCATCGTATGGCCATAACGAGCGCCGGTATCGATGGCCGCCAGGGTGTTTTCCGGGGCCAGTTTACCGCCGCCGCGGTGGGCGACGATATGGGGATAAGGCCAGTGACTCATGCGCGTTGTCCTGTTTCACTATCAAAAAGGTGCAGACTTTCCTGCGGCAGATGCAGCCACAGAGTGCTGCCCGCCTGCGGACGCTGCTGGTGCGGCAGCCGGACCACCAGCTTTTGCGCGCCCCAGCGCCCGTGGGCAAGGTTATCGGCACCTAAAATTTCCAGCGTATCCATCACCAACGGTACGCCACCTTCCGCTTCGGAGCTTAATGCAAAATGTTCCGGGCGGATACCCAGCGTCATCTTACGCCCGGCATAGCGGCGATGCTCGCTGTTGACAGGTAAAAGCATTCCACCCTCCAGCTCAAAGCGGCTGCCGTCATCGCTGACCCGCCCTTCCAGCAGGTTCATTGCCGGGCTGCCGATAAAGCTCGCCACAAAGCGGCTGGCCGGTTTTTCATAGACTTCGACCGGCGTACCAATCTGCTCGGCGATGCCTTTATTCATTACCATCACCCGCTGGGCGAGGGTCATCGCCTCCACCTGATCGTGAGTCACGTACAGCGAGGTGGTTTTCAGCCGACGGTGCAGCAGCTGCAGCTCAAGGCGCATCTGCACGCGAAGTTTGGCATCAAGGTTGGATAGCGGCTCATCAAACAGGAATACCGCCGGATCGCGTACGATAGCCCGCCCCATCGCCACGCGTTGGCGCTGGCCGCCTGAGAGTTCGCGCGGACGGCGTTTCAGCAGGCCGTCCAGCTCCAGAATGCGCGCCGCCTCCTGGACGCGCTCAGCAATTAATCCTTTGCCCAAACCGCGAATTTTCAGACCCCACGCCATATTCTCTTCCACGCTCATATGCGGGTAGAGGGCGTAGTTCTGGAACACCATCGCGATGCCGCGATCTTTCGGTTCCATTTCGGTAACACGCTTGCGGTCAATCCAGATATCGCCGCTGGTAACCCGCTCCAGACCCGCCACCATACGCAGCAGGGTTGATTTTCCGCAGCCTGAAGGGCCCACCATCACAATAAATTCGCCGTCCGCAACGTCCAGCGTCAGCGGTTGGATCACCTGGGTTTTGCCATCCCAGCTTTTGGTTACTGCCTGTAGCTTCAGTCCTGCCATTTTATTTCTCACTATCCACTAAACCACGCACGAACGCGCGCTGCATGGCTAAAACGATGACTACCGGAGGAATCAACGTGAGCAGCATCGCCGCCATCACCTGATTCCACTGCGTGGTGCCCTGGCCGATGGCGATCATCCCTTTGATGCCCGCGACCGCGGTGCCGAGATTCACGTCGGTAATAATCAGCAGCGGCCACAAATACTGGTTCCAGCCGTAAATAAAGGTGATGACGAACAGCGCCGCCAGGTTGGTTTTCGACAGCGGCAGGACGATGTCGCGGAAAAAGCGCATCGGCGATGCGCCGTCGATACGTGCGGCCTCGATAAGCTCGTCCGGCAGGGTCATAAAGAACTGGCGAAACAGGAAGGTGGCGGTCGCCGAGGCCATCAGCGGCAGCGTGAGTCCGGCATAGCTGTCGAGCATTTTCAGATTGGCGATCACTTCTACGGTCGGGAAAATGCGCACCTCAACCGGCAGCATCAGCGTGATAAAGATCATCCAGAAGAACAGGTTGCGCAGCGGAAAACGAAACCAGACGATGGCGAAAGCGGAGAGCATCGATACCGTAATTTTGCCCACCGTGATGCCAAAGGCCATGATGAAACTGTTGAGCATCATCAGCCAGAACGGCGCGCTGTTGGCCCCGACGCCATTCACCCAGATGAATTTCATGTTTTCGAGAAGATGCCCGCCGGGTATCAGCGTCATCGGCGTGTCAAAGACCGCTTTACTGTCCAGCGTCGCCGCGACAAAGGCGACATACAGCGGGAACAGAATGACCGCGATCCCTAAAATCAGCATCGTGTGGCTGAAAATCGTCAGCCCGCGACGGTTTTCAATCATTGGTAGCGCACCTTTTTCTCAACGTAGCGGAACTGCACCACCGTCAGAATAATGACGAGGAACATCAGCACCACCGACTGGGCGGCGGAAGCGGACAGGTCGAGCCCGGCGAAACCTTCACGGTAGATCTTATAAATCAGCGTCGTCGTCGCCTGCACCGGCCCGCCGCCGGTTGCGGCATCGATAACCGGAAAGGTATCAAAGAAGGCGTACACCAGATTCACTACCAGCAGGAAGAAACTCACCGGGGCGATCAGCGGTAGCGCCAGCCTGAAGAAGCGGCGAACCGGCCCGGCGCCGTCAATCGCGGCGGCTTCAACCAGCGAGCGGGGAATCGATTGCAGCGCGGCAAAGAAGAACAGGAAGTTGTAACTAATTTGCTTCCAGACCGAGGCGAAAACCACAAGGAACATCGCCTGACCGCTGTTCTGCGCGTGGTTCCAGTCGTAGCCCATTTCGCCGAGAAGATGGGTAATCAGCCCGCGTCCTGGGTTGAATAAGAAGATCCACAGCACCGCCGCCACCGCGGGCGCAACGGCATAGGGCAGGAGCATCAGCGTTTGATAGAAGCGGCTGCCGCGCACCACATAATCGACCAGCGCGGCGAAAAACAGCGAGATCAGCAGACCGCTGACGGTAACCATCGTACTGAACTTAATGGTGGTCCAGAAGGAGTCCAGGTAATACGGGTCGTGGAACAGGGCTAAAAAGTTGTCCAGGCCGACAAACTGGCTGGAGAGCCCAAAAGGATCGACGCTCTGGAGCGAATACCACAGCGCTTCGCCAGCGGGCCAGATAAAGAATACGACGGTGATAACCAGCTGCGGCGCGACCAGCACATAGGGCAGCCAGCGGGATTTAAACACCGGACGGGATGATGACATAGTTAAACTCTGCGTTGTTTTCCCCTCATCCCGGCCCTCTCCCAAAAGGCAAGGAAGAGGAGTGCTCCGAACGGTCCCTCTCCGCTTTCGGGAGAGGGTGAGGATGAGGGACGGGCTAAAAGATTACGACTTCGTTGACTGCTCGAAACGGCGCAGCAGCTGATTACCGCGCTCAACCGCGGCGTCCAGCGCCTGCTGAGGCGTTTTCTTCCCGGTCCATACGCTTTCCAGTTCTTCATCCACGATGGTGCGAATCTGCGGCATATTGCCCAGGCGCAGACCTTTGGTGAATGGCAGCGGCGGCTTGTTCAGCATCTGGCGCGTCGCGATATCGGCACCGGGGTTCTTATCATAGAAGCCCTGTTCGCGGGTCAGGTTATAAGCAGCGGTGGTAATCGGCAGATAGCCAGTTTTCTGGTGCCATTCGGCCGCGTTTTCCGGTTTAGTCAGGAAATCGAGGAATCTGGCGACCCCGGTATAGGTTTCTTTGTCTTTCCCCTGCATCACCCACAGGCTGGCCCCGCCGATAATGGCGTTTTGCGGCACGCCTTTCACGTCGGCGTCGTACGGCATCATCCCTACGCCATAGTTGAACTTCGCGTACTGGCGAATATCCGCGAGGGAGCCGGAAGAGGCGGTGGTAATGGCGCAGTCGCCGTTATAGAACTTCTCGGTGGATTCGTCTTTACGCCCGAAGTAGCTGAAGTCGCCTTTCTTATTCAGTTCTTCGAGCAGAGCGATATGCTTGACCTGCTCCGGCTTGTTGAACTCCAGTACCGCATCGGTACCGTCGAAGCCGTTGTTTTTGGTCGCCACCGGCAGGCCGTGCCAGGCGCTGAAGTTTTCAATCTGGATCCAGCCCTGCCAGCCGCTGGCGTAGCCGCATTTCATCCCGGCAGCCTTCAGCTTCGCGGTATACGCCGCCAGATCCTGCCAGGTTTTCGGCGGCTGTTCCGGATCTAACCCGGCTTTTTTAAAGGCGTCTTTGTTGTAGTACAACACCGGCGTGGAGCTGTTAAACGGTTGAGAGAGCAAGTGTCCGGTTTTCGAATCAGTGTAATAACCGGAAACGGTGGGAACGAACTGCGTTTCGTCAAACTGAATGCCCGCATCGCTGAACACCTGATAAACCGGCTTAATCGCCTTTGAGGCCATCATCGTCGCGGTGCCGACTTCATAAACCTGTAATAGCGCCGGCGCGTTGCCGGTACGGAAGGCGGCGATGCCTGCGCTCAGGCTCTGCTCATAGTTGCCTTTATACACCGGGACAATTTTATAGTCCGGGTTGGCTGCATTGAAACGTTGCGCCAGTGAATCAACTTCTTTCCCCAACTCCCCTTCCATCGAGTGCCAGAACGGGATAGTGGTTACCGCCAGGGCTTGTCCGGCAAATGCCAGGCTGAGCGCCAGTCCTAAAGCTGTATGTCGTAACGATATCATCGGTTATCTCTCTTGTTGTTCCGGATGCGCGATTTCACGCGTTTTATGTTCGCGGGGGTAACATGACATGCTCGAATGACAGAAAAATAACTATTGCATTACAAAAATATTACAATAAATTGGCAAAAACATGATGAAACGGTGAAAAAAAAGTGGCAGGGAAATGGCAAGGGAAAAAGAGAGACGGCGCAGACTACAGATAAACGGGGATCTGTAGTTAAATAGAGTGCGTTAAAGAGCACTCTACGGCGAGCCGTCAAAAGGAAAAATATGAAGACGCTTCATAAACCTACCGAGCGCGTTTTGCTCATTCTGGAAACCTTAGCCAACGCGGATGGAATGACGCTTTCCGAGCTATCGCTCAAAACGGATATTTCCAAGGGAACCATTTTCCCGATCCTCAAATCACTGCAGTATCGCAAATATATCAGTCACGACGATCGCAACGGGATTTACACCCTGGGGATCTCCTGCGCGGTTCTGGCCAGCGCCACCGTCGAAAAAGAGTTCTGGCTGAAAACGATCAATAGCGAAATGCACGCGGTGGTCACTGAATGCAACGAAGTTTGCCAGCTCGGCATTCTGGATGACGCCTGGGTACTGTATGTTGATAAAGTCCAGGGCGATCAAACCGTGCAGCTGGTCTCTAAGGTAGGGACGCGCCTGCCGGCAATCTGCTCCGCCTTGGGCAAGGCGCTGCTGCATAAGCACCGCGATGAAGAGATTCTGGAGCTCTATCCGCAGGGTTTTCCTTCCGTTACCGCCCGCAGCGTAACGAATATGGCCCAGCTTCGTCAGCAGCTGGATATGGTTGCCGCCAACGGTTATGCCATGGACGATCGGGAAATCAACGACGATACCATCTGCTTCGCCGTCCCCCTGCAGCAGAAAGGCATTATTCTGGCGGCGATCAGCGTCTCATTGCCCTCTTTCCGCGCCAGCGATGAAAAAACGCAGCAGGTAATTCATGCGCTAAAAGAGGCCAAGGGTCGTATCGAAAGCGTGCTGAATAAGCTGCCTGATATTAAAAATTACTGATTTATTTGCCAACGGCGCCTTCGGAATTGTGATTGCCCACACAATACCGATATTTAATGATCCACCGTGGCGCCCGACTATTTTGCATAATTCCCCATCTATTCATTGATTTAATCAATTATCCGCACGACTTTGGCGCCATTTGACTTCACGTCGATGGCGTGTTTACTTATGCTTAATCGCAAATACAAACACTGTTTGTATATACGAACAACAAAGAGGTTTAATATGCAAAGTCATTACATCACCCCGGCAATAACGGTTTTTGATGAGCAGGGCAGGCTGGATCCTGAAGGCAACTTTCGCCTGTATGATTTCATTAAAAGCAGCGTATCGGGATTTGTCGTCATGGGCAGTACCGGTGAGTTTTTCTCGCTGGATATGAAAACATCCCGTCAGGTAATTCAAATGGCGGCAGAGTTCCCGCGCGAGGGAATAAAGGCCTATGCGGGTACCAGCCGCATGGATATTGACGAGTGCGTAGAGCTGGCTAACTATGCAGATGAGTGCGGACTGGATGGCGTCATGATTATCAGCCCGTGGTACTTCCGCCTGACTGATGAAGGCATTTATACATTTTATAGCCAGATAGCTCGCCGCACCGCCGCCAAAATATTTATTTATAACTTCCCGGAACGTACCGGCTATTGCGTCTCGCCAGAGGTCTGTTTACGACTCGCCAGAGAGTTCCCAAACATTGTCGGTATTAAAGACACCATTCCGGATACCAATCACACGTCGCAGGTGATTCGCCAGGTAAAATCTGAACTACCGTATTTTGAAGTCTATGCCGGTTATGACAATAACTTCGCGCACAATGTCCTGGCGGGGGGCGATGGATGTATCGGCGGGTTATCCAATATTTGCCCTGAAATATTCCGCGACTGGATGCAGGCATTTAACGATAACGATTTGCAGCAAATTTCGCGGTATCAGCAAAAAGTGGATGGGTTAATGGATATTTACGCGGTTAACGATCCGTTCATTCCAACATTTAAAAAAGCGCTACAGCTGCGCGGAATTATTCAGTCCGACCGCTGCACGCCACCGTTTAGCTCACTCACAACCGGCCAGACCGAAAGTATTTTGCGGATACTTTCCCGTGCTGGTATTGAAATTAATGCCTGACCCCCACGCGGAGGTATTATGAAAACCATCACAGCTTACGACAATCCGGCCCTCAATTCCGCGATTACGAAATCATGGAAGCGCCTGGTGCCACTGATGTTTATTTTGTACTTCATCGCCTTTATCGACAGGGTGAACGTGGGATTCGCTAAAGAGGCGATGCAGGTGGATATTGGGCTCTCCAATTCCGCCTTCGCCCTCGGGGCAGGGATCTTTTTCGCCGCCTATGCGCTATTTGGCATTCCCGCAAACCTGATCCTGAATAAAATTGGCGCGCAGAAATGGTTAAGCATCACTACTGCGCTGTGGGGCGTTCTCTCTGCCCTCACCGGACTGGTGCAGACGGAAACCCAGTTTATTGTTCTGCGTTTTCTACTGGGATTAGGCGAAGCCGGTTTTTATCCCGGTATTCTGCTGCTGGCCTCCATCTACTTTCCCAATAAAGTTCGCGCATCCGTCGTCGGTATCTTCGTACTCGGCGTACCGCTGGCGCTGACCTTAGGCTCGCCCATCTCCGGCGCGCTGCTGGAAATGCACGGTTTCCTCGGTAAACCCGGCTGGTTCTGGATGTTCTTTATTGAAGGCATTCCGGCGGTCATCATGGGGATCTTCGCCTGGTTCTGGCTCGACGATACGCCGGCCAAAGCGCGCTTCCTGAACGAAGAAGAGAAAAAGGCGCTGATTGCCCAGCTACAGCAGGAGCAGCGGCAGACGGAAACCAGCAGCGTTGGTACCGCGCTGAAAAGCCTTAAAGTCTGGCACCTGGCGCTGATCTACGGCACCATCCAGATCAGCGTGTACGGACTGATGTTCTTCCTGCCTTCGCAAGTCGCCTCGCTAATGGGTTCCACGCTCGGCTTTAAAGAGTCGCTGGTCGCCGCCATTCCGTGGGCCTGCTCCGCCGTCGGCGTCTATTACATTCCGCGTCTGGCGGACAAAATGCCGGCTCGCCGGGTACTGATTTCGGTCATCTGTATGCTGGCTGCGGCGCTGGGGCTGTTTGTTTCTGCCTGGTCCGGCCCGGTGCTCGCCATTGCCGCGCTCTCGCTGTCGGCCATCGGCTTTCTCTCCGTGCAACCCATTTTCTGGACTTTCCCGGCGCAGATTGTGTCAGGCTCGGCGCTGGCCGCCAGTATCGGCTTTTGCACCACCATGGGCGCGTTTTGTAGCTTCCTGGCGCCGCTCATTCGCGTTGAGGTCGATACCTTCTTCGGCAATGATTCGGCGGGCCTGGTCGCACTGTCGCTGATTACCGTCTGCTGTGCGCTGCTGATTGCCGCTCTTGCCGGCAGAAAAGCGACAAACGGCGTTGCGGTTACCCATCACTAAGTCCTGATGCGCTTATAACAAAGGATAAATAACATGCAGACCATCTTAAAGATTGACCCTACTGATAACTTAATCGTTGCGCTGCAGGACTTACGCAAAGAACAGCGGGTTCACTGGAACGATGAGGCCTACGTTCTGCGTAGCGATGTCAAAGCCAAACATAAATTTGCCACCGAGGATATTGCGCCCGGCGATATCGTTTCGCTGTACGGCGTACCGGTCGGGAAAGCGACGCGCCCCATCACCCGGGGCGAAGCCATCACAACGGAGAATATCAAACACTACGCGGCCCCGGTTACGCTTGACGATGTCGCCCCCTATGACTGGCAGCAGCCGGATGTTTCCGCCTGGCAGCAGCGGACGTTTAAGGGAATCGTGCGTGAAGATGGCCGGGTCGCCACCGCAAACTACTGGCTGGTCATTCCGCTGGTATTCTGTGAAAACCGCAACGTTCAGCGCGTCACCGATGCGCTGAACGACGCCCTTGGCTACGCCAATAACGGCCTGAAAAATTTTGCTCGCCAGGTGACATCGGCAGGGGCTTTAAACGATACCCGACATCTGCCCTTTCCGCATCTTGACGGTATTCGCTGTATTACCGTTAATTCCGGCTGCGGCGGCGCCACCTCGGACAGCATGACGATGTGCGACGTGCTGGCCGCCTATTCCGATCATCCTAACGTTCTTGGCGTGACGGTTTTTGCTCTCGGCTGTGAAAAAGCGCGAATTGTTGATTTCAACGCCGCGCTGGCGAAGCGCAACCCGAACTTCAGCAAACCGATTATTTACTTCAGGCAGCAGGACTGGAGTAGCGAAGAGAAAATGATGCAGGATGCGTTGACCGAAACTTATAACGCGATCCGCGAAGCCCCCGTCGCCGAGCGGCAGGACGTCCCGCTCTCCCACCTCAAAATCGGCGTGAAGTGCGGCGCTTCTGACGGGTTCTCGGGGATCAGCGCAAACCCGGCGATGGGCGAAGTATCAGACCGCCTCGTCGCCCTCGGCGGCGCATCGGGGCTGGCGGAATTCCCCGAGCTGTGCGGCGCGGAAGGGGATATCGTTCAGCGCTGCGCGACCCGGGAGCTGAAAGAGAAGTTTTTGTCGCTGATGAAAAACTATGAGCATGTCGCGAACTTCTTCGGCACCACCATCGCCGATAACCCCAGCCCGGGAAACATTGCCGATGGGCTGATCACTGACGCGATAAAATCCGCCGGCGCGGCGAAAAAAGGCGGCAGAGCGCCAGTTAGCGCGGTATGCGACTATGCCGAACCGATGGGAGAAAGCGGCCTTTCGCTGGTCTGCACGCCGGGCAACGATGTGGACGCGGTAACGGGCCTGGTCGCGGCGGGGGGCAACGTGGTGATCTTCTCAACCGGGTTGGGTACGCCGACGGGGAACCCTATCGTTCCGGTTCTCAAAGTTTCAACCAACACCGCGCTCGCAAAAAAGATGCCGGATATTATCGATTATGACTGCGGGCCGATTATCGAAGGCACGCCGCTGGCGGATATCGCCGACGGCCTGTTTGAGAAAATCATCGCTACCGCCAGCGGAACCTGGCGCACCAAAGCGGATGCGCTCGAACAGTATGATTTTATGCTGTGGAAACGCTCTCTGGAGCTGTAGGAGTCAAGTAAAACGCCCGGCAGATGCCGGGCGTTTGGTGTGAATAGCGAACCTCTGTAATATACCGTTCTGGCGTTCCTGCCGGGCGTCTTGATTACACTACCCGCCCAGATAGGCGCTGCGTACCGCTTCATTCGCCAGCAGCGCGTCACCGGTATCCTCCAGCACCACGTGACCGTTTTCCAGCACGTAGCCGCGGTCGGCCAGCTTCAGCGCCTGGTTGGCGTTCTGCTCGACGAGGAAGATAGTCATCCCCTGCTCGCGCAGCTGTTCGATGGTATCGAAGATTTGCTGAATGATAATCGGCGCCAGACCGAGCGAAGGCTCATCCAGCAGCAGCAGGCGCGGCTGGCTCATCAGCGCGCGCCCGATGGCCAGCATCTGCTGCTCGCCGCCGGACATGGTGCCCGCCCGCTGAACCCGGCGCTCATGCAGGCGCGGAAACAGCTCATACACCCATTTAATACGGGTCTGAAACTGGTCGCGATCGGCAAAAAAACCGCCCATCGCCAGGTTCTCTTCCACCGTCATCCGCGAGAAGACCCGGCGCCCTTCCGGCACGATCGCCACCGCTTCGCGCATGATTTTCGCCGTCTGCCAGTCGGTAATATCTTTACCGTCGAAAACCACGCGGCCGCTGGAGGCGCGCGGGTCGCCGCACAGGGTACCCAGCAGCGTGGTTTTCCCCGCACCGTTGGCACCAATCAGGGTGACAATTTCTCCCTGATTGATATGCAGACTGACGTTGTGCAGCGCCTGGATTTTGCCGTAATGCGCGCTGACGTTGTCAAAAGATAACATCACTTTTTCCATCTTATGCGTCACCACCATTATGCTTCACCTAAATAGGCGCGGATCACGTCCGGGTTGTTGCGGATCGCTTCCGGCGTACCGTTGGCCAGCGGCGTGCCCTGGTTTACCACGTAAATACGGTCGGAAATGCCCATCACCAGCTTCATATCGTGCTCAATCAGCAGGATGGTGGTGTTGTGATGGCTGCGCAGCTCGACGATCAGCTCATCCAGCTCTTTGGTCTCTTTCGGGTTTAGCCCCGCTGCGGGCTCATCCAGCATCAGGATTTCCGGCTGGGTCACCATGCAGCGGGCGATCTCCAGACGGCGCTGGTCGCCGTAGGCCAGGTTACTGGCCTGGCGGTTGGCGTGTTCGAGCAGGCCAATACGCTCAAGCCAGGTCGCGGCGCGATCGAGCGCTTCGCTCTGGGCGCGGCGGAAAGATGGCGTCTTCAGCAGGCCGGAGAAAACCCCGGTTTTCAGCTGCTGATGCTGTGCCACCAGCAGGTTTTCAATCACCGTCATTTCGCGGAACAGACGCACGTGCTGGAACGTTCGCACTACGCCCATGCGGGCAATCTGCTGTCCCGGCAGCCCTTCCAGATGCTGGTCACGCAGCATAATAGTGCCGCCAGTGGGCTTGTAGAAACCGGTCAGACAGTTAAAAACGGTGGTTTTGCCCGCGCCGTTCGGGCCGATAAGCGAGACAATTTCCCGTTCCCGCAGCTCCAGCGACACGTTGTTAACCGCCAGCAGACCGCCAAAACGCATCATCAGGCCGTTTACGGATAATAATGGCTGACTCATGCCTGCTCTCCTTTTGCCTGACCGTTTTTCAGCTTCAGCTGCGGACGCGTCATCGGCAGAAGGCCCTGCGGACGCCAGATCATCATCAGAACCATCAGCGCGCCCAGCATCAGCATGCTGTACTCATTGAAATCACGCATCAGCTCGCGCGAGACCACCAGCAGAACCGCCGCCAGGATCACCGCAAACTGGGAGCCCATACCGCCGAGAACCACAATCGCCAGCACAAAGGCCGACTCGGCGAAGGTGAAGGATTCCGGGCTGACGAAGCCCTGACGGGCGGCGAACAGGGTGCCGGCAAAACCGGCAAACGCGGCGCTGATGGTAAAAGCGGTCAGCTTGATGCGCGTCGGGCTGAGGCCCAGCGAGCGACAGGCGATTTCATCTTCGCGCAGCGCTTCCCACGCGCGGCCCAGCGGCATACGCAGCAGACGGTTAATCACGAACAGACTTAACACCACCAGCAGCAGAGCGACCAGGTAGAGGAAAATGACGCGATCGGAGGGGTCGTACTTCACGCCAAAGAAGTTGCTGAACGTATCCCAGCCGCCTTCACGGGCGCTGCGGCTAAATTCAAGGCCGAAGAGCGTCGGTTTTGGGATCTGGCTAATGCCGTTCGGACCGCCGGTTATTTCGGTGTTGTTAAGCAGCAGGATGCGCACGATTTCGCCGAAGCCGAGCGTGACAATCGCCAGATAGTCGCCGCGCAGACGCAGGACCGGGAAGCCAAGCAGGAAGCCCGCCGCCGCCGAAACCAGCCCCGCCAGCGGCAGGCAGGTCCAGAACCCCAGGCCGTAATAGTGGTTCAGCAGCGCAAAGGTATAGGCGCCGATGGCATAAAAGCCGCCGTAGCCCAGCACCAACAGGCCGGAAAGCCCCACCACCACGTTAAGACCCAGGCCGAGGATGATATAGATCATCGTCAGCGTGGCGATATCCACCGTCCCGCGCGACACCATAAATGGCCACGCCACGGCGATAACCAGCAGGGCGATCAGGAATAGCTTCTGTTTTACCGTCGAACCGTCGATAGCCGGCAGAATAAACTTCGGCCCGGAGACGTTCTTCATGGTTTTCTGAAAAATGGGACGCAGCAGCTGGAAGAAGAAAACCACTGCGGTTCCGATAAAGATCCACTGCCAGCGGATATCGGCGGCGGTATCCACCACCAGCTTCGTGCCGTCAAGCTCCAGCTGCACGCCCATAAAGACGCCCGCCAGGATAAAGAACATAACTGCCGACAGCAGCGCCATCGCAAAATGCATCGGTTTCATACTTTTTCTACCTCCGGACGGCCCAGGATGCCGGTAGGCATCACCAGCAGAACCAGGATCAGCAGCGCGAAGGAGACCACGTCTTTATATTCCGTGCTGAGATAGGCAGAAGAGAGCGCTTCGGCAATACCGAGGATCAGCCCGCCGATCATCGCGCCAGGAATGCTGCCGATGCCGCCCAGAACCGCAGCGGTGAAGGCCTTCATCCCGGCCATAAAGCCGATGTAGGGGTTGATAACGCCGTAAAACTGTCCGAGCAGAACGCCGGCAACCGCCGCCATTGCCGCGCCGATCACAAAGGTCAGCGCAATCACGCGGTCGGTGTTAATCCCGAGCAGGCTGGCCATTTTCAGATCTTCAGCGCAGGCGCGGCAGGCGCGCCCCATGCGGGAATAGCGAATAAACAGCGTTAGCGCCAGCATGGCGATAAACGTCACCATCCAGATCACCAGCTGCATGGTGGTAATGGTCGCGGAGAAGTTGTCGCTACTGCCCACCGTCCACTGGCCGTTAAACAGGCTTGGCAGCGCGACATCGCGCGAGCCTTCCGTCAGACTGACGTAGTTTTGCAGGAAGATCGACATCCCGATGGCGGAGATCAGCGCAATCAGGCGTTTTGAGCTGCGAACCGGCCGGTAGGCCACGCGCTCGATACTCCAGCCGTAGGCGCTGGCAATCACGATAGCGCCGACGAATCCGGCAGCAACCAGCAGCCAGCTGGTATCAATACCCATCATCATCAGGGCGGCAATGATCATGAAGGAGACGTAGCTGCCAATCATATACACCTCGCCGTGGGCGAAGTTGATCATGCCGATAATGCCGTACACCATGGTATAGCCGATGGCAATCAGCGCATAGGTGCTTCCCAGCGTGACGCCGTTAAACATCTGCTGCAAAAAATAGAGAAACTGCTCGGACATAAGGTAACCTTTTTCAACCCGCCCGCTTTGCACGGGCGGTGGGATAACTTGTCTTATGGCTTATTTCGCGAGGGTGGATGACCCATCCGCGTGCCACTGGAAGACACCAAACTCAAATCCCTTCAAATCGCCTTTTTCGTCCCAATTCAGCGGCCCAATCACGGTTTTCGCGCCGTGAGCTTTCAGATCTTTGATTAAATCCAGCGGCTCCTGGCTTCCGGCCCGGTCCATCGCCTGCGCCAGTGACTGTACGGCGGCGTAGGTGATCCAGACATACGGACCGCTCGGGTCCTTCTTCTCCGCTTTGAGCGCGTCAACGATAGCGCTGTTAGCCGGGTCCTGGTCATAGCGTTTTGGCATCGTGACCAGCATGCCTTCCGCCGCATCGCCCGCGATGTTGGACAGCGACGCGTTACCCACGCCTTCCGGGCCCATAAACACGGTTTTCAGCCCTACGGAACGCGCCTGGCGCAGCATCTGACCCATTTCCGGGTAGTAGCCGCCGTAGTAAACGAAGTCGATATTCTCTTTTTTCAGGCGCGCCAGCAGCGCGGAGAAGTCTTTTTCGCCAGCGGTGATGCCGTCGAAGAAGACGATATTCGCGCCGCCTTTTTTCAGGCTTTCCTGAACAGAGCGCGCCAGGCCTTCGCCGTACTGCTGTTTATCATGAATGATAGCAATACGCTGCGGTTTGACGTTTTCCATGATGTATTTAGCGGCGGTCGGTCCCTGCGAGGAGTCCAGACCCGCAGTACGCATGATGTACTGATAACCGCGCTGAGTCAGCTCCGGGTTAGTCGCTCCCGGCGAGATCATCAAAATGCCTTCATCTTCATAGATATCGGATGCCGGCTGAGTGGAAGAAGAGCAGAGGTGGCCGATAACATACTGGATGCCGTCATTGACGATTTTGTTCGCCACCGCAACGGCCTGTTTCGGGTCACAGGCATCATCGTACTCTACGCCGACCAGCTTATCGCCCTTAATGCCGCCCTGAGCGTTAATGTCTTTGATTGCCTGGCGCGCGCCGTTAAATTCCATATCGCCCCACTGGGCTACCGGGCCAGACATCGCGCCAACAACGGCGACCTTAATATCTTTGGCAAAAGCCGCCTGGGACATCGCCAGTGCGACTAACCCCGCGATAACCGTTTTCGCGTTCCTTTTCATGCTGCAGAACCCCGTTCGTGATGTGGTGTAAATATTTTGTATTTTTATGGTTAAAAAGCATTCTGTGCTTTTCTTAAACAACGCTACTTTTACCATTATCTTTAATGGTTTAGCGAGGTTTTTTGCCTGAATCCAGAGTAAATTCTCTATTTTTCAGGCGATTAAGCAAAGATAATATTCTGTATTTACGGGAAGATAAACAAAAAAAGTCCAGCAAACAGCATAAAATAACGATACATAAGGCGGAATAAAACGCTATATATCAGGTTAAAATTCTGCTTATTTTTCGATCCATGATGAATTGCTCTACCCTGTACCTTCCAGGAAAACGAATCCCCTGATGACCAGGCAAAAAACGGCGCTCCGCCTGGCGGGGAATTTGGATACACTGACGCATCCGTTTTAACTGGACTCACCGAGCATGAAATTGACCATTATTCGTTTACAACACTTCAGCGATCAGGATCGTATCGACTTAGGGAAAATCTGGCCGTCGCAGGATCTCGCGGCACTGGCGATAGATGAGAGCCATCGTATTTACGCCGCCCGCTTCAACGAGCGTCTGCTGGGAGCGGTACGTATTACGCTGAATGGCGTTGAGGGCGAACTCAGCGCGCTGTGCGTGCGTGAAGTGACCCGCCGTCGCGGCGTCGGGCAATATTTAGTGGAAGAAGCGCTAAAGGATAATCCAGAAATCACCAGTTGGCGGATTGCGGATGCCGGCGTGGAAGACCGCGGCGTGATGGCGGCGTTTATGCAGGCGCTGGGTTTTAGCGCGCAAACGGGCGGTTGGGTAAAAAATCAGTAAATAGACGAAAGAAGGCTGAACATTCCCGGATTGCGGCCGAACGCCTTACCCGGGCGACAAAAAACCAGACCGCACCAGCCTGTAGCCCGGGTAAGCGCAGCGCGACCCGGGAAGAAACCGCACCAATGCATCAACCCCGGTGCATTCCCCGGGTTGCGGCGTAACGCCTTACCCGGCCTACCGACTAAAAAAGGCAACTTACGTTGCCTTTTTGCTTTTACCTTTCTCCTCGCCTATGCGAAGAGGCAAGGATCAACTGATTTAACCCAGCATTTCGCGTTGCAGAAAGGCGTCAAGACCCGAAATCCCCGGGAGCTTACATCAGTAAGTGACCGGGGTTGAGGGGCGCAGACAACGCATCTGCGGCGCGAAAGGCGCAGGTTAAATTATTTGGCGTCGGTCGCTGTACCATTGGCATGCCAGGTAAACACACCGAATTCGAAGCCTTTCAGGTCGCCCTTCTCGTTCCAGGAGAGCGGCCCCATCACGGTCTCAACCGTTGCCCCTTTCAGGTATTTCGCGATTTCAGCCGGATCGTCAGACTGATTCAGGCCCGCTTCCAGCGACTGCAGCGCGGCATAGGTGGTCCACACGAACGCGCCGCTCGGATCCTGTTTCTTCGCCTTGATCGCATCCACAATCGGTTTGTTCGCCGGAACCTGGTCGTAGTTTTTCGGCTTGGTGACCAGCATACCTTCCGCAGAAGCGCCCGCGATATTAGACAGCGACACGTTGGCGACACCTTCCGGCCCCATAAACTGCGTTTTCAGGCCAGCGGCGCGAGACTGACGCAGGATCTGCCCCATCTCCGGGTGATAGCCGCCGTAGTAAACGAAGTCGATATTCTCTTTTTTCAGGCGCGCCACCAGGGTGGAGAAGTCTTTCTCGCCGGCGGTGATGCCATCAAAGAACACCACGTTGGCGCCACCCTTCTTCAGATTATCCTGTACAGCACGGGCCAGGCCTTCGCCGTACTGCTGCTTATCGTGAACAATCGCGATACGCTGTGGTTTCACGCTTTCCAGAATATATTTGGCGGCGGTTGGCCCCTGGTCGGAGTCCAGGCCGGTAGTGCGCAGAATCAGGTGATAGCCGCGAGCTGTCAGCTCCGGCGCGGTGGCCGCCGGGGTGATCATCAGCACGCCTTCATCTTCATAGATATCAGACGCCGGCTGGGTGGAAGAAGAGCACAGGTGGCCGATAACGTATTTGATACCGTCGTTAATCACTTTGTTGGCGACGGCAACCGCTTGTTTCGGGTCACAGGCGTCATCGTACTTTACCATCTGCAGCTTATTGCCTTTGATACCGCCTTTAGCGTTGATATCCGCAATAGCCTGCTCTGCGCCAGTGAACTCCTGGTCGCCGTACTGCGCTACCGGACCGGACATCGCGCCAACAACGGCCACTTTGATATCCTCGGCCATTGCCGCACCGCTCATGATTAAGGCAATACATCCTGCCAGTAACGCTTTACCCTTCATATTCATCCTGAGGCTCCCCATTATTATGGTTTTTGCATTTGTTGTGATGTTGTTTATTAGCGCATTGTTCTAATTAGACACATAAGTAAAGCATATGATAGTTAGATTAGGGTCTGCCGCCTGCGCTTTTGCAGCACACTATGCTAAACATACCGTCATTCAGGAGAATTGGAAACGATAAAATTGCGGAGTATGTAACAGATAAGTGACAAATAAAAACCCGCGCCGGAATAAACCGAACGCGGTGGCATGAGCGACGGTACTACCAGCCCGCAGGCAGGTAGCCAAAGGCGGAAGCAATGGCGTAGGCGGCGCTGCAAAGATAGAGCAATACGATGAAGATCTGGATTAAAGGATGCGTAATCAGCGCCGGGCAGGTCCAACCGGGATTGATATCACCCTGCCTGCGCGAGCCTTTAAGGATCAGGATCGGCATGATAGATAAAATCACCCCGCTAAATACCCCGGCAAAATAGAGCGCATTCACGAAGGATACCATCCCACTGTAGGCCAGAATGAAAGGCGGTACGGCGACCACTAACAGCACCTTAAAGCGTTTCAACGGCTGCTCGTCGTTTCCAAGGCGAAACTGATCGAAGATATTGGTCAGGAAGCTGCCGCCCAGCCCCCAATAGGAGGTCAGCATCGCGCAGAGCGCAAAAAGGTTTGCCGAGAAGAAGGCCCACTCGCCGAGCGCACGTCCCCAGGAAATGGTCGCCACATCAGAAATATTATCCAGCCCGCTTAATGCAATCACCGAGAGCGGGACCAGCGCCAGCAGGCAAAAGGTTAATAACATTCCCACCATAATGGCCTTCGGCAGTTTCTCCGGTTTATCAGCGAAACCGCGCGCCATTTCCGGCACGATATACTGCGCGGAGAAGCAGAACGCGACAACGTTAAATACCGGCACCATATACAGCCAGTTACCATCCAGCAAATAGCCGACGCTGGCGGTCTCTTTCAGCAACGTCGCGGCGACAAGTATGGTTATCATGACGACCATGCCGATACTGATAAATTTCTCGCCCCGGCCAATCGCCTTCAGGCCAAGATAAAGTACCCCGGCCGCCGGAATAAAAAACAGCGCGCTGCCGAGAGCCGGCGAGATACCGAATAACGAATGCAATAATTTACCGCTGCCGGTCATATAGGCCGTCAGCGCGCCGACGCTGTTGACGCAAACAGAGAGGAACATCATCAGCGCGCCAAAGCGGCCAACGTAGCGCTGCGACAGGCCGCTAAGCTGCAGATGCTTGCGCGTGCGCAGCGTCGACTCCGCTACGTAGAGCATGGTAATGGTCGTCAGACTACCGACCACAATCAGCCAAAACAGCAGCGGCAGAAAGCCCGCTTTGCTGGAGGCATAGGCGATGGATAGCACCCCAGCGCCGATATTGGTGCCGACGATCATCGACACGCCTTCAATGAAACTCAGGGATTTTGCAGGTACAGCGGTACGCTCCCGGCTCGTCAGAACCGAAGAAAAGGTGGAGTTGTCAGACATAATATTTTCCGTTTTATTCCGGCAGCGTGCGCTGCCGGAAAAAAGGTGATATCAGGGTGATAAACCACTCACGCTGAGCATGAATAACCAGTCTGCGGCCTCCTGTTTCTGTTCGGCTTCCGTGCCGCCGCAGCCTGACCGGGCGAAAAGTTAGCGCTTCAGCACGCGGGCCAGAATATCCAGCGCTTTCGTAAACTGCGCATCCGGAATCGTTAACGGATAGAGGAAGCGAATGACGTTGCCATAGACGCCGCAGCTCAGCAGCAGCAGGCCGTTCTCCTGGGCTTGTTGCTGGATTTGACGGGTGATCTCCGCCGACGGCTCCCCGGTTTGCGGATCGTTAAACTCCACCGCCACCATCGAGCCCTGACCGCGAACGTCAGCAATGGCCGGGCAGCTTTGACGCGCCTGATTCAACACCTCTTTCAGATGGCTGCCTAAGCGCTCAGCGCGCTGGCACAGCTGTTCTTCTTCAATCACGTCCAGCACCGCGTGCGCCGCCGCGACCGCCAGCGGGTTACCGGCATAGGTGCCGCCCAGGCCGCCCGGCGCAGGCGCATCCATCACCTCGGCGCGACCTACCACGCCGGAGAGCGGGAAACCGCCGGCCAGGCTTTTGGCCATCGTCATCAGGTCAGGCTTCACATCATAGTGCTGCATCGCAAATAGCTTACCGGTGCGCGCAAAGCCGGTTTGTACTTCATCGGCAATCAGCAGAATGCCGTGGGTATCGCACAGCGCGCGCAGCGCCTGCATAAACTCAGGCGGGGCAACGTTAAAGCCGCCTTCCCCCTGAATCGGCTCCAGCACAATCGCCGCCACCTGATCGGCCGCGATATCCGCTTTGAAAATGCGCTCCAGGCTCTTCATCGCGTCGGCGGTGGTAATGCCATGGGCGGCGTTAGGGTAGACGGCGTGATAAACCGAGCCCGGGAACGGGCCGAAACCAATCTTGTAAGGCGCCACTTTGCCGGTCAGCGCCATGGTCATAAACGTACGACCGTGGAAGCCGCCGCCGAAGGTAATCAACCCCGGACGGCCGGTATAAGCGCGCGCGATTTTCACCGCGTTTTCAACCGCTTCTGCCCCCGTGGTAAAAAAGGCGGTTTTCGCCGGACCGTCAATCGGCGCCAGTTCGTTAATCCGCTCGGCCAGCGTGACATAGCTTTCGTACGGGACAATCTGGTAAGCCGTGTGGGTAAAGGCCTGCAGCTGCTGTTCAACGGCGGCAACGATTTTTGGGTGGCGATGGCCGGTATTCAGCACCGCGATGCCGGCGGCGAAATCGATCACCTCATTCCCTTCAATATCCCACAGCGTAGCGTTCTCCGCTTTCTCAACAAAGTAGCTGCACATCACCCCTACGCCGCGTGGAGTCGCCTGCTGGCGACGCTGATTCAGTTCTGAACTTTTCACCGGGAATCTCCTGTCATGTGTGTCACGTTATCGCAACAAATCCGAAACTATGTCGTTTATTTACACAGGATTTGGCCCTATAATCGAGTACCAATTTAGATTATCTGAGGGATCCAATTGCGTTCGCTTATCGCAGACCTGGTGCTGGTCAGATTGCAGAAAGAAACCGATCCGCTCCTGCACAAGCGCCTTTACAAGGCGATTCGCCACGCCATTCTGGATGGTTCTCTCCCGCCCCATAGCCGACTGCCGCCGTCGCGGGATCTGGCGGGGGAACTAGGAATGTCTCGCAACACAATTTTAACAGTTTACGAACAACTCCTGGCTGAGGGGTACGTTGTGTCCCGTCGCGGCAGCGGCACTTTCGTGGCGAAAACGCTGCCCGATATGTTTCTTCCCGCCAGCAGCGCCAACGAAAGCCATCCCGCGCAGCCCCCCAGCGGGACTCTTTCCCGTCGCGGCCAACACCTGCTGGGGCACATCAGCGCCAGCCCGCGTCAGTGGGGGGCGTTTATCCCCGGCGTACCGGACGTCAATGCATTTCCCCACCCGCTGTTCAGTAAAATTCAGGCACGCATCAGCCGCCGTCCAAAACCCGAACAGCTCAGCTATAGCTGTAACGGCGGTACCGCCGAGCTGCAGCACGCGTTGGTGGACTATCTGAGAGTAGCGCGCGGCGTTCTGTGTCAGGCAGATCAAATTCTTATTACTGAAGGGATCCACCAGGCCATCGACCTGATCACCCGCATGCTGTGCGACCGCGGCGATCTCGCCTGGGTGGAGGAGCCTTCCTACTGGGGCATTCGCCACGTGTTGGCGATGAATGAAGTGCGGGCTGAGCCGATTGTGGTGGATGCCAGCGGCCTGTGCCCGCCCGAAAGCGTAGCCGAAGCGCCGCGGCTGATCTTCGTTACGCCATCCCATCAGTATCCCCTCGGCGCGGTAATGAGCCTTGAACGCCGACAGCGCCTGCTCACCCTAGCCCATCAGCACGGCAGCTGGATTGTGGAAGATGATTACGACAGCGAGTTTCGCTTTTCCGGCCAGCCGATCCCGGCGCTACAGGGCTTAGTCCCCGAAGCGCCGGTGGTCTACGTCGGCACGTTCAGTAAAACGCTCTACCCGGGGCTGCGGCTGGGCTACGTCGTGCTGCCTCGACCGCTTGCGGCTGAACTCAAAAACGCCCATGCCGAGCTCTACCGCGGCGGCCATTCGCTTATCCAGCTGGCGCTGGCGGAATTTATCAATGCCGGTCATTACTCGGCGCACATTCGTCGTATGCGCCTGCTCTACAGCCGCCGTCGCGTCTTTTTGACCGAACTGATTCAGCGGCACTGCGGAGCGCATGCGCTGTCGGACTTCAGCGACAATGCCGGACTGCATCTGATTCTGAATTTGCCGGATGAGGCAGATGACGTGGCGATTGCCCGCGATGCCAACGCGCGCAATATTTTAGTGCGTCCGCTGTCGCGCTATTACCTGACGGCGCAGCGGAAGAAAGGACTGTTGATGGGGTTTGCTTCGCAGCCGGAAACGCAGATGGAGCCAGCGTTCAACGTGCTGCTTGAGTGTCTGAACAGGCACTGCCCGCAGGCGCTGACGGAGGCAGAAAAACAAAACGCCCCAACGTAATGTGGGGCGTTATCGCGGGACTGGCGCGCAGATTAGGCTTCGATAGCGGCGCGCAGTTTTTTCATGGCGTTCTTTTCCAGCTGCCGTACTCGCTCGGCCGATACGCCGTAGCGATCCGCCAGCTCCTGCAGCGTGGACTTATTGTCTTCGTCCAGCCAGCGGGCGCGGATGATATCCTGGCTACGTTCGTCAAGACCCTGCATCGCGTCAGTCAGCTTATTCGCCGCCTGCTCTTCCCAGTTGTCGTCTTCAATGCCGTCGGCAAAGTTAGACGTTTTATCCTGCAGATAGAGCACCGGCGCCATCGGCTGGCTATCGGATTCATCATCCGACGACATGTCGAAGGTCATATCCTGCGCCGCCATACGTGACTCCATCTCACGCACGTCTTTGCTCGATACGCCCAGCTCGCGAGCTACCATTTCGACTTCGTCCTGGTTGAACCAGCCCAGACGCTGCTTAGTTTTACGCAGGTTAAAGAACAGCTTACGCTGCGCTTTCGTGGTCGCGACCTTCACAATACGCCAGTTACGCAGAACGTATTCATGAATCTCCGCTTTGATCCAGTGCACGGCGAAGGAAACCAGACGCACGCCCACTTCCGGGTTAAAACGGCGCACGGCTTTCATCAGGCCGATGTTGCCTTCCTGAATCAGATCCGCCTGCGGTAGGCCATAACCCGAGTAGTTACGAGCAATATGAACAACAAAGCGCAGGTGAGACAGGATCAGCTTTTTCGCTGCTTCCAGATCGCCCTGGTAATGCAGCTTTTCAGCAAGCTCCCGCTCTTCATCAGCCGACAACATCGGCCAAGTGTTAGCAGCCCGGATGTACGATTCCAGGTTACCAACGGGGGCTAAGGCTAAAGTTTGCATATCTTTGGTCATTCAAATCCTCTCAATCGATATCTTCTGGCACCATTCTGTCCTCACAGCGGAGCAACAAACATGCCAGCATTGATGAGCAACGAGAATATCACTCACATTAGTATCAGACAGTGATTTTATCCACAAGTTCCATGCAACGATGTGAATAGATTACGCACAAAATGTGACATGGTTATGAAGTTTAGGGAAGCGTCGACAGGGACTCTTTCCCTGCAGAGAGATATTCAGTGCAGGGAAAGATTATACCAGATTTTTACTACTCGGGAGTAAAGTGACGTAAATGTTGTACGGTTGCCAGCCAGGCGGCGACCCAGCCAATCATTGAGCAAACAATCAGCATCAGCAGGCACTCATCAAAGCCTAAGCCGCTGAGTTCAAACTGCGTGCCGAAGACTTTCGCCACTTCGGTGACCGCCGACGAAAGGCGCATGACCATAATTTCCGACAGGATCAGCGACAGAAACGCGCCGGAGAACCCCAGCAGCGCACCGCCGTAAAGAAAAGGACGCAGAATAAAGCCGTCGGTTGCGCCAATCAGTTTCTGCACGTTTATGGTATCGCGGCGGGCGAAAATGCTCAGACGCACGCTGTTACCGATCACCAGGAACACCGCCGCCACCATCAGTACGCCGATCATCGCCGACACGCGTCCGACCAGCCCGGTCAGCGACGAGAGGCGCGCAAACCAGCTATCATCCATTCGGACTTCATCAACGCCCTGAACATGACTCACGCGGTCGCGCAGCGTGTTCAGCGCTTCGACACTCTGGAAATCAATTTTCGGCACGACGATCGCCACCGCCGGCAGCGGGTTCTCTTCCAGCATATCCAGCGCGCCGCCGAAGCCTGACCAGTTGCGGAATTCGCCAAGGGCTTCATCGCGCGACAGATAGTTGACCTTCTCGACGCCCTGCTCCGCCTGCAGTTGACCGACTACCCGCGCAGCGGCATCGTCATCCAGCGTTTTCTCCAGATAGACGGTGATTTGCGGCGTGGGATAATACTGCGACGCCGCGGTGCTGACGTTTTTGTAGACCATGTAGCACACGCTTGGCAGGGTCAACGAAATGGCGATAACCATCACCGTCAGGAACGTCGCCAGCGGCGTGCTTTTCAGATCCTGCACCGCGCCATGCCAGGCATAGCGCACCTGTTCATTGAACACGTTGCTCTTGCGGGAAGCCGGATTCGGCGCCGCCTTAGGCCGCTTCGACGTATTGCGTCCACCGCTGCCGCCCGCTCCGCCCGCATTGCGGAAACGATCGAATCGATTGCCGAACCGGCGAATGTGGTTCATTGCCTCGCGCTTATTCACCGATATGGCCTCCATGCATATGCCCCTCGCTGAGGGACAGAACGCGATACGGACGACTGGAGATAAGCCCCAGATCATGCGTCGCCATCAGCACCGTCACCCCAACGCGGTTAAACTCTTCAAACAGACGTAAGATCCCTTCCGACAGCGCTTCGTCGAGGTTACCGGTCGGTTCATCCGCCAGCAGGACCGCTGGTTTGTTGACCACCGCGCGGGCGATACCCACGCGCTGTTGTTCCCCGCCTGAAAGCTGAATCGGCAGGTTTTTCGCTTTGTCCAGCAGCCCGACTTTATCCAGCGCCGCCGACACGCGACGGCGAATGTCATCGCCGCTGGCGCCGGCGATAATCAGCGGGATCGCCACATTATCGTAAACGGTACGGTCCATCAGCAGATGGTGGTCCTGGAAAATCATGCCAATCTGACGGCGCAAAAACGGCACTTCGCGGCTCTTCAGGCGGCTAATGTCATGGCCGCCGAAAAGGATTTTGCCGGCGCTGGGCCGCTCGATACCGCAGATAAGCTTCAGCAGGGTACTTTTCCCCGCGCCGGAATGGCCGGTCAGAAACGCCATCTCACCCGCCTGCAGGTGAAAAGTCACCCCCTGCAGCGCTTGTCTCCCACCGAGATAGGCTTTGCTGACTTGTTCAAAGCGAATCATTTTTAATCCTCTCGGGCAAAAAGTGCCTCAATAAAGTCGCCCGCATTAAACGGACGCAGATCTTCAATACGTTCGCCAACACCGATGTAGCGAATCGGAATACCGAACTGATCGGCAACCGAGAAGATAACCCCGCCCTTGGCGGTACCATCCAGCTTAGTCAAAGTGATACCGGTCAGTCCAACCGCCTCATGGAACAGTTTGGCCTGGCTAATCGCGTTTTGCCCGGTGCTGGCGTCAATGGTCAGCATGACCTCATGCGGCGCATCGACATCCAGTTTTTTCATGACGCGGACAATCTTCTTCAGTTCTTCCATCAGGTGCGATTTATTCTGCAGACGACCCGCAGTATCGGCAATCAGGACGTCAATGTTGCGCGCCTTCGCCGCCTGGATGGCATCGAAAATAACCGATGCCGAATCCGCGCCGGTATGCTGGGCAATCACCGGAATATTGTTGCGTTGACCCCACACCTGAAGCTGCTCTACCGCCGCCGCGCGGAAGGTATCGCCCGCGGCCAGCATCACCGATTTTCCCTGCTGCTCAAACTGACGCGCCAGCTTGCCGATGGTGGTGGTTTTACCGACGCCGTTGACGCCAACCATCAGAATTACAAATGGCGCCTTGCCTTCTACGTTCAGCGGCTCGTCCACCTTCGCCAGAATATCGCCCATCTCTTCTTTAAGCAGGCCGTACAGCGCCTCGGCGTCGCGCAACTGCTTGCGGCTGGCGTCGTTGGTAAGATTAGTGATGATCTTACGGGTGGTTTCCACGCCAACATCGGCAATCAGCAGCTGCTCTTCCAGCTCTTCAAACAGATCATCGTCGATTTTCTTGCCGCGGAACAGACTGATAAATCCGGAACCGAGGTTCTGCTTGGTTTTTATCAGGCTGCGTTTGAGGCGAGCGAAGAACCCTTCTTTGGTGGGTTTTTCCTGCTCTAACGGCGTCACCACGGTTTCGTCCGGCACCACTTCCACGGCGTTTTCCGCCGCATCGGCTGCAGCCAGCGCCTGCGCTTCCAGCTCTTCGTCGGTGATTTCGGCTTCTTCTACCGGCTCAACGATTTCCGGCTCTTCAATGACAGCTTCTTCACCCTTTTCAACAACGACAGCTTCCGGTTCGGCAATCACCTCTTCCGGCGTCAGCTCAACTATAGCTTCAGCCACTACCGGCTCGGCGATAGCTTCTTCAACTACAGGCTCAGCGACAATTTCATCAACCACAGGCGGTTCTGCAATCGTCTCAACCGCCGGGGAGTCGACAACCGCCTGCGGCTGTTCGCTCTCCACAACCTGCCCGGTCACCTCGACCACCTCGGCGGCAAAGGCTTCGGCATCCTGGTGCTCCGTCGCCGGCGCGTCGACCGTTTCCGGCGCAGCCGCAGGCGTTTCGCTTTCCGGAGCCTGTTCTTCAACCTCTTGCTGAGCTTCTACTTTTTGTTCTGCGTCGGTTTCCTGCGCCTGTTCTTTTTGACCAAAGCCCAGCCAGGAAAAGAAGCCACGTTTTTTGTCTTTCGCCATTTGCGACTACACTCCTCGCTGTTAATTCATGGCACAGCTTCGGCCTGTTGATAGCGGAAGCTGAAAAATGATGAAATTAGTCGGATAGTCTACCACTTAACTTAACTCGCATCACCGCCCCCGGATTAAGGTTTCGTCAACCGCTGGCGATCGTTAGAATAGCAGCCCGGAAGTTGAGACTTGAGCAAAGAAATGAAGAAACCAAACCACGCAGGCAGCGGTCAGATCCGTATTATCGGCGGGCAATGGCGAGGCCGTAAATTACCGGTGCCGGAGAGCCCGGGTCTGCGCCCGACCACCGACCGGGTGCGCGAAACGCTATTTAACTGGCTGGCGCCGTCGATCGTTGACGCGAGCTGCCTCGATTGCTTCGCCGGCAGCGGCGCGCTGGGCCTTGAAGCCCTCTCCCGCTACGCGGCTAACGCCACGCTGCTGGAAATGGAACGCGGCGTCGCGCAGCAGTTGCAAAAAAATCTGGCGACTCTCAAAGCCAGCAACGGCAAAGTCGTGAATACCAATACCTTAGCGTTTCTTGCTCAGGCGGGCACGCCGCATCACATCGTGTTTGTCGATCCCCCGTTTCGCAAAGGGCTGCTTGAAGAGACGCTAAAGCTGCTGGAAAACAACGGCTGGCTTAGCGATGAAGCGCTCATCTACATTGAAAGTGAAGTTGAAAACGGGTTACCGCCGGTGCCTGTAAATTGGCATCCGTACCGTGAGAAAGTGGCCGGACAGGTCGCCTACCGTCTCTATCAACGTGAGGCACAAGGAGAAAACCATGCTGATTAACTTTGGCCGCTTGCTGATGCTGTGCGTGTGGGCGTTTTTATTGCTGAATCTGTTCCAACCGTTCCCAAAGCCGCTCAATATCTTTGTTAACGTGGCGCTGATCTTTATGATTCTGATGCACGGCCTGCAGCTCACGCTGCTCAAGGCGACGCAGACGAAAGAGATGCCGCCGCTGGGGCGCTTCGAGCAAATTCGTATTTTCATCTTCGGCGTGTTCGAACTGGTCGCCTGGCAGAAAAAGCTCAAGGCGACCCTGAAGAAGAAATAAGGCCGAATAAAAGGTTCAGGGCTCGGGCGTAAAACCCATAAACCGCGAACCTTTATAGCTCAGTACGCCCTTATCGCCGACGCTTAGCGCATGATACTGCGGCGCCTGCAGACGAAAAACCACTTCCAGCCCGCCGCTTTCCGGCCTGAAGCTTGCTTCATAACGCATTTCGCTGCCGGCAGGCGTCACCGTCTGCTGGCGCGAACGGCGATCGTTAATCACCTTCTCCCGCTTATTGCTCACCACCACCCGTTTTTGCAACAGCGGCGCGGCATCGTTATCCATTTTTTCCCGACGCTGCTGCACATAGCGATACGACGCGGCAACCGCAATGATGGCAACGGCAACCATAAAAAACAGCGGAACTTTACTCATTCACCTTGCCCCCAGGAATTATCAGGAATAAGCATACTGTGGCTTGATTATCATTGTCATCTTCCTCTGCAAACCACTACACTGAGATTCAGTACTGTAAGTACAATCACTTACGTAATGATAACAGATACAGGGACTTACTATGCTTTGGTCATTTATTGCTGTCTGTTTCTCCGCATGGCTTTACGTCGATGCGTCTTATCGTGGGCCAGCCTGGCGTCGCTGGGTGTTTAAACCCGTCACGCTGATCCTGCTTCTGTTACTGGCCTGGCAAGCGCCGATGTTTAACGCCATCAGCTATCTGGTGCTGGCGGGGCTTTGCGCCTCGCTGGTCGGCGACGCGCTGACCCTGCTGCCGCGGCAGCGGGTAATGTACGCCGTGGGGGCATTCTTTCTCTCGCATCTGCTCTACACCATCTGGTTTGCCAGCCAGCTGACGCTATCTTTCTTCTGGCCGCTGCCGCTGGTGCTGCTGATCCTCGGCGCGCTGCTGCTGGCGATTATCTGGACGCGTCTGGAAGAGATGCGGATGCCGGTGTTTACCTTTATCGCGATGACGCTGGTGATGGTCTGGCTGGCCGGGGAGCTGTGGTTCGCCCGCCCGACGGATACCGCCCTGTCCGGCTTCGCTGGCGCGGCATTCCTGCTGCTCGGCAACGCGGTCTGGCTGATCAGCCATTATCGCCGCCGCTTCCGCGCTGACAACGCGATCTCCTCGGCATTTTACTTCGCCGGGCACTTCCTGATCGTCCGCGCGCTTTATTTGTAATTAAGCGCTTGACTCTGGAGTCGACTCCAGAGTGTATCCTGCGGGTAATGAGAAAATTATCATTACCCGGAGGGTCCCATGTCGGCTCCAGAATCGCAGGATAAAAAAGTCCCACACTTCTCATCGTTAAAATTTACCCCTGCCGCGCAGCCGGCGGAAAGCTGCTGCGCGGACCACGCCTGCAGCAGCGAAACCACCGAGGAAAACGAGGCTCTGAGGCACGCACGCTTTAGTTGGCTGGTAGAAGGCATGGATTGCGCAGCCTGCGCGCGCAAGGTCGAAACCGCCGTTCGCCAGGTACCGGGGGTCAGCCAGGTGCAGGTACTGTTCGCCACCGAAAAGCTGCTGGTCAACGCCGAGGGCGATGTTGGTCCGCGAATCGAAAGCGCCGTGCGCGCCGCGGGCTATCAGCTGCGTGATGAAAACGCGCCACGGGCAGAAGAGTCCACCTCGTGGCTGCGCGAGAATCTGCCGCTCATCACGCTGGTCATCATGATGGGACTAAGCTGGGGGCTGGAGCAGTTCAGCCCGCCTCTGGGCGAAATCGCCTTCATCGCAACCACGCTGGTCGGCCTGTGGCCGGTCGCCCGGCAAGCGATACGCCTGATCAGAAGCGGAAGCTGGTTCGCCATTGAAACCCTGATGAGCGTCGCAGCCATCGGCGCGCTGTTTATCGGCGCCACCGCCGAAGCGGCGATGGTCCTGCTACTGTTTTTAATCGGCGAACGTCTTGAGGGATGGGCTGCCAGCCGCGCGCGGCAAGGCGTCAGCGCATTGATGGCGCTGAAGCCCGACACGGCAATCCGCGTGCGCGATGGCGTGCGTGAAACCGTAGCCCAGCGCGACCTGCGCCCCGGCGACGTGATTGAAGTCGCCGCCGGAGGCCGCCTCCCTGCCGATGGCCAGCTACTCTCCCCCTTCGCCAGCTTCGATGAGAGCGCTTTGACCGGTGAATCCGTACCGGTAGAGCGTAACGCCGGGGAACGCGTAGCGGCCGGCGCCACCAGCGTCGATCGTCTGGTACAGCTGACGGTGATCTCCGAACCGGGCGACAGCGCTATCGATCGTATTCTTAAGCTGATTGAAGAAGCGGAGGAGCGCCGCGCGCCGATTGAACGCTTTATCGATCGCTTTAGCCGCATCTATACCCCGGCGATTATGGTCGTCGCCCTGCTGGTGGCCATTGTTCCGCCGCTGCTGTTTGCGGGCGCCTGGCTGCCGTGGATCTATAAAGGCTTAACGCTGCTGCTGATTGGCTGTCCGTGCGCGCTGGTGATCTCCACCCCGGCGGCAATTACCTCCGGGCTGGCGGTAGCGGCACGACGCGGCGCGCTGATTAAAGGCGGCGCGGCGCTGGAGCAGCTCGGCCGCGTGCGCCAGGTGGCGTTTGATAAAACCGGTACCCTGACCATCGGCCAGCCGCGCGTCACTGCGGTGATGGCGACCGCAGACATCAGCGAAAACGATCTGCTGGCGCTCGCGGCCGCCGTGGAGCAAGGCTCCAGCCACCCGTTAGCCCAGGCTATCGTGCGTGAGGCAGAACAGCGCCGGCTGGTCATTCCGTCGGCAAGCGATCAGCGCGCGCTGGCCGGATCCGGCATTGAGGCTCAGGTTGAAGGACGCCAGGTGCTGATTTGCGCCGCCGGTAAAACTCGCGATCCGCAGTACGATGAACCTATTCAGCAGCTGGAGAGCGCCGGGCAAACCGTGGTGCTGGTAATGCGCGATAAGACGCTGCTGGGGATTCTGGCGCTGCGCGATACGCTTCGCGATGATGCCCGTCAGGCGGTGGATGAGCTCCATCAGTTGGGCGTTCAGGGAGTGATACTGACCGGCGATAATCCACGTGCGGCGGCGGCTATCGCTAACGAGCTGGGACTGGCGTTCCGCGCCGGGCTGCTGCCCGCGGACAAAGTGCAGGCGGTGATAGCGCTTAATGCCCAGTCGCCGCTGGCCATGGTCGGCGACGGTATCAACGATGCGCCGGCGATGAAAGCGGCGACGATAGGTATCGCGATGGGCAGCGGCACCGACGTTGCTCTGGAGACCGCCGATGCGGCATTGACCCATAACCGCCTGACCGGGCTGGCGCAGATGATTTCGCTGGCGCGCGCCACCCACGCCAATATCCGGCAGAACATCGCCATTGCTTTGGGTCTGAAGGGCATTTTCCTCGTCACCACCTTGCTCGGCCTGACCGGCCTGTGGCTGGCGGTGCTGGCTGATACCGGGGCGACGGTGCTGGTCACCGCTAACGCGCTGCGGTTGCTGCGTAAAAAATGAGGGCAAGCCCCGGGGGCGGCGCTTGACGCGCCTTGCCCGGGCTACGGATGAGTGCGGTCTGGTTTTTTGTAGCCCGAATAAGGCGTTAGCCGCCATCCGGGAAATCACTGGCTGCGAACTCTGCATACTTTCCCCGGGGGCGGCGCTTGACGCGCCTTGCCCGGGCCACGGATGAGTGCGGTCTGGTTTTTTGTAGCGCGGATAAGGCGTTAGCCGCCATCCGGGAAATCACTGGCTGCGAACTTTGCATGCTTTCCCCTGGGGCGGCGCTTGACGCGCCTTGTCCGGGCTACAGGTTAGTGCGGTCTGTTTTTTGTAGCCCGGATAAGGCGTCAGCCGCGATCCGGGGAGGCCTGGCTCAGTGGCTTTTACGAATCAGATAGCGGTACGGCAGCGCCTCGGTTTCCTGCGCCAGTAGCTCATGCTCCATAAAGCGGCAGAAACCGGGAATATCGCGGGTGGTCGCCGGATCGTCGGCCACGATTAGCAGCGTCTCGCCCACCGGCATCGTACGCACGGTCTTGCGCACCATCATCACCGGTTCCGGGCAACGAAGCCCCTGTGCATCAAGCGTATGGTCAGGGCTGGAGAAAAGTTCGCTCATTTTCATCTCACATTAACAAAACGGCCTTAGTTTACCCCCAGTTCGCCAGTACGCAAGCCAGGTTAACGTTTGCGCGAAAAACAACCATTGCATTACGCACGCAACGCAGTATCATGCAGCCGTTTTTATTGGGTTCCCTCACCCCAACTCTCTGGCCCTAAATCATTCGAGTTGCAGAAAGGCGACGACGCAGCGAATTTCCAGGAGCTTACATCAGTAAGTGACTGGGATGAGCGAGGAAAGTTAACGCATCTGCAGCTTGAAGAATAACGGGCATAAAAAGGTCACAATATGAGTCCGTTTACTACCGTACAGCGTAAAAAAGCGCTGATCTGGCTATCGCTTTTCCATCTGCTGGTCATCACTTCCAGTAACTATCTGGTGCAGCTACCAATCTCCATCTTTGGTTTTCATACCACCTGGGGCGCGTTCAGCTTTCCGTTTATTTTCCTCGCCACCGATCTGACGGTACGCATTTTCGGCGCTCCGCTGGCGCGACGCATTATCCTCGCGGTGATGATCCCGGCGCTGCTGATCTCCTACGGGGTTTCCGCGCTGTTCTACATGGGCGAGTGGCAGGGCTTTGCCGCCTTAACCAGCTTTAACCTGTTTGTCGCTCGTATCGCCGCCGCCAGCTTTATGGCCTACGCGCTGGGGCAAATCCTTGACGTCCACGTCTTTAACCGCCTGCGTCAGAGCCGCCGCTGGTGGCTGGCGCCCACGGCATCCACCCTTTTCGGTAACATCAGCGATACGCTGGCCTTCTTCTTTATTGCCTTCTGGCGCAGCCCGGACCCGTTTATGGCAGCGCACTGGGGGGAAATCGCCATCGTCGATTATTGCTTCAAAGTGCTGATTAGCATCGTATTCTTCCTGCCGATGTACGGCATGTTGTTGAATATGCTGCTGAAAAAACTGGCAGATAAATCTGATTTATCCGCATTGCAGCCAGGTTAAGAGTACTCGCGAAACGATGTGATAAGATAAGCGAATGAGCCGTTAATGGCCGTTTATCGAAAGGAAGATGTCAATGCGCAATTTGGTTAAATATGTCGGTATTGGCCTGCTGGTTATGGGGCTTGCTGCCTGTGATAACAGCGATACCAAAACGCCGACTGCCGGGGCTGCTGCGGAAAGCAACGCCAGCGGGCAACCTATTAGTCTGCTGGATGGCAAACTGAGCTTCTCCCTGCCTGCCGGTATGACCGACCAGAGCGGCAAGCTGGGCACCCAGGCCAACAATATGCACGTCTACTCTGATGCCACCGGACAAAAAGCGGTGATCGTGATTATTGGCGACAATACCAACGAAGAGCTGGCGGTGATGAGCCAGCGCCTGGAAGAGCAGCAGCGCAGCCGCGACCCGCAGCTGCAGGTCGTGAGCAATAAATCCATTGAGCTCAAAGGCCACACCCTGCAACAGCTGGACACCATCATCTCCGCTAAGGGCCAGACTGCCTGGTCTTCCGTGCTTCTCGGCAAGGTTGATGACAAACTGCTGACGCTGCAGATCACGCTGCCAGCGGACAACCAGCAGCAGGCTCAGACCGAAGCGGAAAACATTATCAACACCCTCGTCATCCAGTAACTACTGGCCTGACGCCGCGGCCTCCGGTTCATTGACCGGGGGCCGTTTTTTTAATCGCCATCCCAGCAGCAGCGCTACCGCGACCAGCCCCGCCGTCGCCAGATAGATCGATGAAATTCCCGCCCACGCCATCAGCAGCCCGGCCAGCGGGCCGGTGATCCCCAGCGAGAGATCCATAAATACCGTATAGGTTGCCAGCGCCGACCCCTGGTTGTGCTGCGGCACCGCCTTCACCGCCACCACGCCAAGCGCCGGGAACACCAGCGAAAAACCGGCTCCGGCAAAGAAAGTACCGATTTTCGCCATCAGCGGCGTCTCCGCCAGGCCCACTAACAGCAGCCCGATAATCTCGACGACAAAACAGATCATCGCCACGTTCAGCCCACCGAGGCGATTAATTCCGTTGGGAAACAGCAGGCGAGTGCCGACAAAGGCGCAGCTAAACAGCGTCAGGGCGAAGGCCGCGCCGTCCCAGCCTTTGGCATCATAAAACAGGGTGATAAAGGTGGCGATAACGCCGAAACCCGCCGATGCGAGGGCCAGCGCCATGCCGTAGAGCCAGACGCGCCCCAGCACCGCGCGAAACGACATCGCTTTACCCTTACCCGCTTTTACCGCCGCCCGCGGCAACGCGCACAGCACCGCCACCAGCGCAACCACCATAATCGTCAACGCCAGACCGTGCAGGCCAATCAGCGAGTAACAGAGCACCCCGAGCGGCGCGCCCATCGCCATCGCCCCGTAGGTCACAATCCCGTTCCAGGAAATAACCCGCCCGATATGCAGCGAACCGACTACCCCTACGCCCCACAGCGTTGAGCCGGTGCCCGCAAAGCTCTGCCCGATGCCGAGAATAATGCGCCCCAGACACAACAGCGCCAGGCTAACCACGGGCCAGTCGCCGCAGAACGCCGCCAGCAGATAGCACAGTCCGCTCAGAAAGCAGCCGCACAGGCCAAAAACAACGATTTTTTTCGGGCCCAGCAGATCGGCATAGCGCCCGGCGTGAGGGCGGCTGAGCAGCGTAGCAAAATACTGCAGGCTAATCACCAGCCCGGCCCAGAAGGCGCTATACCCCATTACATCATGAACATAGCCGGGCAATACCGCCAGCGGCAGGCCTATGGTCAGGTAGCTGGCAAAGTTAAAGATAACGACAGAGACAATCCGCAGATTGAGGCGCAATCCATTAAGCGCCGGTTCAGCGACGGTTTCGGGCATCGGGTTCCACCAGATTTTTACAACAGTGTTTCATTTCTACCACGCCGCACGTTATAAATCAGCAGCCAGATTAGGATTCCTGGCAGCAAGCCAGACGCTACACTTAATGAAAATCATAGAAAGGAAGAGTGAATGACAACCCCTCAGCCCGATAAAACGGGCATGCATATTCTGCTCAAACTGGCGTCACTGGTGGTTATCCTCGCCGGTATCCACGCCGCGGCAGATATCATCGTGCAGCTATTACTGGCATTGTTCTTCGCCATTGTCCTGAATCCGCTGGTCACCTGGTTTATTCGCCGCGGTATCAGACGTCCGGTAGCCATTACCATCGTGGTCGTGGTGATGCTGATCGTACTTACCGCGTTAATTGGCGTGCTGGCCGCGTCGGTTAACGAATTCGTCGCCATGCTGCCAAAGTATAATAAGGAGCTGACGGCGAAAGTCCTGCGCCTGCAGGAGGCGCTGCCGTTTTTGCATATTCACATGTCCCCGGAACGTATGCTGCAACGCATGGACTCCGACAAGCTAATGACGTTCACTACCGTCCTGATGACTGGCCTCTCTGGCGCCATGGCCAGCGTTATTTTACTGGTCATGACCGTGGTCTTTATGCTGTTTGAAGTCCGTCATGTCCCCTATAAACTCCGCTTTGCACTGAACAACCCGCAAATCCATATCGCCGGTCTTCACCGGGCGTTAAAAGGCGTCTCGCATTATCTGGCGCTGAAAACGCTGCTCAGCCTGTGGACAGGGGTGATTATCTGGTTAGGACTGATGCTGATGGGGGTTCAGTTTGCGCTGATGTGGGGCGTGTTGGCTTTTCTGCTGAACTATGTGCCTAACATTGGCTCGGTGATTTCCGCCGTCCCGCCAATGATCCAGGCGTTACTTTTTAACGGTTATTACGAATGCCTGCTGGTTGGCGCGCTCTTTTTAGTCGTGCATATGATTATCGGCAATATTCTCGAACCGCGCATGATGGGCCACCGGTTGGGCATGTCTACGCTGGTAGTTTTCCTCTCATTGCTGGTCTGGGGGTGGCTGCTTGGCCCGGTGGGAATGCTGCTGTCGGTGCCGTTAACCAGCGTCTGTAAAATATGGATGGAAACCACTAAAGGCGGCAGTAAGTTAGCCATCCTGCTCGGGCCCGGACGCCCGAAAAGCAGGCTTCCAGGCTAGCCCTGCCGCTTAACCGGCCAGAAGATCGTCAGTACCCCGGCGACAATCAGCAGCACGCCCAGCAGCGATTGCCAGTGGAAAGGTTCATGCCAGCCGGGGAGCCAGATGGCGGCGGCCCAGACCAGAATGTAGCTCAGGCTCAGCAGCGCGTAGGCTTTCGCCAGCGGCAGCTGATGCAGGGCAAAGTACCAGCAGACCATCGACAGCAGGTAACCCAAAAGACCAAACGCCAGGCCAAAGGTGCCCGCCCGCAGATGCAGCAGATGGTTGAGGAAGGTAAATAAATCCGTCAGCGGCGGCAGCTCGACCATCGCGCTGCGCAGCAGCAGCTGCGCGCCGCTCACCAGTCCGACACTGAATAACGCCCAGATTAAGCCCATCAGATGCGGCTCCCCAGAATAACGATCCCAACGACGATAAGCGCCACGCCAAACCAGTGGCGGCGTGCGACCGGCTCGCGCCAGATCCCCCATGCTGCCAGCGTCACCCAGACAAAGTTCAGGCTCAGCATAGGGTAGGCGATGCTGACCGGAATCGACTGCAGCACGCTAAGCCACAGCAGCATGCTACAGCCCAGAGAGAGCA
Organism: Klebsiella sp. GW_Kp181; assembly: GCF_040062315.1. Classification (NCBI taxonomy): domain Bacteria; kingdom Pseudomonadati; phylum Pseudomonadota; class Gammaproteobacteria; order Enterobacterales; family Enterobacteriaceae; genus Klebsiella; species Klebsiella sp. GW_Kp181. The sequence continues at coordinate 92,278 of NZ_JBEAFR010000004.1, forward strand.
GCGCCAGCCCCAGCCAGCCAAGAATATGGTGCCCGCGCCGCCCGGATTTGGACGGGCGGGTCGCCTGTTTCTGGCACAGCTGTCCGGCGCAGCTCAGCAGGCTGGCGAAAACCAGACAGATCCACACGCTCATTGCGGCAGGTACTGGATAAACACTACCCGCCCCAGCTCATAAGAGCTATCCGGTTTCGGTAGCGGTAGATCGGCCATACTCTCTCCTTTATCCATCAGCAGAACCAACGAGATCGGCCCCTGCTGGCGGTGCGCCGCTAACCAGTCAGCAAATTGCGCCTTATCAACAAACTGGTGCTGCGCATCCGGCCAGGAGAGACCATATTTCAGCTCGCCCTGCTTGTCGAACAGGATAATATCGCTGCGCTTGAGCTCCCAGGACAGTCCGCCGGCAATACCGACGTTATTGGTCAACACGTAGCGGCTCGGCGTCAACGATTCGCTCACGATATCCACCATAAACTGCGGCTGCTTGCTGTCTATAACCCGGTCGGGAATCGCGAAACCCACCAGCAGCGCCAACCCCAGCGGGCAGCACGCGGCAAGCGTCCAGCGGCGACCGTTATTCTTCATCGCCAGCCATCCCATCAGCGCCCAACAGCCGAATATTAGCGCCGCCAGCAGGCATTTATACAGCTCAATATGGCTCCATACCGGCTTGTGCATAAAGCCCCACGGCGAAACCACCAGCACCGCTACCAGACCAATCAGGCCAAAAGCCAGGTTGATCGCGCCGTTAATTTTCAGCGCTTTCGCCCCCGCCTTTGCCGCATCCAGCGCGTAGCGCGCCATCAGAATCGACAGCGGCGCGAAACACGGCAGGATGTAGGTCGGAAGCTTACCCTTAGCAATGCTGAAGAACAGAAACGGCATCGCCACCCATCCGAGCAAATAGAGCGCCCCGCGCGACTCGTCGCGCTCGGTCCAGCCGCGCTTGAGCGCTCCCGGCAGCAGCGCCAGCCACGGCAGGCTTCCGGCAATCAGGAACGGGATGTAGTACCAGAATGGCGCTTTATGCTGGGCATCTTTTTCCGCGAAACGCTGGATATGTTCAACCCAGAAGAAGTAGCGCCAGAAGTCCGGCTCTCGTTTGGCGATGGCCAGCCCCCACGGCAGAACCACCAGCGCGCAGACGCCCACCGCCAGCCACCCGTAAGTCAGCACTTCACGCCAGCGTTTACGCGCAATGACCCATGGCAGCACTCCAACCACCGGCACCGCCAGCGCGAGGAAGCCTTTGGTCATCACTCCCATCCCGCAGGCCACGCCCAGCAAGACGTAGCCGAAGATTTTACCGCTGTGGCTTTGAGCCTGCGCCGCACCCCAGAAGCTGCACATTGCCAGCGCCAGCCACATGGTAATCATCGGGTCGAGCACCGCATAGGTGCCGATACCGTAGACCAGCAGCGCGGTCAGGAATATCACTGGCGACAAAATCGCCAGGCGTTTATCGCGGAAAATACGCCATGCCAGCCAGGCCACCAGCAGGGCGGTGACGGTAATGGAGAACACCACCCCAAAGCGGACGGCAAAATTATTATGACCGAATAGCCACTGGCCGATGCTGTTGATCCAGTAGCCGGCAATCGGCTTCTCAAAGTAGCGCAGACCGAGGAAGTGCGGCACCACCCAGTCGCCGGTCGCCAGCATTTCGCGGCTGATCTCCGCGTAGCGGGTTTCATCCGGTTGCCACAGCAGGCGGAAGTTGAGGGGGAGTAAATAGTAGAGGACAAAAAGGGCGACCAGAGAGGCGCCGTAGCGAATGCTTTTCATCAAACACCCGAATTCAGTAATTGTTCACGCCCAAGCCAGCCTTCCCGGCCGGCTAATTCACCACGAACCACCTTGCCTCGCGGCAGCGCGCTAAAATCGACGGGCAGCAGCTGGCTTAGCGGGCAAAAACGGATCTCTTGCTGAGCGGCCATGGTCAGCAGCTCGTCAAACTGTTGCGCAAAGGCGATCCCTTCCACTTCAGCGTGGATGGTATAGACCGGGGTGCCCTTATCGCGGTGGATGCAATCCAGCAGATAGCGATTGAAGCCCGCAATATCGACCGCGCTGCCGACCACTTCATCCCAGGTGGGTAAGGTAACCGGGATCTGCACGGTCCCGGAAGCGCCGTTACCGAGCTGCGGCAGAAAAGGGGCGGTTCCCCGGCAGTCGCTGTTGTAGAGGAAATCAAACGCCTCTTTGGCTTTAATGACCCGCTGATCGGCACGCCAGCCGGCAACGGCGGAGCAGGTCACCGGACGACCGATGATCCGCTCCAGCTCCAGCAGCCCGCGCTCCACCTCCAGCGTCAACTTCTCCTGCGGCCAGACTCCGCTCCACGTTTGCCAGCTATAGTGATCCCAGGCGTGCAGACCGACTTCATGCTCCTGCGCGGCGGCGCGGATAACCTCTTCATTGCCCGCGCCGATCCTGCGCCCTGGCCAGGCGGTACCTGCCAGCAGGATATCCCAGCCGTACAGCGAAGCGGCCTTTGAGCGCAGCATCTTCCACAGAAATTTCGGTTTTATCAGGCGCCATAAATGACGCCCCATATTGTCCGGCCCGACGCTGAAAAAGAAGCTTGCCTGAATCCCGTGCTGGCTCAGCAGAGCCAGCAGCCGCGGGACCCCGTCCCGCGTGCCGCGAAAGGTATCGACATCTATGCGTAAGCCGACCTGTTTCATGATTTGCCGTTGTCCGTCAATTCAACCGTGCGCAGGAAGAAGTCCAGGGTATGTTCCACGGTCTCTTCCATTTCGACCGTCGGCACCCAGTTCAGGCAGCGTTTCGCGTTGCGAATGCTGGGCTTACGGTGCTCGACGTCCTGATAACCCTTCCCGTAATAATCGCTGCTTTCCACTTCGCGGAAACCGGCAAACGGCGGGAAACGGTCGCGCAGCGGATGACGTTCAAAGCAGGCCAGCAGCATTTCCGCCAGCTCTTTGATGCTCGCTTCGTTATCCGGGTTACCGATGTTGATGATCTGCCCGTCGCAGCGGCCGTCTTTGTTCTCAATGATGCGGAACAGCGCTTCGATACCGTCGCTGATATCGGTGAAGCAGCGCTTCTGTTTCCCGCCTTCAATCAGCTTGATCGGCGAGCCTTCTACCAGGTTGAGGATCAGTTGGGTAATGGCGCGAGAGCTGCCGATACGCGCGGCGTTCAGGTTATCAAGGCGCGGCCCCATCCAGTTGAACGGACGGAACAGGGTAAACTTCAGGCCGTTCTTATCGCCGTAGGCCCAGATCACGCGATCCAGCAACTGCTTGGAGACCGAATAGATCCAGCGCTGTTTGTTAATCGGCCCGACGACCAGATTAGAGGCATCTTCATCGAAATTGTTGTCGGTGCACATGCCGTACACTTCCGAGGTCGACGGGAAAATGATGCGCTTATCGTACTTCACGCAGTCGCGGATAATCTTCAGGTTCTCTTCGAAATCCAGCTCAAACACGCGCAGCGGGTTACGGGTATATTCGATTGGCGTGGCAATCGCCACCAGCGGCAGGACCACATCGCACTTCTTGATGTGATACTCGATCCACTCGGAGTGGATACTGATATCGCCCTCAACGAAGTGGAAACGCGGGTTGTCGAGGAAGCGGCTGATGGCGTCTGAGCCAATGTCCAGTCCGTAAATCTCGTAGTTGTCGTCCTGCAGCAGACGCTCGGTCAGGTGGTTGCCGATAAAACCGTTCACCCCGAGGATCAGCACGCGGGTACGCCGCTTAATCGCCACGACCGGTTTGCTGCTCAGCACCGCTCCGGCTACCAGCCCCAGCGCCTGCGCCAGCTGCGTACCCTGCATATAAACGCCGCGCTCGGTCTGCCCGGTGACGATTTCTAATGCCCCTTCCTGACAGGCGACGACCAGCGGCGTGACGGAAAGCACGGTCCCCGCTTTGGCGGCGGGTAGATCGTCACGTACGCGGGACTTCCAGACGATAAACTTGTTCGCGCCGGCATAGCCGAACGCGCCCGGCCATGGATCGGAAACCGCGCGCACAAGATTATGCAGGCTCCGGGCGGAGTGCTCCCAGTCGAGGCGACCGTCTTCCGGCGTGCGGCGACCGACCCAGGTCGCCTGGCTTTCATCCTGCGCGCGCTCTTCGATTTTACCATCGCGGATCGCGGGCAGCGCCTGAGCCAGCAGGTCCGACGCCGCAGCGCAGAGTTTACGATGCAGGGCCAGCGCCGCCTCATCCTCGCCGATAGCTACGCTTTTCTGCGCTACGATATTCCCGGCATCGGCGCGGCTCACCATGCGGTGCAGCGTCACGCCAGTTTCGCTTTCGCCGTTGACCAGCACCCAGTTCAGCGGCGCGCGGCCGCGGTATTTCGGCAGCAGGGAACCATGCAGGTTAAAAGCCCCCTGCGGCGCGATATTCAGAATGTCCTCGCACAGCAGATTGCGGTAATAGAACGAGAACAGCACGTCCGGTTTTATCTCGCGGAGACGTTCGATCCACAGCGGATGATTCACATCTTCCGGCGCCCATACCGGAATACCTTGTTCCGCGGCAATGCGCGCCACGGAGCCAAAGAAATGGTTTTCGCCAGGGTTATCCGGATGGGTAAAAATGGCGGCGATGTCATAACCGGCATCCAGCAGAGACTGAATACCTGCACAACCCATATCGTGATAAGCGAAGACTACGGCTTTCATGAACGATCTTCCTCTTGAGATGCCGTTTCCGGCTGGCGAACAACACGTTGAATAAAGTAGCGGGGACGGGCGCGAACGTCGTTATAGATACGGCCGATATACTCCCCGAGCAGACCCATACCGACGAACTGGGCGCCGATAAACATAAACAGCACCGCGAACAGCATGAACACCCCTTCCGCCGCCCACTGCGGGCCAAATACCAGGCGCAGCACCACCAACAGCAGACCGAAGGCGAAGCCCAGCAGAGCGATGGCGCTGCCGAACAGGCTCAGCAGGCGCAGCGGCGTGGTAGTGAGGCAGGTCACCAGGTCATACATCAGGTTAATCAGACGCATAAAACTGTATTTGGAATCACCGAACTCGCGCTCGGCGTGCATCACCGGGATCTCCACCGCGCGACGGGCAAAAGTATTCGCCAGAATCGGGATAAACGTACTGCGCTCATGGCAGTTAAGCATCGCGTCGATAATATGGCGGCGATAGGCGCGCAGCATGCAGCCGTAATCGCCCATCGCTTTACCGGTGGTGCGCTGAATCAGACGATTGATCATCCTGGAGGCGCTTTTACGGAACCAGGTATCCTGGCGATTCTGACGCACGGTACCGACAACGTCGTAGCCTTCGTCGGCCTTCTCCACCAGGCGCGGGATCTCTTCCGGCGGGTTTTGCAGGTCAGCATCGAGGGTGATGATCAGGTCGCCGGTGACGTGGCTAAAACCCGCCATAATTGCCGAGTGCTGGCCGTAGTTGCGGTTCAACAGTACCGCAACTACATGGCTGCCTTCGGCTTCAGCGGCTTCGGTCAGCATTCGCGCCGAATCATCGCTGCTGCCATCGTCGACCAGCAGAATTTCATACTGCCGACCGAGCGTCGCGCAGGCGGTATCGGTACGGCGGATAAGCTCCGGCAGGCTCTCCTGCTCGTTATAGACAGGAATAACGACCGAGACCTTTTTCACGGGAGGATAGCTAAACATATCAACGTCCTGACAGCTGGTGCAGTGCGGAAATGACCCTAGTGACATCGTCGTCGGTCATATCCGGGAACAATGGGATGGAACAAATGCGCGCGCTGTTCCATTCCGTATGCGGTAATGAAACGTCGGGGAAACGCTCGCGGTAATACTTTTGCGTATGCGCGGCGCGGAAGTGCAGACCGGTGCCAATGCCCATGGCCTTCAGTTTTTCCATCAGGGCATCGCGGCTGATACCGCAGGCGGCTTCATCAACGCGGATAATAAACAGGTGCCAGGCGTGCTGATGCTCCCATGACGGCACCGCCAGCGGCCGGAAAGGCGTATCCGCCAGCTCGCGGAGATAGCGTTGCGCAATGGCGGCACGGCGCTGATTGGCGGCGGCAAGCTTGTCCAGCTGCACCAGCGCCAGCGCGGCGTTGATATCCGCCAGATTGTATTTAAAGCCCGGCGAAATCACCTCCGCCTGCGGGGCGCGACCCAGGGTCTGCCGATCGTAAGCATCTACGCCGAGGCCGTGGAACTTCAGGCTGCGAATACGTGCGGCCAGTTCATCATCGTCGGTTACAACCAGCCCGCCTTCGGCGCAGGTCATATTTTTGATCGCATGGAATGAGAAAATGGCGGTGCCGCGCCAGCCGACGTGACGGCCTTTGTAGTACGTCCCTGCCGCGTGGGCAGCATCTTCAATCACCGGAATACCGTGACGCTCGGCAATCGCGCGAATGGCGTCGATATCCACCGGCGCGCCCGCATAGTGCACCGGGACGATCGCCTTGGTCCGTGGAGTGATCGCCGCTTCAACCGCTTCGGGAGTAATCATCAGGTTATCGGGATCGACATCGATCATCACCGGCGTCGCGCCGAGCAGGCAGATCATGTTCAGCGTGGAGACCCAGGTCTGCGAAGGGGTGATCACTTCATCGCCGGCGCTGATACCCAGCGCCATCAGCGTAACGTGCATGCCGCCGGTCGCCGAACTGACGGCGATGGCGTGGCGGTTGCCGGTTAATGCGCAAAACGCTTCTTCCAGCGCCTGATTTTTCGGTCCGGTGGTGATCCAGCCGGATTGCAAAACTTCACGCAGCGCAGCCAGCTCTGCGTCGCCCATCGACGGGCGCGAAAACGGCAAAAAATCGCTCATCATTTTCCTGTTCTGTAAATGACCCGACTAAACACGGGGTCGATAAGAAATATCCTGCACCTGCTGACTTAAACAAAATGAAAATGAAAGCAAATCAGTCCGATGCCGCGTTTCATTACTTTGTATTCAGATGTTATTAAATCTAGACAGGTTTGCTTAGGATAATATTAAGAAATTAATATTAATTAAATGTGAATGGTAATTATGTTTAAATTCAATAAGATACGAAGGAATTCAGAGTAAGGTAAGGAGGCATGATGTTCCCGCCATATAGCAAAATAGCGGGAACGCAGTAGGGAAAAGTAAACGGAAGTTAAACCAGCTTTCAATTAGCCATTTTTAAACATGGATGACCAAATATAAAAAATCCAGTCGAATCACTAAACTATTTCAAAATTATTACAGATTGCCAGGAAAATTTTCAGGCAATTCATTAGCCGGGCAATTAATCACTTCGTCATTATCCGCGCCGCAATCGCGCACAAAAGTGATGGTGGCAAACTCATCAATCACCTCCGTCGGATACGCCGGGCCGGCTTCACGGTAGGAAACCATCAGCGGGATATGATCGTTCTGGAAGCAGACGGTTTTTTCCGGATTATTCATCACCCAGCGTGGGAAAAAGATAGTGCCGTGGAACAGTTTGTCGCCGAGGTTTACGATCAGGCTGACGTCGGTACCGGTTGGTTCGGTCCAGGAAATTTTGTAGATGCTTTCACCAACGCGAACGATGTAAGCCTGTTGATCTTTCACCCAACGATTCGCGACGATGCCGCTGTGAATGCGGTAATCCAGAGTGGTGGCGTTTTTCACGTAAATTTCGTAGTTCCAGCCATTATCATAGGTATAAACCAGATGTTTACCGATAAAACCGCTCAGGTCATGTTTGTCGAATGTGCTCATAATTTGTTCTCCTCTATTTGTTGAGAACAAGCATACTGCTTTAAAAAATGGATGAATAACGCTATGTTTGGATTAAACTCATTCACTTTTTAGATGAATCATGCACAAGACTACGCTGGAACAATGGGCGCTGCTGGAAAAGGTGGTCGAACTGGGTAGCTTCGCGAAGGCGGCGGAAGAGACCCACCGCAGTCAGTCGTCGGTGAGCTATAATCTCGCGCTGCTGCAGGAGCGCCTCGGCGTCACGCTACTCACGCCATCGGGCCGTCGCGCGGTGCTGACCCCGGCGGGTGAGCTGCTGCTTGGCCAGGTTAAACCGCTGCTGCAGGCCTTCGCTTACGTCGAAACCCATGCCGCCACCCTGCGCGACGGCACGCGAACCCGACTGGACCTGGTGGTCGACAGCATTTTTCCGCGCGAGCGGCTGTTCGCCATTCTGCGCCAGTTTCAACAGCGCTATCCGCAGACCCAGGTCAGGCTGACCGAAGTGCTGGAAAACGTTGAGGAGGAACATCCGGCCCGCAGCGAGGCGGACGTGATGGTGCTGACCCGCCGCCAGGATATTACCGGCCGCGGCGAATGGCTGATGAATATTGATTTTGTCGCCGTCGCCCATCGCGAGCATCCGCTCTCCGCGCTGCAGGGGCCGCTGGATGATAACGCGCTGGCCCCCTGGCCGCTGGTGCGCATCGCCGATCGCAGCAGCGATCCGCAATCCTCCCGCGATGCATGGACCTTTTCCACCATTGATGCCGCCATTGATGCGGTGCTGTACCAGGTCGGTTTCGGCTGGCTGCCGGAGGAGCGTATTCGCCCTCAGCTACAGCAAGGAGTGCTGAAGATGCTGCCGCTGGGACACGGCGCGCGGCGCGCCACGCCGCTGCATTTGATCGTTAAGCGTGATTTAACGCCCATTGATGAGCAGGTCGCCACGCTGCTGGATCTGTTCAGAACCCCCTGAGGGTCTGATAGCCCGGACAGATGCGCAGCATCGCCTCCGGGAAACTCTGCTGCACTGTGCGCTCTGCTCCCCGGGGGCGGCGCTTAACGCGCCTTGCCCGGGCTACAGATTCATCACCGTCTGCGGGCCGGTAGCCCGGACAGATGCGCAGCATCGCCTCCGGGAAACTCTGTCACGCTGCGCTCTGCTCCCGAAGCTGATGCTTCAAGGCTTGCGCTACGCTTAGCCAGGCTGCAGGCGGGTTCGCAATCTCATACAGCCGAAAGAGACATATCATTTTCTTATACTTTCAGCCCCTATATTGATCCAGCTTACGTCGAAAGTATGATGAATTATTAAAATCGTCATACTTTCCTGTCGCTGAGAAAATGCTTTGTCTATCATCCGCACCACCCTGCTGGCGCTATTCGCCTGCGCTCCGTTGCTGGCCTGCGCCGCGCCCAATGAACTCACCACCGCATGGCCGGTCAACGTGGGGCCGCTTAATCCTCACCTCTACACGCCCAATCAGATGTTCGCCCAGAGCATGGTCTATGAGCCACTGGTAAAGTATCAGGCGGATGGTTCGGTAAAACCCTGGCTGGCCAAAAGCTGGACCCAATCGGCGGACGGCAAAGTCTGGATTTTCACCCTGCGCGATGATGTGACATTTTCCAACGGCGAAGCGTTTGACGCCCATGCCGCCGCGGAGAACTTCCGCGTGGTGCTCGATAACCGCCAGCGCCACGCCTGGCTGGAGCTGGTCAATCAGATTGTCGATGTCAAAGCGCTCAGCCAAAACCAACTGCAAATCACCCTGAAAAGCGCGTATTACCCGTTCCTGCAAGAGCTGGCCCTGCCGCGCCCTTTCCGCTTTATCGCCCCGTCGCAGTTTAAAGACAATGAGACCCTGCACGGCATTAAAGCGCCGATTGGCACCGGCCCTTGGGTACTGAAGGCATCAAAACTCAATCAGTACGATGTGCTGGTGCGTAACGAGCGCTACTGGGGGGAAAAGCCGCAAATTGAAAAGATTACCGTCAAGGTGATCCCGGACCCGACGACCCGCGCTGTAGCTTTTGAAACCGGAGATATCGACCTGCTGTACGGTAACGAAGGGCTGCTGCCGCTCGACACCTTTGCCCGTTTCAGCCAGAACCCGGCGTACCGTACCCAGCTTTCCCGGCCAATAGAGACGGTGATGCTGGCGCTAAATTCCGCCAAAGCGCCCACCAGTGAGCTGTTGGTGCGTGAAGCGCTGAACTACGCGGTGAATAAAAAAACGCTGATCGATAACGCCCTGTACGGCACGCAGCAGGTTGCTGATACGCTGTTCGCCCCCACCGTGCCTTATGCCGACATTGGCCTGACGCCGCGCCGGTACGATCCGCAGCAGGCGAAAGCATTGCTGGAAAAAGCGGGCTGGCTACTGCCTGCGGGAAAAGAGATTCGCGAGAAAAACGGCCAGCCGCTGCGCGTTGAACTGTCGTTCATTGGCACTGACGCCCTGAGCAAGTCGATGGCGGAAATCATTCAGGCCGATATGCGGCAGATTGGCGTGGACGTGGCGCTGGTCGGCGAGGAAGAGAGCAGTATTTATGCCCGCCAGCGCGATGGTCGCTTCGGCATGATTTTCAACCGCACCTGGGGGGCGCCGTACGATCCGCACGCCTTTATGAGTTCGATGCGCGTGCCGTCGCACGCCGATTTTCAGGCGCAGCAGGGTTTAGCCGACAAACCGGTTATTGATAAAGAGATTGGCGAGGTGCTGGAAACCACCGACGAACCCCACCGTCAGGCATTGTACCGCGACATTTTGACCCGTCTGCACAATGACGCGGTTTATCTGCCCATCAGCTATGTCTCGACGATGGTGGTCGCCAGACCGGAGCTGGGGGCGATTCCTTACGCGCCGATCGCGTCTGAAATTCCGTTTGAACAGATTAAACCGGTGAAACCCTGATGCTACGTTACGCGCTACGGCGGATCTCGCTGCTGATCCCGATGATCTTCGCCGCCTCGGTGATTATCTTCCTCATGCTGCGCCTGGGCACCGGCGACCCGGCGCTCGACTATTTGCGTCTGTCGAACCTGCCGCCAACGCCAGAGATGGTCGCCTCGACCCGCGTGATGCTGGGACTGGATCAGCCGCTTATCGTCCAGTACGGCAGCTGGCTGTGGCAGGCGCTGCATCTGGATTTCGGCATCTCGTTCGCCACTCAGCGTCCGGTGCTGGATGACATGCTGAACTTCCTGCCCGCCACGCTACAGCTGGCGGGGGCTGCGCTGGTGTTGATTCTCCTCACCTCCGTACCGCTCGGTATTTGGGCGGCGCGGCATCGTGACCGCCTGCCGGATTTTATTGTGCGGGTTATCGCCTTTCTTGGCGTGTCGATGCCCAACTTCTGGCTTGCCTTTCTGCTGGTGATGTTCTTTTCGGTTTACCTGCAATGGTTGCCTGCGATGGGCTATGGCGGCTGGCAGCACATCATTCTACCGGCGGTGTCGATTGCCTTTATGTCACTGGCGATCAACGCTCGTCTGCTGCGCGCCAGTATGCTGGAGGTCGCCGGGCAGCGCCATGTGACCTGGGCCAGACTGCGCGGTCTGAACGAGAAACAAACCGAACGTCGTCATATTTTGCGTAACGCTTCGCTGCCGATGATCACCGCCGTAGGAATGCATATCGGCGAGCTGATTGGCGGCACGATGATTATCGAGAATATCTTTGCCTGGCCCGGCGTGGGGCGCTACGCCGTCTCGGCGATATTTAACCGCGACTATCCGGTCATTCAGTGCTTTACGCTGATGATGGTGATTGTTTTTGTGGTCTGTAACCTGATGGTTGACCTGTTGAATGCCGCGCTGGATCCGCGCATTCGTCGCCATGAAGGAGCGCGTTCGTGAACTTTTTCCTCTCTTCGCGCGGGTCTGTTCGCCTCTCTTTACTCATCATCGCCCTGCTGGCGGTCGTTGCGCTCACCAGCCAGTGGTGGCTGCCTTACGATCCGCAGGCGATCGATCTGCCTTCGCGCCTGCTGGCACCTGATAGCCAGCACTGGCTGGGCACCGATCATCTGGGCCGCGATATCTTCTCGCGATTGCTGGCGGCAACCCGCATATCGCTTGGCTCGGTGATGGCCTGCCTGCTGCTGGTGCTGGCGCTGGGATTGATCGTCGGCGGCAGCGCGGGGCTTATCGGCGGTCGCGTCGATCAGGTCACCATGCGCATCGCGGATATGTTTATGACTTTCCCGACCTCGATCCTCTCTTTCTTTATGGTCGGCGTGCTGGGAACCGGGCTGACCAATGTGATTATCGCCATCGCCCTGTCGCACTGGGCGTGGTACGCACGGATGGTGCGCAGCCTGACCCTCTCCCTGCGCCAGCGCGAATTTGTGCTCGCTTCCCGGCTTTCCGGCGCGGGCCATGTCCGGGTGTTTATCGACCATCTGGCCGGTGCCGTGATCCCGTCGCTGTTGGTACTGGCGACGCTGGATATTGGTCACATGATGCTGCACGTCGCCGGGATGTCGTTCCTTGGCCTCGGCGTCACCGCGCCCACCGCCGAATGGGGAGTGATGATTAACGACGCGCGCCAATATATCTGGACCCAGCCGCTGCAAATGTTCTGGCCGGGGCTGGCGCTGTTTATCACCGTGATGGCCTTTAACATGGTGGGTGACGCGCTGCGCGATCGTCTGGACCCTCATCTGGTTACGGAGCATACCCACTGATGCCGCAACAAATTGAACTGCAAAACATCGCCTTACGGGCCGAGCGTCCGCTGGTGCACGGCGTTTCTTTGACGATCAAACGCGGGCGCGTGCTGGCGCTGGTTGGCGGCAGCGGCAGCGGCAAATCCCTGACCTGCGCCGCGGCGCTGGGCATTTTGCCTCCCGGCGTACGCCAGACGGCGGGGATAATCCTTGCCGACGGCCAGCCGGTTTCTCCCTGTGCGCTACGCGGCAGCAAAATCGCCACCATTATGCAGAATCCGCGCAGCGCTTTTAATCCGCTGCGAACAATGGCCGATCACGCCCGGGAAACCTGCCGGGCCCTGGATAAAGCCTCAGACGACGCCACGCTTATTGCGGCGCTGGAAGCCGTCGGGCTGGAGAACGCGCCGCGCGTGCTCAAGCTATACCCGTTTGAGATGAGCGGCGGCATGCTGCAGCGAATGATGATTGCTATGGCGTTGCTGTGCGATGCGCCCTTTATCGTTGCCGACGAACCCACCACCGATCTGGACGCGGTGGTCCAGGCACGCATTCTCGATCTGCTGGTAAGTATTATGCAAAACCGCGGCCCCGGTATGCTGCTGGTGACGCATGATATGGGGGTGGTGGCCAGGCTGGCGGACGATGTCGCGGTAATGGATAGCGGCAGCATTGTGGAACAGGGAGATGTGGAATCTCTGTTTCGCGCCCCGCGACACGACATCACCCGCGGGCTGGTGGCGGCGCATCTCGCCCTTTATGGTCTGGAGCTAAGCTGATGACATTACTGACCGCCTCGACAATTACCCATCACTACCCGGACTTAAAGGTGCTAACAGAGGTCTCTTTAGCGCTGAAAAGCGGTGAAACCGTGGCCCTGCTGGGGCGTAGCGGCTGCGGCAAAAGCACGCTGGCGCGCCTGCTCGTCGGCCTGGAATCCCCAACGCAGGGTCGCATCTGCTGGCGGGGAGAGCCGCTCTCCCGGCTCAATCGCGCTAAACAAAAGGCGTTCCGTCGGGATATTCAGATGGTGTTTCAGGACGCCATCAGCGCGGTCAATCCGCGTAAAACCGTACGCGAGATTCTGCGCGAGCCTATGCGTCACCTGCTATCGTTGACGAAAGCGGAGCAGCTGGCCCGGGCCAGCGAAATGCTCAGGGCGGTGGATCTCGACGATAGCGTGCTGAATAAGCGCCCCCCGCAGCTGAGCGGCGGGCAGCTACAGCGCATCTGCCTGGCGCGGGCGCTGACGGTAGAACCGAAGCTGCTGATCCTGGATGAGGCGGTTTCTAACCTCGACCTCGTGATCCAGGCGAGCGTTATTCGTCTGCTCAAAAAGCTCCAGCAGCAGTTCGGCACCGCCTGTCTTTTTATCACCCACGATTTACGCCTGGTTGAGCGCTTTTGCCAGCGGGTGATGGTGATGGATGAGGGGAAAATCGTGGAGATACAAACCGTGGGCGAGGCATTAACTTTTTCCTCTGACGCCGGTCGCGTGTTACAAAATGCGGTACTTCCCGCCTTTCCCGTGCGCCGAAATAAGGTTTAAGCCAGATGCAACGAATTACCATTACTCTCGATGACGATTTACTCGATACGCTGGATAGCCTTAGCCAGCGCCGTGGCTACAACAACCGTTCCGAAGCGATCCGCGATATTCTGCGCGGCGCGCTGGCCCAGGAGGCCGCTCAGGAGCACGGTACCCAGGGCTTCGCGGTGCTCTCTTACGTCTATGAACATGAGAAACGCGATCTCGCCAGCCGTTTAGTCTCCACCCAACATCACCACCACGATCTCTCCGTCGCTACTCTGCATGTGCATATTAATCACGACGATTGTCTGGAAATTGCCGTGCTGAAAGGGGATATGGGCGACGTTCAGCATTTTGCCGATGACGTTATCGCCCAGCGCGGCGTGCGCCACGGCCATTTGCAGTGCCTGCCGACGGAGAAGGAATCCCCCCACTCATAAACTGTGCGCGGCGATAAACGGCTTTTTAACTCGCGAGTGGGGCTAACGCTATCATGCTGGCTCGTTAGCCCATGCGCCTCGTAGCGGTTTTGCCAGCAGGGCAAGAACGGCAATCATGCTGATTTCAATCGAAAACGACCAGCAAATATGACCGAGGGTTTCGCTCCACAGCTCGTAGCCATTCAGGTTCCACAGCCATCCGGTTTCCCCGTTTAAATAGGCCGGGTGCCTGAAGCCCAACGCGGGAATGAGAAAGCCGTGCATAACGAGAGTAATAATCAGACCATAGGCCGCGCCGTACCAGAGCCGAATCTTTGGCCAGTACGCGGAAATAAAGACATAAAGAAAGGCGAAAGCAAAACTGAATAACCAGTGATAAAGCATGACGGCGCCGGGGATCGTCACTCCCTGGTAAACGTAGTCCAGCGAGTGTGAATTAATACCGAGCCAGCCAAGCCAGGCGTCGATATGCGCCGCCGGAGGCGATATTTCTCCCGCCACGCGAGGCGGCATATTGGCCTCCGTTCCCGACTTAACCAGGGAGCTAATAAAGCCCCCAATCAGCGTAGTCCAGATAATAACCTGGAGATTAACCCTGTTTTTCAACATAATAGATTTCCTCTTACAATATCGCTTATAGGATGTGTCACCTCTGATTTTTCAACTAATCAATGCGCTGATAACAGCCTGCTTGACTTATTCATCGATCATTATAGTTTGCCACTAACAAGTGCATGCTAAGACAACCCGCTCCTGCTACCTCCCCTATCGCGAAAACCAGCGGTTTTTCTCAACCATTAATAAACGACATGAATTATACGTTTGGTTAATTATTTCACTTCGCTAATAATCACGTCTCATTTAACGATCTCGTTATGGCGAGGCTCCTGCATAAACATAAGTTACCGCCCTGTTGGTATCGAGAGAGACCACTCAGGGAAATACAGGCTTCCATCGAATCAAGGTGTTGCCAAGGTAACTTCTGACGGCGTTCATGTCGGACAGATACGTTGTGCAGTGCTAAAACCAGGACGTAGGGATCTGCTTGTGCTCATCCTGTCTTGTTCGCCCCTATGAGTGATTTTTTATAGGGAATTACACCATGTCTTCCATTCAACTGTGCGCCGCACACCAGGCGACTTCGACTTTCGACGGCGACGCAATTGCCCAGTACATGCGTACCGATTTCATTACCCTGCCGGAGCATCTCAGCGTTCATGAGGCGCGAGAACTGTTCGTTTCTCAGCTGGCCAGCGATGAGATCCCCGGCCAGGTTTTTGTCGTCGCCGGAAAAAAACTGCGCGGCAGTTTATCGATTAAAAAGCTGCTGCAGGAGAGCGATACCGCGCAATCCATCCGTTATTTAATGGATAGCTGTCTGTTTCGCGTCAGGCCCGACGACCCGCGCCCGCAGGTGGTCGCCGAACTCGGCGAGCGCGGGCTCGATCTGGTGCCGGTGGTCGAAAAGGGTGAGCTGGTCGGCTGCCTGATGGAAAAAGAGATCGCTCATCTGCTGGAAGATGACGTGACCGAGGATGCTCAGCGCCAGGGGGCAACGCTGCCGCTGGAAAAGCCCTATCTGGAAACCAGCCCGTGGGCGCTGTGGAAAAAACGTTCGGTATGGCTGCTGCTGCTCTTTGTCGCCGAAGCCTACACCAGCAGCGTGTTACAGCATTTTGAAGAGGCGCTGGAATCGGCTATCGCGCTGGCCTTTTTCATACCACTGCTGATTGGTACCGGCGGCAACAGCGGAACGCAGATAACCTCTACGCTAGTACGTTCGATGGCGCTCGGGGAAGTGCGACTGCGCGATATGGGACGCGTGATCCGCAAAGAGGTCTCAACCTCGCTGCTGATCGCCATCACGCTCGGCCTGGCGGGCTGCCTGCGCGCCTGGATGATGGGCATCGGCATGGAGATCACCCTGATTGTCAGTCTGACGCTGGTATGCATCACCCTGTGGAGCGCGGTGGTGTCGTCGGTGATCCCCCTGACGCTTAAGCGCGTCGGCATCGACCCGGCGGTGGTGTCAGCGCCGTTTATCGCCACCCTCATCGACGGTACCGGATTAATTATCTATTTTAAAATCGCCCAGTATTTTCTTGGCCTGAATTGATTATTGCACCCGGCGGGCACGTCTTGCCGGGCTGTTTTATTCCCCCACGAATATCAGCAATCGCATTAAGCAATCTCAGTAAATCTGGTGCAAGTCGATAAAAAGCGTGCCCTTTCTCCGTTAAAATAACTTTTCTGATATTCCTGCCACGCGTAATCAGGTTAAAACCCAGTTCATTTTCAAGCGCACATATGCTGGTTGTTATTAGCGAAGGGGCAATACTCAGCCGCTGAGATGCAAAGTGAATACTCCCCTCCCGAACCATAAGCATGAATATCTCCACCTGTGATTTATTCATTGCCGAAATTTCTCCCGATTAAACCTTTGGCTTACGTTTTAAGTTGTCCAGTACGGAATGTCAATCGGTACAAACGGCCCCTCCGCCCCTACAAATAAAATAAAGTGTGAAGCTGACCGCTAGCGCATTTAATTATGCATTTCAGCCATTTCATTATTAAATATCCAGTCTCGCGGCGGCGTCTGCGGATGTGAACGACATCACTATAAGCCAGCCAACCAAAAAACAAAATATTCATACTTATCAAATAATTAAAGAAAACGCGCTTGCTGAATTAATTTATGGCACACGCCATGCAATTACCTCCACGTAATCAACACTGGAGATAGTTAAATGACGTACAAAATTTTACTCCCGCAGGAAATCATGGCTGAAGGGAGAGAATACCTGGAAAGTCGCGGTTATCAGCTGATTAACGGTTCAGGGATGGAAGAAGAAGATATCATTCGCGACATCGGGGACTGCGACGGTATTATCGTACGCCTTTCAAAAATGTCCGATCGCGTATTTGAGGCGGCTAAAAAGCTGAAAGTCGTTGCACGACACGGTGCCGGTTACGATACGGTCGATCTGGAGTCAGCGAAACGTCACGGCGTAGTCGTATTAAATGCGCCAATTGCTAACAGCATGTCCGTTGCCGAACTGGCCATATTTTATATGCTGCACTGCTCGCGTAATTTCAAGCTGGTACAAGAAAAGATGCTTGAAGATTATTACTGGGCAAAACTGCGCACGCCAAAAGTGGAGCTGGATGGTAAAACGCTGGGCCTGATTGGCGTGGGAAATATCGGTTCACGCGTGGCAATCAAAGCGCTGCATGGCTTTAATATGAAAGTTATCGCCTACGATCCGTATAAAACCCAGCAGCAGATCCCCGAAGGCGTAGAACTCACCGACGATTTTGACCGTATTTTCAAAGAGAGTGACTTCGTTTCTCTGCACTGCCCGACGACTGCGGAAACCACCGATTTTGTCGGTGAGAAACAGTTTTCCATGATGAAGCCCACCGCCTACTTCATTAATACCGCACGCGGAAAGCTGGTTGATGAAAAGGCGCTGTATCACGCCTTGAGCACCCACGCTATCGCCGGAGCGGGCGTGGACGTCTTAAAGAAAGAGCCGTTTGATGCCAACGATCCGATTTTCTCGCTAAGCAATATCGTGATTGCCCCGCACATTGGCGCCGCCACTATCGAAGCGACCGACAGAGCCTCGCTCCATTCCGCGATTGGCATTGATGAAGTCTTATCCGGTAAGAAACCATCCTGGCCGGTGCCGGGTTTTTAAGGAGAAAAACATGACTATTGGTAACCGTATTTTTTTAAAACGTCCGGCCTGCAGCGTCGATCTTCTGAAAGAATTTGAACAGCTCCCGGCGGCGAATATTGCTGACACCATGAATCGTATTGCCGTACTGGGTAACGGGATTAAACGTATTTCTTCGCCGAAAAAACCGATTATGGCGGGCTTCGCCATCACCGTAAAAGTTCGTGCGGGCGATAACCTGATGCTGCACGCCGCGCTGGATATGGCGGGTGAGAACGATGTGATTGTGGTCTCCAACGAAGGCGACCGTTCGCGAGCGCTGATGGGCGAGATCATGGTGGCCTATGCCCACTGCATGAAGAAAGTCGCCGGTATCGTGCTGGACGGGCCAATCCGTGACATCGATGCGCTGTCGGTTCTCGATTTTCCACTGTTCGCCACCGGCTCCAACCCCGCAGGCCCGTTTAAACAAGGTCCCGGCGAGGTGAACACGCCGATCGCCGTTGGCGGCGTCGCGGTTTGTCCGGGCGACCTGATCGTCGGCGATGCGGATGGCGTCATTGTTATCCCCCTCGGCGACGCAGAAGTCGTACTGAATAAAGCCAAAGATTATGCAAAATTCGATGCAAGCAAAGTAGAGGCCGCGAAAAACGGCACCGCGAATCGCCTTTGGGTCAAAAAATCACTGGATGAGACAGGCGTTGAGTTTATCGACGACATGTATCGTTAATTTGATTAAATAATATCAGGCCGCGGTGCCCTGACGGGCCGTGGCTTTAAAGCAAAGGTAATAAAAATGCTTTATTTAAAACTCTTGCCCATTATCTTTTTTCCCGTTTTATTTTGGATAATACCGCACCCGGAAGGCGTCGCCGCGCCGACCTGGCATATGGTTGGCATCTATCTGGCGATGCTGTGCGGACTGGTTTTACGTCCGTTTACCGATGCGGTCATTATGCTGATTATTCTCGGGTTTGCCTCTCTGGTTCTCGACCCTGCACCTCTGTTTGCGGGTTTTGGTAGCCCGATGGTCTGGTTTATCATCAGCGCCTTTATTATTTGCAAAGCGTTTGTCATTACCGGTCTGGGTAAACGTATCGCCTATCTGCTGCTAAAACGCTACGGTAAAAATACCCTCACCCTGGGCTATCTGATGATGGTGACGGATACCGTACTGGCCCCGGCAACAGGTTCAAATATGTCCCGTTCCGGAGGCATCACCTATCCCATCTTCAGGAACATCGCCGAAGCGCTGGGCTCGAAGCCCGACGACGGTAGCCGGAAAATCGGCGCCTATCTGACCATCCTGATGTACGTCGTCTCAATGGGAACCTCCAGCCTGTTTCTGACGGGGATGGCGACCAACTCAATTACCGTCTCGCTGGCTAACGAGATCATGAAAGTGAATCTCGAATGGATGACCTGGTTTAAAGCCGCCATTGTGCCCGCCGGACTGGTGCTGCTGCTCGCGCCATGGATTCTGTATAAAATCTACGCCCCGGAACTCAAAGTTATTGATAACGTCAACGAAATTGCTGAAAAAGGCCTGCGTGAACTGGGTCCGGTAAAGCGCGAAGAGAAGCTGTTGATCGTATTCTTTATTCTGGGCGTACTCGGCTGGATGACGGGCTCCATTACCGGCATCGCCTTTATTCCCGTCGGCCTGGCTTTCCTCGCCTGCCTGCTGCTTTTCGGCGTCCTGAGCTGGAACGACGTGGTGAGCGAAAAATCGGCCTGGCAGACCTTCGTCTGGTACGGCGCGTTTTATGGATGCGCGGTTGCGCTATCAAAAGGCGGGTTCTATGTCTTCCTGGTCGACGTTATCAAAAACTATCTTGACCTGTCGCACCTGAATGAAATCAGCGCGATTGCCGTCCTGGTCTTTATCAGCCTTGCTGTCCGCTATTTCTTTGTCTCTAATAGCGCGTTCGTGGTCTCATTCTACCCGGTACTTTTTACCCTGGGAATGACGACTCAGGCGCACCCGATGTACGTGGCGCTTTCTCTGGCCTTCTCCGCAGGCTATGGCGCATTGCTGACGCACTATGGCAACGGCGCTGGCGTATTTACGTTCTCCAGCGGCTACGTCCCGCAAAAAACATTCTGGATGCTGGGCACCATCATGGTGGTGGTCAACGTATTAATCTTCTTCCTGATCGGTATTCCCTACTGGAAGTTTATCGGCATTTAACAGGAGCATAAAATGAAACTGGATATTCTGATTAAAAACGGTCTGGTCGCCGATCTTGATAGCCGCGATTATATTAATCGCAATATTGGCATCATCGGCGATCGTATCGTTGACTTAAATGCCGTTGATGATTTACAGGCCGAAACGGTTATTGATGCCGCAGGTTGTATCGTACTGCCTGGCTTAATCGACTTCCATGGCCATGTTTTTCATGGCGGGACCGCCATCAGTGTTAACCCTGATATCGTATGCTTGCCTAATGGGGTCACCAGTATGGTCGATGCCGGCAGCAGCGGCTGGGTAAATTATCAGCTTTTTCGCAATAGCGTGATTCATCCTGCCATGGTGAAAATCAAAAGCTATCTGAACGTGGTCAACGTCGGACTTTCTACCCTCGGAGGCGGGCCGACCGGTTATCTGGAAAATACCAACCCGGCAAATTACAACGAGGTGAAGATAGCGCAAACGCTGAATGGCAACAGAGACAATATTCTCGGCCTGAAACTACGCTACAGCCAGGATATCGCTAAAGGGAAACAGTACGCCAGCGACCCTCTTCTATCTACCGTCTCCCTGGCGCGTAAACTGGATACCACGATTTGCGTTCACGTCACGGACTCTCTTCTCTGCGCCGATGAACTGATCCGCTATTTTAATGCCGATGATATTTACGCGCACTGTTTCCACGGCACCGGCCACTCGATTCTCAATGAACAGGGCGAGGTCTATGCGGCGATAAAAGAGGCCCAGTCCCGGGGCGTTATCTTCGACTGTTCAAACGGCGTGGCCCACTTTGATTTTCACGTTGCCAGAACCGCCATGGCGCAGGGATTCTATCCTGATATCATTAGTACCGATCTCACTTTAAGAAATAGCTTACGGACGGATAAGGTCTACAGTCTGCTCCACGTCATGTCGAAATATCTCAACATGGGAATGTCCTTCTTCGATATTGTTCGCGCGGTAACCGCTACGCCGGCCCGCCTGATGAAGATGCAGGGACAAATTGGTACCCTGGCGCCCGGCGCGTTTGCTGATATTTCGATTGTTAAACTGCAAAAAGAGAAGATTGTTTTTGAAGATACTCAGGGCGTTAAAATTGAAGGCGACCGTTACATTGATAACTGCGCTACCCTGTGTAATGGTCAAATTGTCTACCGCCGCCTGCGCTTCTAATCGCTAATTATTAAGCCTTACGTCTACATCGGCGTAAGGCTTTTATTCTGAATCGCGTATAATATGACTTCACTCATTGATTCCCCTCGCGCTCATCATATACTAAGGCTTGCCTACCCTGCTGTCTGCGAGAATAATGCATGAATAATAATGAAATTGTTATCTTTTCAGTTTCCAGGACAATAACCCAACGAATCATGAATGTCCTTATTGAAAGGAAACTCGACATCCCCGTGTATGAATTTCGTTATTCAGAAGTTCTCGATAAAGCCCATGAGATGATTCAATCCGGCACTAAGATAATTATTAGCCGAGGCGGTACCGCCGCACTCCTGCGTAGCAATATTACTATCCCCGTCATTGAAATCGCCCATGATTTTCATGGCGTTTATCGCATCTTACAAGAAGCGAATAGTAAGTCGCAAAAAATCGCCGCCGTTGGTTTCCCGCAGTTTTGCAGCGCCTTACGCCATTACCAGAACATGACCAATGAAGATTTTAAAATTTGTCAGGTTTATAATCATCACGATATTGAAAATGTTATAAAAAATCTTTCGGAAAATAATTACCATACCGTAATCGGCGGACTGACCGTTGCTGAAATGGCTCAAAAATATCACCTCAATGCTATTATGGGGGATACTGATAACATTTCCATTGAGCAGGCCATCAATGAAGCTCACAGTTTATTGAAATACATTAATCGTGAAAACAGCAAACTGATCATGAGCCACTCAGCATTGAATCAGGCGCGTGAAGGTATTATGTGCATCGATCAGCTTGGTGAAATTATCAATATCAACGCTACCGGCGTGGCATTATTCCAATGTCAAGCCGGAGATAAAATATTCAAAAAGGAAGCGTTTAAAGAGATCTACGCCAGTATTATTAATGAACTAGATATCAAAGAGCAGGCTATAGACATCAACGGCGTAACGATTCATATTTCCGTGCGCCACTTTTCTAACCGAAAAATATCTTATGCCGTTATTACGGGGCTAAGCCAGGAGAGCACGCTTTGGCAAAACAGCGTCAACAAAAAAAGTAAGCTGCGCGGTTTTTCCACAACCTGGTCTTTCGACGATATTATTGGCCAGTCGCCGGCCATCCTCGATGTTATAAAAAAGGCCAAACTGTGCGCCCGCCACGAACTGCCGATTCATATTTTAGGTGATACCGGCACGGGCAAAGAACTTTTCGCCCAAAGTATTCACCACTATAGCGCCAGAGGCCATAGTCCTTTTATCGCGATTAACTGCGCGGCCATCCCCGAGAGCATTCTGGAAAGTGAACTCTTTGGCTATGCCGACGGCGCGTTTACCAGCGCGCGAAAGGGCGGCAAACCTGGGGTGTTTGAAATGGCGATGAACGGTACGGTGTTTATCGATGAAATCAGCGAAGCGCCGCTATCGGTACAGGTTAAGCTGCTGCGCGTATTGCAGGAAAAGCAGTTTTCTCGTCTCGGCGGCGATACGCTTATTACCGTCGATTTTCGCCTGATCACCGCCAGCAATAAGGATCTGCGCCAGCTCGTCGCCAACGGTGAATTCCGGCAGGATCTGTACTACAGAATCAATATCCTTGAGTTGACTCTACCGGCCTTACGCCAACGACCGGGCGATATTATGCTGTTAATTCAGCACTTGCTTCATCAGCAGGGTAAGCAAATCACCTTTACCCCCGACGCGGTGGATTTTTTACATAGCTATCGCTGGCCTGGCAATATTCGCGAACTCCAGGCGGTGATCTACCGACTCATTGTGCTGCTCGATATAGACAGGGTGAACAAGGAGATTTTACTCCAGGTTAGTCAAATTACACCCGATGACCATCAGCAACTCGCTCACTCCCCGGCAGTGAGCGTCTCATCCGATGAAACCGATCTATTAAAGAAACAAGAGAAACAACTGATTACCAGCGTAATAGAAAAAACCGACGGAGACAGAACCAGAGCATCGGTCATGCTGGGCATTAGCCCCACCACCCTGTGGCGCAAATTAAAGCAGCATAATATCAGCGGATAAGTCGAAGCCTGCTCCGCTGATACAGAGCAGGCGGTTATTTCTGTTCCGCTAAAGCCTGCGCGCATGCCCAGGCTGACGCCCATGCCCACTGGAAGTTATAACCTCCCAGCCAGCCGGTAACGTCCATCACTTCGCCGATAAAGTAGAGCCCGGGCACCTTACGGGCCTCCATGGTGCGCGAAGAGAGTTCGTTAGTATCTACGCCGCCGAGGGTCACTTCCGCCGTACGATAGCCTTCGGTGCCATTCGGCTGGACGCGCCATGCGGTCAGCGTCTCAACCAGCGCCTGCTGCTCGCGGACGTTAAGCTGTTTCAGGGTGACATCCGGGAGTTGGCCCAGCTGCTGCAGGCACTCAACCAACCGTTTCGGCAGTTGCATCGCAAGCGTGTTTTTCAGGCTCTGATTAGGATGCGCCGCGCGCTGTTCGTTGAGGAAGTCATCAAGATGGCAATCCGGCAGCAGATTGATGCTGACGAATTCTCCCGGCTGCCAGTAGCTGGAAATTTGCAGTACCGCCGGCCCGGACAGCCCGCGGTGGGTAAAGAGCAGATTTTCCCGGAAGACGGTCCCGTTTTCCGCCGTGATGGTTGACGGCACCGAGACACCGGAAAGCACCTGCAGCTGCTCAAGCAGCGGCTTATGCAAGGTAAACGGCACCAGGCCCGCGCGGGTCGGCAGTACCTTCAGGCCAAACTGCTCGGCAAGCTTGTAGCCGAACGGCGAAGCGCCCAGACCGGGCATGGATAACCCGCCGGAGGCCACCACCAGTCTGTTCGCCGCCACCGTCTCGCCGTTAAGCTGCAGCATGTAGCCCTCATCATCCCGCTCAACGCTGATAATTTCGCTACGCAGGCGAATTTGTACGCCGCCCTTTTCACACTCCGCCAGCAGCATGTTGACGATTTGCTCGGCGGAATCATCGCAGAAAAGCTGGCCCAGGGTTTTCTCATGCCAGGCAATACCGTGTTTGCTAACCAGATCGATAAAGTCCCACTGGGTGTAGCGCGCCAGCGCGGATTTGCAAAAATGCGGGTTTTGGCTGAGATATGCCGCGGGTTCGATATACATGTTAGTAAAGTTGCAGCGTCCGCCGCCTGACATCAGGATCTTGCGCCCGGGCTTTTTGCCATTATCGAGCAGCAGCACCCGGCAGCCTGCCTGCCCTGCCTGCGCCGCACAAAACATTCCCGCCGCTCCGGCGCCGATTACGATGGCATCAAACCTTTCCACACAACATTCCTCATATCCCGATTGTCGGGAATTGTAAATTTTTCACTCTGGTCGCACCAGCATGAAAAAAACAGATTTACGTACCTCATTGAAAGATATAGGAATACTCCCAACAAGGTAAAACTTAAACAGGAAGAAAATCAAAAAAAGTCTATATTTCACTTTGCCCGCGCCGCTAAAGTCACTGATAATGCGCCGCGTTCATGTCCTCAAAATGGCGTAACGTCCTATGCTACATTTATTTGCCGGTCTGGATTTACATACCGGGCTACTGTTATTGCTTGCTCTGGCTTTCGTGCTTTTTTACGAAGCGATCAATGGTTTTCATGATACCGCAAACGCTGTTGCAACTGTGATCTACACACGCGCAATGCGGTCGCAGCTTGCTGTGGCGATGGCGGCTCTTTTTAACTTCTTCGGCGTTCTGTTGGGCGGTCTCAGCGTAGCCTATGCCATCGTGCATATGTTGCCGACCGACCTGTTGCTTAACATGGGTTCAGCACATGGCCTCGCCATGGTCTTTTCCATGCTGCTGGCGGCAATTATCTGGAACCTCGGCACCTGGTACTTCGGCCTTCCGGCCTCCAGCTCGCACACCCTGATCGGCGCAATCATCGGTATTGGTTTAACCAATGCGCTGATGACCGGTACGTCGGTGGTGGACGCGCTGAACATCCCGAAAGTCATGGGTATTTTTGGCTCGCTTATCATCTCGCCAATCGTTGGCCTGGTCGTGGCGGGCGGCCTGATTTTCATCCTGCGTCGTTACTGGAGCGGAACCAAAAAACGCGCCCGTATCCACCTGACCCCAGCCGAGCGTGAAAAGAAAGACGGCAAGAAAAAGCCGCCGTTCTGGACGCGTATTGCGCTGATTCTCTCCGCCATTGGCGTTGCGTTCTCCCACGGCGCGAACGATGGTCAGAAAGGCATTGGCCTGGTCATGCTGGTTCTGATCGGCGTAGCTCCGGCTGGCTTCGTGGTCAATATGAACGCTTCCGGCTACGAAATCACCCGTACCCGCGATGCGGTCAACAACGTGGAAACCTTCTTCCAGCAGCGTCCTGAGCTGTTGAAGAAAGCGACCGGCGCTGAGCAGCTCATCCCGTCTCCGGACGCGGGGGCAGCCGCAAATGGCGAATTCCACTGCCACCCGGCAAACACCATCAACGCGCTTGACCGCGTGAAGACGATGCTGACCGGAACCGAAAGCTACGACACGCTCTCCGTTGAGCAACGCAGCCATCTGCGCCGCATTATGCTCTGCATCTCCGATACCACCGATAAAGTGGCGAAGCTGCCGGAAGTCAGTGCCGACGATAAGCGTCTGCTTAAAAAGCTGAAAACCGATATGCTGAGCACCATCGAATACGCGCCAATCTGGATTATTATGGCGGTTGCGCTGGCGCTGGGTATCGGCACCATGATCGGCTGGCGTCGCGTGGCGACCACCATCGGCGAGAAAATCGGTAAGAAAGGGATGACCTACGCACAGGGTATGTCAGCTCAGATGACCGCAGCCGTATCGATTGGTCTGGCGAGCTATACCGGTATGCCGGTTTCCACCACCCACGTGCTCTCCTCCTCGGTTGCGGGGACAATGCTCGTCGATGGCGGAGGTCTGCAGAAGAAGACCGTCACCAGTATTCTGATGGCATGGGTACTCACCCTGCCCGCGGCGATTCTGCTCTCCGGCGCGCTATACTGGCTCTCGCTGCAGATTATCTAAGCCGTCTCGGTAATAAGACAGATAAACGGGTCAGGAAACTGGCCCGTTTTTTTTACCCGCAGTGTCACTAGTGCCAGATAGCCAGGGCAATCATGCTCACCATCACCAGGCCGCAGAGGGCGCTGGTAAGGATAAACTGCCGACGAACCCGCTCGCAGCGGCGGATGAACTCATCGTCGTGATGATCGCGGTAGCGCTGAGCGTAGATATACCACACCAGGCGCATCTGTTTGCTGGGCTGTCCATGCGACGTAAAAAAACCGCCGCCGTCGACATATTGATAGAGCAAAGGGTCACAACCACGTAGCACAACAAGCAATGCACGCAGCGACGAGAAGTAGCGTGCCATATTCACTACACATACGATACACAGGGCCCAAAACAGCGCAACAGTGCTGATCATACCTCCTCCCCGGCGACCCGTCCTCGGAGGCTCCCTCCGGGACTACCGCTCCCCAATATCAAACCGACTGTACTGTGAAAGAGTGCGATTCCGATCACGTTTATTTATCCGACCGGCTCATTAAATAGTGTAGGAGATCAGTTAATTTTTTTACCACAACGTTAATCATTATCAATGCATAAGTCGGATATATTTGTTTAACTATTTGCTGAACAAGGTAGATTGACGGATCGCGAGGGGCGCTATAAGGTAGAAATATCTTCTACAATTAGGTCCTTAAGGACTACCCCCCGCGAATGTGGCACGCAGGACGCGGGCGAAGCGGCAGCGCTGGCTGTCAGGTCCAACGGTCATCGACAACTTATGGAAGGAGTAACACTATGGCTTACAAACATATTCTTATTGCAGTAGACCTGTCCCCGGAAAGCAAAGTACTGGTAGAAAAAGCCGTTTCTATGGCCCGTCCCTACAATGCAAAAGTTTCCCTGATCCACGTAGATGTGAATTACTCCGATCTCTACACCGGCCTTATTGATGTTAACCTGGGCGATATGCAGAAACGCATCTCCGAAGAGACTCACCACGCGTTAAGCGAACTCTCTACGAATGCGGGCTATCCGATCACTGAGACCCTGAGCGGTAGCGGCGATCTCGGCCAGGTGCTGGTCGATGCGATTAAAAAATATGATATGGACCTCGTGGTTTGCGGTCACCATCAGGACTTCTGGAGCAAGCTGATGTCCTCCGCGCGTCAACTCATCAACACCGTTCACGTCGATATGCTGATTGTCCCGCTGCGCGACGAAGAAGAGGAATAACAGGACGTTATTTCATTTCGCTGATGACCAACGCCCGCCCATGCGGGCGTTTTTATTTCTTACTCCCCGCCGAAAAGAAAGAATATAAATCCATAAAATCCGCAAATTGCCAGATTGATCAACCAACAAAATCGCCATTTATCCATATAATCATTCGCCAAAGCGTATAAACATCATATCATTGCGCAAAATTAAGGTTTTTAAGCGCGTTTTGGCATACGCGTGCATACTTTTTCGGACAGGACTAAAAGGCGAAGCAATATGAACTCCACCGCACCCACAGGCTTGCTGCAGCAACCTCGCCCATTCTTCATGATCTTCTTTGTGGAACTATGGGAACGATTTGGCTATTACGGCGTTCAGGGCATTCTGGCCGTTTTCTTTGTTAAACAGCTCGGCTTCTCGCAGGAACAGGCGTTTATAACCTTTGGCGCGTTTGCGGCGCTGGTATATGGCCTGATCTCCATCGGCGGCTATGTCGGCGATCATCTGCTCGGCACCAAACGTACGCTGGTGCTGGGCGCGATTGTCCTCGCCGCGGGCTACTTTATGACCGGCCTGTCGCTGCTCAAACCCAATCTCATTTTTATCGCGCTGGGAACCATTGCGGTGGGAAACGGGCTATTTAAAGCCAACCCGGCGAGCCTGCTCTCCAAGTGCTATCCGCCAAAAGATGCCCGCCTCGACGGCGCCTTCACGCTGTTCTATATGTCGATTAACATCGGTTCGCTGCTGTCGCTGTCGCTGGCGCCGGTGATTGCCGATAAATTCGGCTACGCGGTGACCTACAACCTGTGCGGCGCCGGCCTGATTGTCGCCCTGCTGGTTTACTTCGCCTGTCGGGGGATGGTGAAAGATATCGGCTCTGAGCCGGACCACAAGCCGTTGAGTCTGCGCAATTTACTGTACGTGCTGGCAGGAACGGTGGTGATGATTTTTGTCTGCGCCTGGCTGATGCATAATGTAAAAATCGCCAATCTGGTGCTAATTATCCTCTCAGTGGTGGTGACGATTTTCTTCTTCCGCGAAGCCTTCAGGCTGGATAAAACCGGGCGCAATAAAATGTTCGTCGCCTTTATCCTGATGCTGGAAGCGGTGCTGTTTTATATTCTGTACGCGCAGATGCCGACCTCACTCAACTTCTTTGCCATCAACAACGTCCACCATGAAATACTCGGTTTCGCGATTAACCCAGTGAGCTTTCAGGCGCTAAATCCGTTCTGGGTGGTGGTGGCCAGCCCGATCCTCGCCGCGATCTACACACGTTTGGGCAATAAAGGCAAAGACCTGAGCATGCCGATGAAGTTCACCCTCGGCATGTTCCTGTGCGCGCTGGGCTTTTTAACTGCCGCAGCGGCGGGAATGTGGTTTGCCGATGCCCAGGGATTGACCTCGCCGTGGTTTATCGTGCTGGTCTATCTGTTTCAGAGCCTGGGAGAACTGCTGATTAGCGCCCTGGGGCTGGCGATGGTTGCCGCACTGGTACCGCAGCATCTGATGGGCTTTATTCTGGGGATGTGGTTCCTGACGCAGGCCGCCGCGTTTCTGCTGGGCGGCTACGTCGCAACCTTCACCGCCGTACCGGACAACATTACCGACCCGCTACAAACGCTGCCGATATACACCAACGTATTCAGTAAAATTGGCCTGGTGACCCTGGGCGTCACGGTGGTCATGGCGATCATGGTGCCGTGGTTGAACAGGATGATTAATACAAAGAGCGCGTAAAAACAGTGCGGTCGACGAGGTTTCCCGGATTGCGGCTAACGCCTTATCCGGGCTACAGAACCCCCAGATCGCAAGAACCCATAGCCCGGGCAAGGCGCATCGCGCCGCCCCCGGGGAAATAGCCCTGATGCAGCTTGTTTACCCCTGCGGCTCAACCGCCGTTCCGGCATAGATATCAAAGCGATGGCCTTTGGTCACCACCGCGTTAGGGGTCGCAACATTCGCCAGCGGCGGCGCGTAGTCCGGGCGCTTAACCACCACCCGCCTGGTCGCCAGCTGACGCGCCGGCGCCAGCAGACCGTCGGCGTCTAAATCCGGCCCCACCAGCGACTGAAATACCCGCATCTCTTTCTTCACCAGCGCGCTTTTTTGCTTATGCGGAAACATCGGGTCGAGATAGACCACCTGCGGACGCGGGGTAATATCGGTCAGCGCCGTCAGGCTGGAGGCGTGAATCAGCTGCAGGCGCTCCTGCAACCACGAGCCGATTTCAGCGTCGGCGTAGCCACGCGCCAGGCCATCGTCGAGCAGCGCGGCAACCACCGGATTACGCTCCAGCATCCGTACGCGACAGCCGACTGACGCCAGCACAAAGGCATCCCGCCCCAGACCGGCGGTCGCATCGACGACATCCGGCAGATAGTCGCCTTTGATTCCCACCGCTTTCGCCACCGCCTCGCCGCGGCCGCCGCCGAACCTGCGCCGGTGAGCCATCGCCCCGCCGACAAAATCCACGAAAATGCCGCCGAGCTTCGGTTCATCGCGCTTACGCAGCTCAAGATGCTCCGGCGTCATCACCAGCGCCATCGGGTTGTCATCGTCCTGCTCCAGCCCCCAGCGGTCGACAAGAACAGATAAGGCGCCGTCTCCGGCGCCCGTTTCATCAATTAAACAAATTTTCACAACAGGATTAACTCTTAATACCGTAATGCTCAAGCATCGCGTCCAACTGCGGCTCGCGACCGCGGAAGCGTTTGAACAGGACCATTGGCTCTTCCGAACCGCCGCGGCTAAGAATGTTGTCGAGGAACGACTGGCCGGTTTCGCGATTGAAGATCCCCTCCTCTTCGAAGCGCGAGAAAGCATCCGCCGCCAGCACATCGGCCCACAGGTAGCTGTAGTAGCCCGCCGCGTATCCACCGGCAAAAATGTGGCTAAAGGCATGCGGGAAGCGGCCCCAGGACGGCCCGGGAATCAACGCGACCTGCTGCTTGATTTCCGCCAGCGTTTCGAGGATTTTCGCCCCCTGCTGCGGGCTAAATTCCGCATGCAGGCGGAAGTCGAACAGGCCGAACTCCAGCTGACGCAGAATAAACATCGCCGCCTGATAGTTCTTCGCGGCCAGCATTTTCTCCAGCAGCTCCTGCGGCAACGGCTCGCCGGTTTCGTAGTGGCCGGAGATAAACGCCAGCGCTTCCGGCTCCCAGCACCAGTTTTCCATAAACTGGCTCGGCAGTTCGACTGCATCCCACGGTACCCCGCTGATACCGGAAACGCCGGCGGTATCGATGCGGGTCAGCATATGGTGCAGACCGTGGCCAAACTCGTGGAACAGCGTGATCACTTCATCGTGGGTAAACAGCGCCGGTTTGCCGCTGACGGGACGGTTAAAGTTACAGGTCAGATAGGCAACAGGCTTTTGTAGCGTGCCGTCAAGCTTGCGCATCTGGCCAACGCAATCATCCATCCACGCCCCGCCGCGTTTATGTTCGCGGGCGTAAAGGTCGAGGTAGAAGCTGCCGCGCAGCTCGTTATTTTCGTCGTACAGTTCAAAGAAGCGCACTTCCGGATGCCAGACGTCGACGTCAGTACGCTCTTTCGCAGTAATGCCGTAAATACGCTTAACGACTTCAAACAGGCCGTTAACCGCTTTGTTTTCCGGAAAGTACGGGCGCAGCTGTTCATCGCTGATGCTGTAAAGATGTTGCTTCTGTTTTTCGCTGTAGTAAGCGATATCCCACGGCTGCAGTTCATCCACGCCGAATTCGGCTTTGGCGAAGGCGCGCAGCTGAGCCAGTTCTTTCTCACCCTGCGGACGGGCGCGTTTAGCCAGGTCGCTCAGAAAGTCGAGCACCTGCTGCGGATTCTCCGCCATTTTGGTCGCCAGCGACTTATCGGCATAGCTGTCGAAGCCCAACAGCTGAGCCAGCTCGTGGCGCAGGGCGAGGATTTCCGCCATTACCGGGCTGTTATCCCACTTACCGGCATTCGGCCCCTGGTCAGAAGCGCGGGTGGAATAGGCGCGATACAGCTCTTCACGCAGCGCCTGGTTATCGCAGTAGGTCATTACCGGCAGATAGCTCGGGATATCCAGGGTCAACAGATACCCTTCCTGCTCTTTGGCTTCAGCCTGAGCTTTCGCCGCAGCAAGTGCGCTTTCCGGCATCCCGGAGAGCTCGGATTCATCGGCGATCAGCTTCGTCCAGCCCATGGTGGCATCGAGGACATTGTTACTGTACTGATTGCCCAGTTCAGACAGGCGTGCGGCGATTTCGCCGTAGCGTTTCTGCTGCTCTTTGGCCAGGCCAATACCGGAGAGTTCAAAATCACGTAGCGCGTTATCCACCGCTTTTTTCTGCGCGGTATTCAGGGTGGCGTAATGGTCGCCGTCGCGCAGGTCGCGGTACGCTTTGTACAGACCTTCATGTTGCCCAACCCAGGTGCTGTATTCGGAGAGCAGCGGCAGAGTTTGTTCGTAGGCTTCACGCAGCTCAGGGCTGTTTTTAACCGAGTTCAGGTGGCTGACCGGGGAAAAAATACGCCCCAGCACGTCGTCCACTTCCGCCAGCGGCTGGCAAAGGTTTTCCCAGGTATACGGCGCCCCTTGCGCCACCGCGCGTTCGACCGCCGCCCGGCAATCATCCAGCGCTTTGGTGACCGCGGGGACCACGTGCTCGGGTTTGATTGCAGAAAAGGGCGGGAGCGAAAAAGGCGTCAGTAATGGATTGGTCATATGCGCAGTCCTGTTGAATTGGGTGAATGAAGCGCGCGTCCGGCGCTATAGCATGAGATCTAGAATGGGGGATAGTTTGCTGAATTTCAATGTCAGGCGCCGCGCGCAGGCGGGTATTACTGCGATAAGTCTGGCCGTGGTAGCCATTGCGCATAAAAAAAGCCGGGTTCGCATCGCGGCGACCCGGCTCGTTTCAGGCTGACGACCAGCTTATACCACCATCCCCAACAGCAGGCAGCCAATCAAACCGCACACTGAGATGATGGTTTCCAGCATCGACCATGACTTGATAGTCTCGCCAATGGTCAGGTTGAAATATTCCTTAAACAACCAGAATCCCGGATCGTTAACGTGAGAGAAGATAACGCTACCGGAGCCAACGGCGATAACCATCAGTTCCGGGCTCACGCCGGTGGTGGCGATCAGCGGCGCGGCGATACCGCCCGCGGTAATGGCCGCAACGGTGGCGGAACCCAGCGCGATACGCAGTACCGCAGCAATAGACCAGGCCATAAACAGCGGAGACATATTGGATTCGTGCATGATAGACGCAATGTACTTATCCATGCCGCTATCGACCAGCACCTGCTTGAAGGCGCCGCCGCCGCCGATGATCAGCAGCATCATGGCGATAATTTTGATCGAGGAGGTCAGCGTATCGTTAATCTGCTCCATGGAACGACCGCGGTTGAGGCCGAAAGTGAACATGGCGATCAGCACGGCGATCAGCGTTGCCATCACCGGGTCGCCAAAGAATTCCGCAATCGGCAGGAAAGCGTGGCCTTTCGGCAGCACCATTTCGGCGACGGCGCGCATGGCCATCAGAATCACCGGCACCAGAGAAGTCCAGACGCTGACGCCAAAACCCGGCATCTCTTCTTCAGTGAACGTCTTCGGGTTGTGCAGGCCTTCCGGAATCGGCTTATCGATGCCTTTCAGGAAACGCGCGTAAACCGGCCCCGCAAGAATAACCGTCGGAATCGCCAGAATCGTACCGAACAGCAGGGTCTTACCCATGTCGGCATGGAAAATAGTAGCAATCGCGGTCGGGCCCGGATGCGGAGGCAGGAATCCGTGCGTGACCGAGAGCGCAGCCGCCATCGGTACGCCAATATAGAGCAGCGGAATACCGGCGGATGCTGCGATGGTAAAGACCAGCGGCAGCATCAGTACAAAGCCGACTTCATAGAACAGCGCAAAGCCGACGGTAAAGCCGGTCAGTACGACCGCCCATTGAATATGTTTTTTACCAAATTTGGCAATCAGCGTGGTGGCGATACGCTGCGCACCGCCGCAGTCCGCCAGCATTTTTCCGAGCATCGCGCCGAAGCCCATGATCAGCGCGAGGCTGCCGAGGGTTCCCCCAACGCCGTTTTTGATGGATACGATAACTTTATCCAGCGGCATACCCTGCATGAGCCCGACGGCAAGTGCCACCAGAACCAGAGCGATAAACCCGTTAAGCTTGAAACGGATCATCAGCAACAATAACAGGGCAACCCCGATAGCAACGATGACTAATGGCATGATTTACCTGGCCTTAATTTGTTATGGGTAACGTCATAGTTTCAACATTGACTTCATCCGTCCCGACCGGAACAAAAAATGTCTGACGCCGTAGAAGCTGGCTTTATCCTTACCCAGAGAAAGGATAGCTGGCTATTTTTTTATCTGTGGCGCCTGATGCGAATGATACGGGTAACATGACGAGTTTGAGAATCACCTGGGCGGTGAAAATTTCAAATATGAGACTTAAGTCATACTCTTTCCCGGGTTTCTGGCGGGTCGCTTAGCGGGGAATGTTGCGCGGTAACATGAAGAGAGTTGCCCGGCAGCGGAAAGCTGCCGGGCGGGGAATCAGTAGTAAGAGTGCTCGCCGCGCTGATGCTCGGTGAGATCGCGTACGCCTTTCAGTTCCGGGAACTCGTTCAACATCTGTTTCTCGATCCCTTCTTTCAGCGTTACGTCGACCATCGAACAGCCGTTACAGCCGCCGCCAAACTGCAGAATCGCCAGGCCATCATCGGTGATTTCCATCAGCGTGACGCGCCCGCCGTGGCCGGCCAGCTGCGGGTTAATCTGCGACTGCAGCAGATACTCGACGCGCTCCATCAGCGGGGCATCGTCAGAAACTTTGCGCATTTTGGCGTTGGGCGCTTTCAGCGTCAGCTGGGAGCCCAGCTGGTCAGTAACAAAATCGATTTCAGCGTCTTCCAGGTACGGCGCGCTAAGCTCATCGACGTAGGCGGTGAGCTGCTCAAATTTCAGCGCAGTATCGGAATCTTCCACCGCATCCGGTGGGCAGTAGGACACGCCGCACTCGGCGTTAGGGGTGCCGGGATTGATCACAAATACGCGAATTTGTGTCCCTTCTTCCTGATTTGCCAGCAGTTTGGCAAAGTGCGCTTGTGCAGCATCGGAAATACGGATCATAGCGTTGGCCTAATAGTTGACTATTTTACTGGGTTATTATACGCCCATCAGCAGGGGTCTACAAGGTACGGCATATACACCATACCTGAACCGTCGCGGCGCCGTTTCGCAAAAGCAGGCGGGATATCTCAGCGACGGTGCTTCCGGTTGTGACGACATCATCCACAATGGCGATATGGTGCCCCTGTAGCGACAATTCAAGCTGGAAGGCGTTTTTCAGGTTCTGTTTGCGCAATCTGGCGCTGAGCTGATGCTGAGTGGCGGTGCGGCGTCTGCGGGTCAGCGCATCGCTACGCCAGGCGCAGCCCAGCCAGCGGGATAGCGGTCGGCACAGCAGGTCGCTCTGATTAAACCCTCTCCTCCACTGGCGGCGCTGCCAGAGCGGCACGCTAATTATCCGGTCCGGATGAGGAAGGTCCGGGCTGTGACGTATGCGCAGCAGCAGCAGACGTGCCAGAGCGGGCGCCAGCTCGGGCCGCTTATTGAATTTCAGCTGGTGAATCAGGCCGCTCAGCGGCGGTCGATAGTCATTAACCGTTACCAGCCGCTGCCACGGCGGCGGTTTTTGCAGGCAGCGTCCGCAGGGCTGCGTGTTTGACTGGGCCGGCAGTCCGCACTGAGGGCATAGCGGTTCGCAGGCCAGCAGCGCCGACGCGCATCGCGAACAGATCCCCCAGCGGGAGATGGCCAGCGGCATTTGGCATAGCCAGCATAAGCTGTGTGCTGTTAGCATATTTCCCCTCATATTGGTGGAAAGAGAACAGTAACTGATGAACGCGATCGAGTGGCAGACCATGGGCGAAGGAAATTGTCATCTTGTGCTGCTGCACGGATGGGGGCTGAATGCCCAGGTGTGGGATTGCATCACGCCGCAGCTGCGCTCGCATTTTACGCTGCACCTCGTCGATCTTCCTGGCTACGGCCGCAGCGGCGGCTTTGGCGCTCTGTCGCTGGAAGAGATGGCGCAGCGGGTGCTGGAGAAAGCGCCGGAGCGCGCTATCTGGCTAGGCTGGAGCCTCGGCGGGCTGGTAGCAAGTCAGGTAGCATTATCCCATCCCGATCGCGTGCAGGCGCTGGTTACCGTGGCTTCTTCCCCCTGTTTTAGCGCTCACGACAGCTGGCCTGGCATCAAGCCCGAAGTGCTGAGCGGATTCCAGCAGCAGCTGAGCGAAGATTTTCAACGCACCGTCGAACGCTTTCTGGCGCTGCAAACCATGGGTACCGAGAGCGCACGCCAGGATGCGAGAATGCTGAAAAGCGCGGTGCTGTCGCTACCGATGCCATCATCGGAAGTCTTAAACGGCGGGCTGGAGATCCTCAAAACCGCCGACTTACGCCAGCCGTTATCTACCCTCACTATGCCGTTTTTGCGCCTGTACGGTCGGCTGGATGGCCTGGTGCCGCGTAAAATCGTCCCGATTCTCGACGCCATGTGGCCCGGCAGCACGTCGTTCGTCTTTGATAAAGCCGCCCATGCGCCGTTCATTTCGCATCCGCAGTCGTTTTGCGCTCAACTGGTCGAACTGAAGCGTGAGGTCAGTAAATATTTTTAGCGGGACGTGGTAAAAACGCAGGGTGCAGCAATACTTAGGTTGTTGCGGAGGTTGACTATTTCACGCCGGACCCGCGACCTAAAAAAACAACCTAATGGAGAGTAGAGGCTATGAAACTTGTTACAGGAATTGTTGCATCTCTGGTGATTGGCTCCCTGTCCTTTGGCGCGTTCGCCGCCAAGGAGATCCAAAAAGACGAAGTGGCTAAGATGAACCTGACTAAAATCGGTTCCATTACGACCTCAAGAACAACCTCTCCGATGGATGCAAAGCGCGATCTGTCGAAAAAAGCGGATGAGCTGGGCGGCACTTATTTCGTGGTAATTGCCGGCGAGAAGAACGAAAAAACGGTTCACGCTAACGCGGACGTCTACAAGTAAGCCAGAAAGCGGGTCTCACGACCCGCTTGCACCCGAGGGCGCAGAGGCTTCCCCGGAGGCGGCGCGTTGCGCCTGTCCGGGCTACCAAACCCAAAACCGCACAAACTCGTAGCCCGGACAGATGCGCAGCATCGCCTCCGGAAAAAACACCGGAAAACATCTCAGCGCAGCGACCACCACTCCCGCAGGCAGGCCTTGCCTTCCGGGCAGCTTTTACAGCTGCCGGAGAGGCAGCCATCGGCATCTTCGGTGGTTTTCACCGCTTTACCCATTGCTTCCAGGCGGCCCAGCATGGCGTCGATTAACGGCTGCGGCGCACGCAGGCGGGCGCTGATCTGCTTTGCTTCCATCCTCCCCTGCAGGGCGAGCATATCGCGAACTTCAATTAACGACGCCATCATCGCTCCTTAGTGGCAATCGCCAGCAGGACTCTGGCAGCAGGAAGACGGCGTTTTGCGCGTCGCCAGCAGCGAAACGTCCACCCGGCTACGCGCTCTGCGCAGCAGGCCAAAGACCACGATATTGAACAGCACCACCGCCAGAATGCATACCAGGCTGTAGCGCGGATGTTGGCTAAAGCTGACGGTCTGGTAGTACAGCGTAGAGAGCGAATAAGCGATATTCAGCCCCCACAGGACGGAGAACATCATCCAGCCGCGGCTCGACTCGCGGGCAATCGCCCCCATAACCGAGATGCAGGGAATATAGAGCAGGACGAAAATCAGGTAGCTATACGCCGCCGCAGCGCTGCCGAATTTGCTTCCCATCACGCCCATCGCACCGGTTTCCATTTCGCCGTCGCCTTTACTGGCTTCGATGGGGTTGGCCAGCACGCTCAGGCTGAACGTATCTTTCAGGCTCTGCCAGGTCTCGTCCACGGCAGCCAGCAGCTCATCGCCGAGGCTAAACGTCTGCGGATTGAACTCTTCGTTCTGGATATCTTCGGCGGTGTAGAGGGTGTTCAGCGTCCCTACCACGACTTCCTTGGCCATCGCGCCGGTGAACAGTCCGACGGTCGCCTGCCAGTTATCCTCATGTACGCCAATCGGTTTAAACACCGGGGTAATCACCCGGCTGACCGACGCCAGCGCCGAGTCGTTGATGTTATCGACGATCTTACCGCTCAGCGAGAAGCTGTTCAGCGCGCTGAGGAAGATACTAACGATAACGATCACTTTACCCGCGCGCAGCACGAAACCTTTCAGGCGCTGCCAGGTCTGAATAATCAGGCTCTTCACGTGCGGAACGTGGTACACCGGCAGCTCCATGACGAACGGCGAAGCTTCGCCGCGCATAATGGTATGCTTCAGCATAAGACCGGTGGCAATCGCCATCACGATACCCAGCACGTACAGCGAGAAGACCGCCAGCGCGCCATTCTGGCCGAAAAAGGCGGCGGCAAAGACGGCAAAAATCGCCAGCCGCGCGCCGCAGGACATAAACGGCGCCATCATAATGGTCATCAGACGCTCGCGCGGCGCATCAAGCGTACGCGCGCCCATCACCGAAGGGACGTTACAGCCAAAACCCACGATTAACGGCACGAAGGATTTCCCCGGCAACCCCAGCGCCTGCATCAGGCGGTCCATCACAAACGCCGCCCGCGCCATATAGCCAGAATCTTCAAGGAAGGAGAGGAACAGATACATCATGCCGATTTGCGGCACCAGCGGCAGCACGGTATTGATCCCCCCACCAATCCCCTGGGCGAGGAAAACGGTCAGCCAGTCCGGGAAATGCAGGGTATAGCCAATCCACTGAATGCCGTGGATAAAGATCGCCACGGAACCGGCATCGAAAATGGGCTGCAACGCGCCGCCGATATTGATCGCCAGTAAGAACATCAGATACATAACGAACAGGAAGACCGGCAGTCCGAGGAAACGGTTGAGGATGACTTTATCCATCGCTGCGGTAAAGCGGCTGGGCTCGGCGGTAAGCGTGTTACTGACCGCATCGCAAATAGCAGCAATGCTTTGGTAACGGGCATCGGCGATATGCAGCGCGGGATCATCCAGCTCTTCGCTCAGGTGCGCCAAGGCCACGTCCAGCTTATGGGCGGCATCACCGGCGTAGGCGCGGCTGTAAATATCGCCTTCAAGCATCTGTAAGCCCAGCCACCGACGCTGGCGCTGCGGGATCTCCCCGGACATCACCTGCGCCAGCTTGTCCGCTTCGCGCAGCAGCGGCTGCGGATAGTGCACCAGTTCTACAGGCTGATTTTGCTGATGGCGATCGATCGCCATTTTCAGGGCTTCAATACCGCGTCCGCGGGTGGAAACCAGCGGAATAACCGGGCACCCGAGGCGGGCGGCCAGCGCGTCGACATCGATACGGATGTTCTGTTTTTCCGCGATATCGAGCATGTTCAGCGCGACGACGCAGGGGATGCCCAGCTCCAGCAGCTGCAGCGTCAGATAGAGGTTACGTTCCAGATTGGACGCATCGACCACGTTAATCAGCATGTCGGCGTCGCCGCTGAGAATATAGTGGCAGGCAATCTGTTCATCCAGCGAGGTTTGCGAGGAGATAGTGGTTAGCGAATAGGTGCCCGGAAGATCCACCAGCGTGACCTGATGATCGGTGGTGTTGAAGCCCCCCTCTTTACGCTCAACGGTCACCCCCGCCCAGTTACCAACGCGCTGACGCGCACCGGTGAGCTGGTTAAACAGGGTAGTCTTACCGGAATTAGGATTACCAATTAAACCAAGGGTTAATTTTTTCATATTCATGCTCTTAGTGCCGGTCAGGCATTATTGTGCAACCGCTTCCAGCTCAATTAACGCAAGATCCTTTTTACGTAATACCAGGCTCACGCGTCGGGTTTCAATATGGATAGGGTCGCCGAGCGGCGCCACGCGAACCACATTAAAAGATGAACCCGGCAGCATTCCGAGGGACAGCAGTTTCTGCCGATACGCCGGACTAATATCGCGGGAGAAACCAATGATTTTCCACGCACTATCAGGTGTGAATTGCATAGGACCTACTTGTGTATCGCCAACTGAAAAAGAGTTTTCCGTACGCGCCGAAGATGCGGCGCAAGGGACCGTAGCCAACGAAGAATAAAAAATATTCAATGCAAATAATGATAATGAGAATAGTTTTTATCATCAATACATATAATGCGGTCGATTGTTTTTTTAAACAGGAGATTGAGCTTTTGTTGATATTGAGCAAACTCTATTTTGTAACAGGCGTCGAAATAATAATAATTCTTAATGACCAAATGTTTAATTAAGGTTTCGATAGTTAACGAAATGAAAATAATAATCTCACCGTCCGCATTTCGCGCTTATTACGACGTTATAAGAAAATACTGATGCTTGTTTGCACAATATGGCGAATGCCGGAAGAAATGCGGCCCCTCGACAAAAGGGGCCGGAGAGTTTAGCGTTTTTTACCCATCGCCGCCGCCAGCGCGTCCATCATCGCGCTGTTGCCCGCAGGCTGCGTCTCACGACCGCGAGGTTTAGCAGCCTTCGCCGCCGGGCGGTTGCCATGAGGGCGATCGTTCCCACCGCCGCGGCGCGCGTTGCTGTCGCCGGGCTGTTCATCCAGACGCATCGTCAGCGCGATACGCTTGCGCGGCAGATCAACTTCCATCACTTTGACCTTCACGATATCCCCCGCTTTCACCACCGTATGCGGGTCTTCAACGAACTTGTTCGAAAGGGAAGAGATATGCACCAGGCCGTCCTGGTGAACGCCGATATCAACAAACGCGCCGAAGTTGGTGACGTTGGTCACCGCGCCTTCGAGGATCATCCCCGGCAGCAGGTCGTTCATCGTTTCTACGCCATCGGCAAACTGGGCGGTTTTAAACTCCGGGCGCGGGTCGCGGCCCGGTTTTTCCAGCTCTTTGATGATGTCGGTGACCGTCGGCACG
Organism: Klebsiella sp. GW_Kp181; assembly: GCF_040062315.1. Classification (NCBI taxonomy): domain Bacteria; kingdom Pseudomonadati; phylum Pseudomonadota; class Gammaproteobacteria; order Enterobacterales; family Enterobacteriaceae; genus Klebsiella; species Klebsiella sp. GW_Kp181. The sequence continues at coordinate 132,786 of NZ_JBEAFR010000004.1, forward strand.
CCGAATTTCTCATCAGTAAAATCAACGGCTTTCAGATGACGTAGCTCGCTGCTGTTGCCCATCAAATCTTTCAGCGCCTGCTGAGTCGCCGCCAGAATGCGCTCCACCACCGGGTACGCTTCCGGGTGCACGGTTGAGGCATCCAGCGGGTTATCGCCATGGTTGATACGCAGGAAGCCCGCGCACTGTTCAAAGGCCTTCGGCCCCAGACGGCTAACCTTCAGAAGCTGCTGGCGGTTCTGGAACTGACCGTTCTCATCGCGCCAGGAGACGATATTCTGCGCCATCATGCGGGTCAGGCCGGCAACGCGGGTGAGCAGCGGAACGGAGGCGGTATTCAGATCGACGCCAACGGCGTTCACGCAGTCTTCCACCACCGCGTCCAGCTTACGCGCCAGCTGGGTCTGGCTGACGTCATGCTGATACTGGCCGACGCCGATGGATTTCGGGTCGATCTTCACCAGTTCGGCCAACGGGTCCTGGAGCCGGCGGGCGATAGAGACCGCGCCGCGCAGGGAAACGTCGAGGTCCGGGAACTCCTGCGCCGCCAGCTCGGAGGCGGAATACACGGATGCGCCCGCTTCGCTGACGATGACCTTCTGCGCGGTCACTTTCGGGAACTGCTTCTGGACGTCGAGGAAGAAGCGCTCGGTTTCACGCGAGGCGGTACCGTTGCCTATCGCTACCAGCTCAACGTTGTACTTTTCGCACAGTGCGGCAACCGCTACCGCCGCTTTAGCGGCCTGTCCGGTATGCGGGTAGATGGTATCGGTAGCCACCAGTTTGCCGGTGCCGTCAACGACGGCGACTTTTACGCCGGTGCGCAGGCCAGGATCGAGCCCCATGGTGGCGCGTAGTCCGGCCGGCGCGGCCATCAGCAGGTCGTGCAGGTTGCGGGCAAAGACGTTAATGGCTTCGTCTTCCGCGCGTTCGCGCACGGTGCCCATCAGCTCGGTTTCCAGGTGCATCAACACCTTGATACGCCACGTCCAGCTCACCACGCCCTTACGCCAGCCGTCGGCCGGAGCGTTATTCAGGCGCAGGCCGAGATGGTTGATAATAATCTGCTCGCCGTGGCTCTCTTTCGGCGGCTCATCGAACTGCGGGTCAGCGTTCAAAGAGAGCTGCAGCACGCCTTCGTTACGGCCGCGGAACATCGCCAGCGCGCGGTGCGACGGCACGGTGGAGATCGGTTCATGGTGATCGAAGTAGTCGCGGAATTTCGCACCTTCCTCTTCTTTGCCGCTAACGACGGTGGCCACCAGATGGGCGTTTTTCCACAGATAGTCGCGCACTTTCGCCAGCAGGCCCGCATCTTCAGCAAAGCGCTCCATCAGAATATAGCGCGCGCCATCGAGGGCAGCTTTGCTGTCCGCGATGCCTTTATCAGCGTCGATATATTTGGCAGCTTCGGTTTCCGGGTCATGAGAGGGCTCGTTCCACAGCAGCTCGGCCAGCGGCTCCAGCCCGGCCTCAATGGCGATCTGCCCGCGAGTGCGGCGCTTCGGCTTGTACGGCAGATAGAGGTCTTCGAGCTCGGTCTTACTCAGCGTCCCGTTGATGGCTTTTTCCAGCGCCTCGGTCAGCTTGCCCTGCTCGCCGATGGACTTCAGGATCGCCTGGCGGCGATCTTCGAGTTCTCGCAGGTAACCCAGGCGGGTTTCCAGATTACGCAGCTGCGTGTCATCCAGACCGCCGGTGACTTCTTTACGATAGCGTGCGATAAACGGCACGGTATTCCCTTCATCAAGCAGGCGAACGGCAGCTTCTACCTGTTCAGCCCTGGCCTGAAGTTCACCCGCAATAATGCGGCAGAGCGAATCATTCATCATCGGTTTAATTCATCTTTAGGATCAAAAATCAGGGGGATAGTTATACGGACTGGCACGCTAAAATGCCAGCCGCGACCCAAGCCTCTCGGAATGTTCCGCACCTATTTAGCTTTGACGTATTCAATTTCGTTCACGTACCAGGCAGCCTCGCCCGCGGGCGTGTTAACGATAGCTAAATCGCCGACCTCTTTTTTCAGCAGCGCGCGCGCCATTGGCGAATCAATGGAGATGTAGTCATTGCGGCCAAAGATTTCATCGTAGCCGACAATCCGAAAGCGCTTCGTCTCGCCCGCATCGTTTTCAATCTCTACCCAGGCGCCGAAAAAGACCTTTCCTTCCTGCTGCGGCGAATAATCGACGATTTTCAGCTGTTCGAGGCATTTGGTCAGATAGCGCACCCGGCGGTCGATTTCACGCAGGCGCTTTTTATTGTACTGATAGTCGGCGTTTTCGCTGCGGTCGCCAAGGCTCGCCGCCCAGGTCACTTTTTTAGTGACTTCCGGACGTTCTTCGCGCCACAGGGTATCCATCTCTTTCTTCAGTTTTTCATACCCTTCACGGGTGATCAGCGGCGTTTTCATCGAAGGTTACGGCTCCTGATTACAAATCTTTGTGCAATGCTGCGCACAATTCGTCGCGCGTCATAATAGCAACAGGATAAATAATGCGTCTTATGCTTAAATGTATACTTAAGCTGCTGTTAAATATGCTTTGTAACAATTTAGCCTGGAATATATACCAGATTTCGCTGGTGGGCGACCCGGGCTTTTTTGAGAATACGTACTGACAATTGCAGTGAACCTTTGGGAGTATAAACAATGCAAGAGAATTATAAGATTCTGGTTGTCGATGACGACATGCGCCTGCGTGCGCTACTCGAACGTTATCTGACCGAGCAGGGCTTCCAGGTTCGTAGCGTGGCGAACGCTGAACAGATGGATCGCCTGCTGACCCGTGAATCCTTCCACCTGATGGTGCTGGATCTTATGCTGCCGGGCGAAGATGGCTTGTCCATTTGCCGCCGCCTGCGCAGTCAGAGCAACCCGATGCCGATCATCATGGTCACGGCGAAAGGGGAAGAAGTTGACCGAATCGTGGGCCTGGAAATCGGCGCCGACGACTATATCCCAAAACCGTTCAACCCGCGCGAGCTGCTGGCCCGTATCCGCGCCGTGCTTCGCCGTCAGGCCAACGAACTACCGGGCGCGCCCTCGCAGGAAGAGGCGGTTATCGCCTTTGGTAAATTCAAGCTGAACCTCGGCACCCGCGAAATGTTCCGTGAAGATGAACCCATGCCGCTGACCAGCGGTGAATTCGCGGTGCTAAAAGCGCTGGTGAGCCATCCGCGCGAACCGCTGTCCCGCGATAAGCTGATGAACCTCGCCCGCGGCCGTGAGTATTCAGCCATGGAGCGTTCCATCGACGTACAAATCTCACGCCTGCGCCGCATGGTGGAAGAAGATCCGGCGCATCCTCGCTATATCCAGACCGTATGGGGCCTGGGCTACGTTTTCGTCCCGGACGGCTCTAAGGCATGAAACGCGTGCGCTTTTCGCCGCGAAGCTCGTTTGCCCGTACCCTGCTACTGATCGTCACCCTGCTGTTCGCCAGCCTGGTGACGACCTATTTAGTGGTGCTGAATTTCGCGATCCTGCCCAGTCTCCAGCAGTTTAATAAGGTTCTGGCCTACGAAGTGCGTATGCTGATGACCGATAAACTGCAGCTGGAAGACGGCACCCAGTTGGTGGTTCCGCCGGCGTTTCGCCGCGAAATTTACCGCGAGCTGGGCATTTCGCTCTATTCCAACGAAGCGGCGGAAGACGCAGGCCTGCGCTGGGCGCAGCATTATGAATTCTTAAGCCAGCAGATGGCGCACCAGCTCGGCGGGCCGACCGAAGTGCGGGTTGAGGTCAACAAAAGCTCCCCCGTGGTGTGGCTGAAAACCTGGCTCTCCCCCAATATCTGGGTGCGCGTACCGCTGACCGAAATCCACCAGGGCGACTTCTCGCCGCTGTTCCGCTACACCCTGGCGATCATGCTGCTGGCGATTGGCGGCGCCTGGCTCTTTATTCGTATACAGAACCGACCGCTGGTCGATCTGGAGCACGCCGCGCTGCAGGTCGGGCGAGGGATTATCCCTCCGCCGCTGCGCGAATACGGCGCATCAGAGGTGCGTTCGGTGACACGTGCCTTTAACCATATGGCCGCAGGCGTTAAGCAACTGGCGGACGACCGTACGCTGCTGATGGCCGGGGTGAGCCACGATTTACGGACTCCGCTCACGCGTATCCGTCTGGCGACGGAAATGATGGGCGAAGAGGACGGCTACCTCGCCGAGTCGATTAATAAAGATATCGAAGAGTGCAACGCCATTATCGAGCAGTTTATCGACTATCTGCGCACCGGTCAGGAGATGCCGGTGGAGCTGGTGGACCTGAATGCGGTGCTGGGCGAAGTGATTGCGGCGGAGAGCGGCTATGAGCGGGAAATCGCTACCGATCTGCAGCCGGGAGAGATCCCGCTGCGCGTGCATCCGCTCTCCATCAAGCGCGCGCTGGCGAATATGGTGGTCAATGCCGCCCGCTACGGCAACGGCTGGATCAAGGTCAGCAGCGGCAGCGAAGGTAACCGGGCCTGGTTCCAGGTCGAAGACGATGGACCGGGAATCAAGCCGGAGCAGCGCGAACATCTGTTCCAGCCTTTCGTTCGCGGTGACAGCGCCCGAACGATTAGCGGAACCGGCCTCGGGCTGGCTATCGTTCAGCGCATCATCGATAACCATAACGGCAAGCTGGAACTTGGCTCCAGCGAACGCGGCGGATTATTAATTCGCGCCTGGCTGCCGGTGCCGATGCATCGCGCCCTGCCGGCGGTAAAACCCACAAAAGAGAGCTAATTCCGCAATCATCAGCTGGCTGCGGGCCGGTAGCCCGGACAGGTGCGCCAGCACCGCCTCCGGGGAGTCGCTTCTCAGATAATACCAGCAGGAATTAAAACAGCACGGTACCGCAGCGGTAATCCAGGCGGATCTGCGGTAAACTATCGGTTATCTTGTTTAATTCCCGGAATCACCGCATCCATGCTCAGTTATCGCCACAGCTTTCACGCAGGCAACCACGCCGACGTTCTAAAACACACCGTTCAGAGCCTGATCATTGAATCGCTCAAAGAGAAAGAAAAACCGTTTCTCTATCTGGACACCCACGCCGGCGCTGGCCGCTATCAGCTGAGCAGCGAACATGCCGAGCGCACCGGTGAGTATCTTGAAGGTATCGCCCGCATCTGGCAGCAGGATGACCTGCCCGCCGAGCTGGAGCCGTATATCTCCGTGGTCCAGCACTTCAACCGTAGCGGCCAGCTGCGCTACTACCCCGGCTCTCCGCTGATTGCCCGCCAACTGCTGCGCGAGCAGGATAGCCTGCAGATGACAGAACTGCATCCCAGCGATTTTCCGCTGCTGCGCGCGGAGTTCCAGAAAGACGACCGCGCCCGGGTTGAAAAAAGCGATGGCTATCAGCAGCTGAAGTCTAAGCTGCCGCCGGTATCTCGTCGTGGCCTGGTGCTAATCGACCCGCCTTATGAAATCAAAAGTGACTACCAGGCGGTGGTCACCGGAATTCATGAAGGCTACAAACGCTTTGCTACCGGCACCTACGCGCTGTGGTATCCGGTCGTATTGCGTGCGCAGATTAAGCGCATGATCAAAGAGTTAGAGGCCACCGGCATTCGCAAAATTCTGCAAATCGAGCTGGCGGTGCGTCCGGATAGCGACCAGCGCGGGATGACCGCCTCCGGGATGATCGTCATCAACCCGCCGTGGAAGCTGGAGCAGCAGATGAACAACGTTCTGCCCTGGCTACATAAAAAGCTGGTGCCGACCGGTATCGGCCATGCCACCGTCAGCTGGATCGTGCCTGAGTAACAATCACAGCAATCGGTGGAACCTGGTGATTTCAGGTATACAATCGCGCCAATCAGACATTAAGGATAAGACTCATGAGCAAGCATTATGACTATATCGCCATTGGCGGCGGCAGCGGCGGTATCGCCTCCATTAACCGTGCCGCTATGTACGGCCAAAAGTGTGCGCTGATTGAAGCCAAAGACCTGGGCGGCACCTGCGTGAACGTCGGCTGCGTACCGAAGAAAGTGATGTGGCATGCGGCGCAGATCCGTGAAGCCATCCATCTGTATGGCCCGGATTACGGTTTTGATACCACAATTAATCACTTCGACTGGGATAAGCTGGTCGCCAGCCGTAGCGCCTATATCGATCGTATCCACACCTCTTACGATAACGTGCTGGGCAAAAACAAGGTCGATGTCATTAAAGGCTTCGCCCGTTTTGTCGATGCGAAAACCGTCGAAGTTAACGGCGAGACGATAACCGCCGACCATATTCTGATCGCCACCGGCGGCCGTCCGAGCCATCCGAGCATTCCCGGCGTCGAGTACGGTATTGATTCCGATGGTTTCTTCGAACTGCCGGCGCTGCCGAAGCGCGTTGCGGTAGTCGGCGCGGGCTATATCGCCGTTGAGCTGGCGGGCGTGATTAACGGACTGGGCGCGGAGACCCATCTGTTCGTGCGTAAACACGCGCCGCTGCGTAGCTTCGATCCGCTGATCGTTGAAACGCTGGTTGAGGTGATGAACGCCGAAGGCCCACAGCTGCATACCCATGCCATTCCGAAAGCGGTAGTGAAGAACGCCGACGGCAGCCTGACCCTGGAGCTGGAAGATGGCCGCAGCCAGACCGTGGACTGCCTGATTTGGGCGATCGGTCGCGAACCGGCAACCGATAACTTCAATCTTGCTGCTACCGGAGTGGAAACCACCGATAAAGGCTATATCGTCGTCGATAAATTCCAGAATACCAACGTTCCGGGTATTTACGCCGTCGGCGATAATACCGGTGCCGTCGAGCTGACTCCGGTCGCCGTTGCCGCCGGCCGCCGTCTCTCCGAGCGTCTGTTTAACAACAAGCCGGACGAACATCTGGACTACAGCAACATCCCGACCGTGGTATTCAGCCATCCGCCAATCGGTACCGTCGGTTTAACCGAGCCGCAGGCGCGCGAGCAGTACGGCGATGAGGCGGTAAAAGTGTATAAATCCTCTTTCACCGCCATGTATACCGCCGTCACTTCACACCGCCAGCCGTGCCGCATGAAGCTGGTCTGCGTCGGCCCGGAAGAGAAAATTGTCGGCATTCACGGTATCGGCTTCGGTATGGATGAAATGCTGCAGGGCTTCGCGGTGGCGCTGAAGATGGGCGCAACCAAGAAAGACTTCGACAATACCGTGGCGATCCACCCAACCGCAGCGGAAGAGTTTGTGACGATGCGGTAACACGCGCACCGTACATGAAAAAGAAGCTCTCCGGAGCTTCTTTTTTTATCTTTACGCCACGCCGTTATTGCCGTGGCGCTTAAACGCCGGGCGCTGATTCAGCGCCATATACCAGCGCTCCACTTCGGCCATTTCCGGATGCGCGAACGGCGTCATTTTCCAGCGATGCACCGACAGTCCCAGGACGATATCCGCGAGCGTAAACTGGCTGCCGGCAACCCATGCCCCGGTTTGCTGAAGCTGCGCATTGAGGATCTGCACGCAGCGGGTCCAGGCGACAATGCTCTCTTTGATAGCCGTCGGTTCCTGAAAACGCGGGTCCTTGCGCACCAGTCCCATAAAGGCGTAGCGCCAGGCAGTATTGAATTCCGTTGCCTGCCAGTCCATCCAGCGCTCAACCTCGGCGGCAGCCTGCGGCGCCGTGGGGAGCAGGTCTTCCCGCCCGGCTTTGCGCGCCAGATAGCGGCAGATGCTGTTTGACTCCCACAGCACAAAATCGCCATCCAGCAGCACCGGGACCAGGCTATTCGGATTAAGGGCGCGAAACGCCGGAGTCTCGATGGACTGGAACCCGCTACCGTAATCCTCCTGCTGATATGCTATTCCCGCTTCTTCACAGGTCCACAGTACCTTACGCACGTTAATTGATGAGCGTTTGCCCAGTATTTTTATCATTGTCAGCAATTCCTCAATCAAAAGAGATGGTTGTTTCACAATACTGCATCGGCGGCTCATGTACAGCCGGATAATGTGTATAGTGGATTGCACGATTTTTCTCCAGGACAGGTTACCCGACATGTTGACCTCTTTTAACGTTTTAACACCGGGCAATATCCGCTTTGGGCGCGGCCTTGCTCTAAGCGCGGCCCCCTGGCTCGCCGGGCGCTCGACAAAGATTCTGCTGATTCACGGCGCCACCCCGCAGCGCGCGGAATGCTTGCTAAGCGAACTCCACGCGCTTCGGCTGCACGTCACCACACTCTCTATCGCCCATGAACCCTGCCTGCAGGATATTGAACGGGGCGTGAGTCTGGCACGGGAAAAAGGCGTCGGCGCCATCGTCAGCCTCGGCGGCGGCGCGGTCATTGATGCGGGCAAAGCTATTGCGGCGCTGGTTCCCGCGCAGGGGCCCGCGATCGAATACCTGGAAGTGGTGGGTAGCGGCCGCATATTAGAGGCCAATCCGCTGCCGTTCGTCGCCATTCCCACGACGGCCGGTACCGGCGCGGAAGTCACAAAGAACGCGGTGATTAACGTCCCCGAGCAGCAGCGCAAGGTCAGCCTGCGTGACGACCGCATGCTGCCGGACCTGGCGATTATCGACCCGTCCCTCACCGACAGCGCGCCGCGCGCGGTGACCTTAGCCTCCGGTCTCGACGCTATCACCCAGGTGATTGAGCCCTGGCTGTGCACCCGCGCGAATCCTTTTACCGACGCACTCTGTCGGGAGGCGATCCCGCGCGGCATGAAAGCGCTCAGAACGCTGATGGAACATGAGTGTCCGGATAGCCGCGATGAGATGGCGTGGGTCAGCCTGTGCGGCGGACTGGCGTTAGCCAATGCCGGACTCGGCGTGGTTCACGGCCTGGCAGGTCCGCTGGGAGGCCTGAGCAACGCTGCCCACGGCGCACTTTGCGGTAGTCTGCTCCCCTTCGGCCTGGCGCTCAACGAAGCACAAATTAGCGACGCACGCCTCCGCCAGCGTTTTGCGGATGTACGCCAGTGGCTGGCCGCTGGGCTGGATTCCGATCCTGACAGCGCATGGGAGAGCCTGCGCGAGTGGAGCCAGCGCGCCGGTCTGGGTAATCTGCGCGATCTCGGCGTCCCCCGCGAAGCGCTGGAGCCTGCGGCCCTCGCCGCCAGCAGCTCCTCATCCATGAAGGCTAACCCGGTCACGTTGACCAGCGAGCAGCTACTGGAGCTGCTGGAAGCCGCGTGGGAGTAATGGCTGAATAGCGGCAGCGCCCGGGAATTTAGATTTTGTTGCAAAACGAAATCTCCGAATTTTTCAACGCAATACGCAGCGGTTAAAACGGTTTTAATCCGGTAGATCAAAAAGTTAAAGCAAAAACTCCGAACCGATTGTTCAGAGGAAAGCGTGATCTACCGCACACTTCTCTTTTCGTTTCCCGCTGCGAATGTCTAAGCTTATTAGACAGGTCGGGCGTGCCCGGCATCCTCTACTGACGCAATCCGGAGGTCCGTACCCCTATGTTCAGCCAGAAATTACGCAACGTTGATGACGATGAGCTCAGGATCGACACCGATCCGTGCTACGAAGCCGATCCGTATGAGTTAAAGCTGGATGAAATGTTCGACGCCGAACCTGAACCGGAGATCATTGAAGGGCTGCCCGCCTCGGATGCCCTCACCCCTGCCGATCGTTATCTGGAGCTGTTCGCCCACGTCCAGAAATCGCGAATTTTCGCCGATAGTAAAACCTTCCCGGACTGCGCGCCGAAGCAGGATCCGCTGGATATCTTGATTCACTATCGTCGCATCAGGCGCACCCCCGGATTCGATTTACGCCAGTTTGTGGAAGATCATTTCTGGCTGCCGGAAAGCCGCGCCGAGGACTACGTCTCCGATCCCACGCGATCCCTCAAGGAGCATATTGATAATCTGTGGCCAATCCTCACCCGCGAGCCGCAGGATCATATTCCGTGGTCGTCGCTGCTGGCGCTGCCGCAGTCATATATTGTTCCCGGCGGGCGCTTTAGCGAAACCTACTACTGGGATTCCTACTTCACTATGCTGGGGCTGGCGGAAAGCGGCCGCGAAGATCTGCTGAAATGCATGGCCGATAATTTCGCGTGGATGATCGAAATCTATGGCCATATTCCTAACGGCAACCGCACCTACTATCTCAGCCGCTCGCAGCCGCCGGTCTTTGCCCTGATGGTCGAACTGTTTGAAGAAGATGGCGTCCGCGGCGCTAAACGGTACCTTGACCACCTGCAAATGGAGTACAGCTTCTGGATGGACGGCGCGGAATCGCTGATCCCCAATCAGGCGTATCGTCACGTGGTGCGTATGCCGGACGGCTCTTTGCTGAACCGCTACTGGGACGATCGCGACACGCCGCGCGATGAGTCGTGGCGGGAAGATGTTGAAACGGCGAAGCGCTCCGGGCGCCCGCCGAATGAAGTTTATCGCGACCTGCGCGCGGGGGCGGAGTCCGGCTGGGATTACTCCAGCCGCTGGCTGCGCGATATCACCAGACTGGCAAGCATCCGCACTACCCAGTTTATCCCCATTGATCTGAACGCCTTGCTGTTCAAGCTGGAGAATACCATCGCCAACCTCTCCGGCCTGAAGGGCGACCGGGAAACCGAGGCCGCTTTCCGCCAGAAGGCCAGCGACCGTCGGGCGGCGGTGACCCGCTATCTGTGGGATGACGAAAGCGGTTGTTTCCGCGATTATGACTGGCGCCGCGAGCAGCTGGCGCTGTTTTCCGCCGCCAGCATCGTCGCGCTCTATGTCGGTATGGCGACCCACGATCAGGCCGACAGGCTTGCCGATGCGGTACGCGCCCGCCTGCTTACCCCCGGCGGTATTATGGCGACCGAATATCAAAGCGGTGAACAGTGGGATAAGCCCAACGGCTGGGCGCCGCTGCAGTGGATGGCGGTACAGGGTTTTAAAATGTACGGTCAGGATCCGCTCGGCGATGAGATAGCCCACAGCTGGCTGCAAACGGTGAATCATTTCTATAAACAGCACTTTAAGCTGATTGAAAAGTACCACATCGCCAGCGCCACTCCCCACGAAGGCGGAGGGGGTGAGTACCCGCTTCAGGACGGCTTCGGCTGGACCAATGGCGTGGTGCGCCGGCTTATTGGTCTGTACGGCGAACCGTTGTAACGGCAGACTGTTCCGGCAGTCGATGTCCTGCTATGTTCATGGCATCGACTTTTGCCGGAACCCTGCTATGCCAGAACTGATGACCCCACGTCTGCGCTGTTCCCCGCTGCAGCTTGACGACTGGCCTTTTTTCCTCGCCCTCCAGCAGGATCCCCAGGTGATGCTTTACGTCGCGGATCCTCGCCCGGTCGCCGACATTCGTGAGGCTTTTGATTCGCGGCTTCCCTTATGGTCCCCGGGCGCGGCCCACTGGCTGTGTCTGGTCGTGCGCGATCGCTTCACCCATGCTCCCCTTGGCCTCACCGGCTACCAGCATCACGCTGGCGATAGTGCTGAAGTGGGTTTTCTGTTCGCTCCCCACGCGCAGGGGAAGGGGTACGGCAGTGAATCGCTGCGCGCGCTGTGCGAGTACGCTTTGACTACGGGCGGTATCCGGCGGCTGACGGCGACCGTCACCGCGGGCAATCTGGCGTCAAAAAATCTGCTGCTAAAGGTTGGTTTTCATCAGGAAGGCGAGCTGCGTGAATGCTACTGGCTCAACGGTCGCTGGCACAACGATTGGCTTTTCGGCCTGCTGCGCCGCGAGCATAACCAGCCTGGGCCATCTGGCGAATAGGGCGCGGTTAACTTTTCCTCTACACTGCGGGCCAGCCAAAGAGGAAGAGAACATGTCCCCCATAACACCGTCGCTAAGCCCGCAGGGCCTGGACTTTATTAAACGAACTCAGGGATTAGCACTCGCCCCCTATCGGGACGAGAGCGGCCTGCGCGTGATTGGCTATGGCCACGTTCTCAACGATTATGAAACGTTCAACCACTTCACGCGCGAGATCGCGGAGACCTTGCTTACCGTCGACCTGGTGCAATGCCAGCGCCAGCTTAAGCGCAACCTGCGGGTGAGGCTTAACCCATCGCAGTATGATGCGCTGGTCTCTTTAGCCTTTAGCTGCGGCCCGGCGTCTCCGGAGCTTGATATTGTTTTAACTCACCTTAACCATCAGCGGTTCGCTGAGGCGCTGACCGCCTGGGAAAATATTCGCAGCGGCCACGAACAGCGGCGTGAAGAGTGCGCAAGATTCAAGGCGACAACCGATTAAGTTTCGCTGACGCCATTAAACACCATCGCCGCCTGGGTACGATTCTTCACATCCAGTCGGCGATACAGCGACTCCAGATGCGCCTTGACCGTGCCCGCGCTAATATTTAACGCGCGGCTAATCTCTTTATTGGAATCTCCCGCCGCCAGCAGCTGTAAAATCTCGCGCTGACGCTGGCTTAAATGAACCAATTTATTATCCCGCGCTTCCGCCGTCATTAGCCAATCGCCCGGCAAACAGAGCAGGCCATGCATGATGCTGTTGATCGCCTGGGCGAATGTTTGCAGGCTTTCCCTGCGTTGAATGATCCCGCGCACATTCCAGGAAAGCGCGCGCTGTAGCCAGCTTTTATTATCGTCGGACACGATCAGCAGCACCTGAGTCGCCGGGAAGCGGAGCTGCTTTTCCTGCAGTAGCCAGCAGCAAAACTCGCTGTGCATATCGCCATCCAGAATGAGCAGTGCTTCAGGATTCGCCGTTAGCTTCTGCCAGAGCTGATCCGCCTGACAGGTGCCAAAAATATCAAGTTCAGGAATGTGTTGCTGGAGGCCAATTTTCATTCCGTGAATAAATATCGACTGCCTGTCAAACATGATTACCTGCATGGATTTATCTCCAACAAAGAAATGCCCGATTAAAAGAGGGGGAAGGGTAATATCAGCAAGATAAAATAAGAACTCGCTGTTTGGCCTGGGGCATTTTACCGATAGGGAGGATTATCTAAACATCATAACAATGAATAGTTACAGGCCTTATTCACGCCATTACTTATTCACAATATTTATTACATTTAAATTAAGGAAATCCTTAATGAACCAGGCAGGTAAAAATAAATATAATATTATTTTTCTATTTTAAACGAACCCGCAAACGCAGGCGATGGCAAAGCGGGGAAAGTGTGTTACGGAGTAAGAAAGCGCATGAAATGCGTATACCCCTTCATGATCCATGAAGGGGCTCGGGATTACAAAAACATTCCGCCAGAGACCTCAACGCGCTGGGCGTTCATCCAGCGCAGATCGTCGCTGAGTAGCGCGGCGATAGCATCGCCTATATCATCCGGCTGCCCCACTCTTCCCAGCGCCGTTTGCCCGGCGATATGCTGATTCACCTGCGGGTTATCGCGTACCACGCCGCCGCCAAAATCGGTTTCAATGGCGCCAGGAGCAATGATATTGACCGAAATTCCGCGTTCCCCAAGCTCCTTCGCCTGATAGCGCGTCAGTACCTCCATCGCGCCTTTCATCGCGGCATAGGCCGCATAACCCGGCAGAGCAAAACGCGCCAGTCCGCTGGAAACGTTGAGGATGCGTCCCCCATCCTGCAATAGCGGTAACAGACGCTGGGTAAGGAAGAACGGTCCCTTAAACTGGATGTTCATTAATTCATCAAACTGCGCTTCGCTGGTTTCGGCAAAAGCGACGTTCAGGCCAATACCGGCATTGTTTAATAAATAGTCGAATGTCTCCCGCTGCCAGCGTTGTTGAAGCACTTCCCCCACCTTGTGTGCAAAACCATCAAAACTGGTGATATCGCCGACATTTAACGGTAATGCTGCGGCTTTTACGCCTTTTTTCTCAATTTCAGCTACCACGTCAAGCGCCGCCTGCGGGTTGCTATGCCAGGTCAGAATAATATCGGTTCCCTTCTCCGCCAGCTTCAGGGCGGCGTTTTTCCCCAGCCCGCGGCTGCCGCCGGTCACCAAAGCGATACGTTGTGTCATCAGAAAACCCCTTTTCGGTTGCGTTTGCCTCGTTAAAGAGCTTATTAGCTGCTATAAAAACAATAAATACTGAAAATTACGCTTTACTGTTTCATTAAGAGCAACAAAAGGTCTGCGGAATGGATAAAATTCACGCAATGCAGCTGTTCATCAGAGTAGCGGAGCTGGAGAGTTTTTCCCGCGCTGCGGATACGCTTGGCCTGCCTAAAGGGAGCGTTTCGCGCCAGATTCAGGCACTGGAAAACCATCTTGGCGTTCGTCTGCTGCATCGCACCACCCGCCGGGTGCAGCTGACTCAGGATGGTATGGTCTACTACGAACGCGCCAGAGACCTGCTCAGCAATCTCGATGAGCTGGACGGGATGTTTCAGCTCGATCCCTCCAGCATTAGCGGACGCCTGCGGGTCGATATGCCGGTCGCCGTGGCGAAAAAACTGGTTATTCCGCAACTGCCGGCATTTCTGCAGCAGTATCCCGGCATCGAACTGGAGCTCAGCAGCAGCGACAGGTTGGTTGACGTAATCCGCGAGGGTTTTGATTGTGTGATACGCGTCGGTACGCTGAAAGATTCCGGGCTGATTGCGCGACCGCTGGGCAAGCTCACGCAAATCAACTGCGCCAGTCCTCAATATCTCACCCGCTTTGGCTACCCGCAGTCGCTGGACGATCTCGCCGATCATGCGCTGATCCACTACGCCAGCAATCTGGGCGTGCGCCCGCTGGGCTTCGAAGTGGTTAGCGATGGTGCCATCCGCTGGGTCAAAACCGGTGGCGTTCTGACGGTTAACAGCACCGAAACTTATCAAGCCTCGTGCCTGGCGGGGCTGGGGATTATTCAGGTACCCCGGGTGGGCGTTCGTGAAATGCTGCGCACCGGGGAGCTGATAGAAATTCTGCCCCACTACCGCGCCGAGCCGCTGCCGGTTTCGCTCATTTATCCGCACCGGCGCAACCTTTCACGTCGGGTACATCTGTTTATGGAGTGGCTGGGCGGGCTCATGAAAAGCTATGTTGATGAGTCCGCATGATGAAAAATCCGTATTTGTGGGAGTAGCGGTATTTTATGTCGGGTAGCGGCTAACGCCTTACCCTGGATAAATATAGATAACTATCAGTGAATTATGAATTTTCCGCGGCCCTGCGCAAACAAAACGCCGGCGAGCGATTAGCGCAGAACAGGCGGCAAACAGGAACGTATTCATGCCTCCGATGCCCCCGGCACGCCTTATCCGTGATTTTACGTATATAATTTTGATGAATATCGCTGTAAAAAAGGAAGAAATAATTTATGACGCCGGAAAACGACGCCCAACGACCAGCCCAGGATCCGGACCAGCAGCCGGATGAAAATAAAAGCGCCCTGGCTGCGATAAATGACTCCACCGTGGCGAAAAAAGCCAACC
Source organism: Klebsiella sp. GW_Kp181 (assembly GCF_040062315.1). Lineage (NCBI taxonomy): Bacteria > Pseudomonadati > Pseudomonadota > Gammaproteobacteria > Enterobacterales > Enterobacteriaceae > Klebsiella > Klebsiella sp. GW_Kp181. The sequence goes on from NZ_JBEAFR010000004.1 coordinate 148,054, forward strand.
AGGCGCTAAAAAGCGTCACCGGAACGGCGGAAAAAGTCCAGCGTAACCCCATTATTGCGCACCTCATCCGCGCCGCAGAGCGTTTCAACGACAGGCTGGGCAATCAGTTTGGCGCGGCGATCACCTACTTCTCATTTTTATCGATGATCCCGATTCTGATGGTCTCTTTTGCGGCAGCCGGTTTTGTTCTGGCCTCGCATCCTACGCTGCTACAGGACATCTTCGATAAAATCCTGCTTAACGTCAGCGACCCGACGCTCGCGGCAACGCTGAAAAATACCATCAATACCGCCGTACAGCAGCGCACCACCGTCGGCATCGTCGGTCTGCTGGTGGCGCTCTATTCCGGCATTAACTGGATGGGCAACCTGCGTGAGGCGATTCGCGCCCAGTCCCGCGACGTCTGGGAGCGTACGCCGCAGGATCAGGAAAAAATTTGGGTGAAGTACTTTCGCGACTTTATCTCGCTAATCGGCCTGCTGGTGGCGCTGGTGATCACCTTGTCGATCACCTCCATCGCCGGGTCGGCTCAGCAGATGATTATCTCGGCGCTCTATCTGGACTACATCGAGTGGCTGAAACCGGCGTGGCGGCTTATTGGCCTGGCCATTTCCATCTTCGCCAACTATCTGCTCTTTTTCTGGATTTTCTGGCGACTCCCGCGCCACCGCCCGCGCCGTAGGGCGCTGATTCGCGGTACCCTGATTGCGGCGGTCGGCTTTGAGATAATCAAGATCGTCATGACCTGGACGCTACCGTCGCTGGTCAAGTCGCCGTCCGGGGCGGCATTCGGCTCGGTGCTGGGAATCATGGCCTTCTTCTATTTCTTCGCCCGCCTGACGCTTTTCTGCGCCGCGTGGATTGCGACCGCCGAGTATAAAGACGACCGCCGGATGCCGGGCAAAGCCCACGACTAAACCATCACTGGGCTGAATAAAAGACGCAAAATTCAGCCCAACCTGGCATTTCAGCAGATAAATCCAATATGTAACTTTTATTTAACCTAAACCTGGTTTTATCAACCATTATTTGAATTGTGTGAAGCATTTCATAGAACTTATTTTTCTGGCACAGAAATTATTCACTTTTTGCCTGTTTTTTAGCCTCCTCATCCCCTTGTTACAGATTGAAATGTCCCCAAGGCTGTGGCTATATGGCCTTTCGTTCGCAAAAAATAAGAAAGATCTATGCAAGCCACAGCCACAACACTCGACAATGCTCAGGAAACCGTTCCGGTTAACTCACGCAACAAGGTCGTCGTCGCTTCGCTCATTGGCACCGCCATCGAGTTCTTCGACTTCTATATCTATGCCACCGCGGCGGTCATTGTATTTCCGCATATTTTCTTCCCGCAGGGCGATCCCGCCGCCGCGACGCTACAATCGCTGGCGACCTTCGCCATCGCGTTTATTGCCCGCCCTATCGGTTCTGCGGTATTCGGCCATTTCGGCGACCGCGTAGGCCGTAAAGCGACCCTCGTGGCATCGCTGCTGACGATGGGGATCTCAACCGTAGTTATCGGCCTGCTGCCCGGCTATGAAACCATTGGCATTATGGCGCCGGTGCTGCTGGCGCTGGCCCGCTTTGGCCAGGGGCTGGGCCTTGGCGGCGAATGGGGCGGCGCGGCGCTGCTGGCGACGGAAAACGCCCCGCCGCGCAAGCGCGCGCTGTATGGCTCATTCCCGCAGCTGGGCGCGCCTATCGGCTTCTTCTTCGCTAACGGCACCTTCCTGCTGCTCTCCTGGCTGCTGACCGACCAGCAGTTTATGGAATGGGGCTGGCGTATGCCGTTTATCTTCTCCGCCGTGCTGGTCATTATCGGCCTGTACGTCCGCGTTTCGCTGCACGAGTCACCGGTGTTCGCAAAGGTAGCCGCCGCGAAGAAACAGGTCAAAATCCCGCTGGGCACCCTGCTGACCAAACACGTACGCGTCACCGTTCTCGGCACCTTTATCATGCTGGCGACCTACACGCTGTTTTACATCATGACCGTCTACTCCATGACCTTCAGTACCGCCGCCGCGCCGATTGGTCTCGGCTTGCCGCGCAACGAAGTGCTGTGGATGCTGATGATGGCGGTCATTGGTTTTGGCGTGATGGTGCCGGTGGCGGGCCTGCTGGCGGATGCCTTTGGCCGTCGTAAGAGCATGGTCGTGATCACGACTCTCATCATCCTCTTCGCGCTGTTTGCCTTTAAACCGCTGCTCGGCTCCGGCAACCCGCTGCTGGTCTTTGCCTTCCTGCTGATTGGCCTGAGCCTGATGGGGCTGACCTTTGGCCCTATGGGCGCGCTGCTGCCGGAGCTATTCCCGACCGAAGTTCGCTACACCGGCGCCTCGTTCTCCTACAACGTCTCGTCGATCCTCGGGGCATCCGTAGCGCCGTATATCGCCGCATGGCTGCAGGGCAACTACGGTCTGCCCGCGGTTGGGCTCTACCTCGCCGCCATGGCGGCGCTGACGATGATCGCGCTGCTGCTGACTCACGAAACGCGTCATCAATCGCTGTAACTCTCCGTCCACTCCCCCGGCCATCCGGCCAGGGGAGTCTTCTTCCCGACTATTTTTTCATCTGCGACAAGATTGCCCGACACTGGTTCGCCTCGCCTTCGGCAGGTGATATCAGCGCCAGCAGCGCTGCTGCCGGCGTCACCAGCGTCGCCAGCGCTGCCGCTACCGCGCCGCGGGCAATCAGCGGCCCCGCCTTCACGCCCGCATTCGGCGACTTAAAGCTGCCGCGAACATACAGCGGGGAGCGCAGGGTGATAATACGAAAGCCCTTACTCTCCGGATCGATAGTGAGGTCCAGCTGCTCCGACGCAAAGCTGGCGGTCCCGGTCACGTTGATCAGCGCGTTTTCGGTATCAAACGCGAACACCTGCGGCCGGGCGACGCCGTTGACCACGTCGATATTCGCCGCCGCGCAGTTCACCCGCACCTCATCATCGCCAAAGATCTGGCCGATAATAAAGTTACCGACGTTCAGACCGAGGATCTCCATCAGGTTACGGCTAATCAGCCCGTCGTTCATCAGCAGCTTCAGGTTACCGTTACTGTTGCCCAGCAGCGCGGCGACGGAGTTACCGGTGCCGCGAAGCTGAACATCGCCGTTCATTTCGCCGAGCGTTTTCTGCATCATCTCCACGTTTGGCATCAGCGCTTTGAGCTTCAGGCGGCGCGCCTGCAGGTTGGCCGTCCCCTGCAGCGGTTTTTTATCCCCTTCAAGATGAATGCTGCCGGCAAGGGTACCGTTAGCCAGCCCCAGACGCAGCGGCTGCAGGCGCAGGTCACCTCGCTGCAGGATGATGTGCGTAGAAAGGTCGCTGATGGGTAGCGTGCTGCCGTGTTCAATCCGCCGTCCTTTGAAGCGCACATCGGCATCCATTACCTGCCACTTGTCGGTTTCAAAGCGGTCATACGGCAACACTTTTCCGGCTGGCTGCGGAGAAGCTTCACCTTTACGCCGTTCAGTCTGGCTGCCTTTGCCGCCGGAATCGACGCCAATCAGCGGCCCCAGATCCGCCAGCCGTAGCTGCCTGGACTCCAGATCGCCCTCCAGCTTAGGCCGGGGTTTACCGGTGGTGTAGATCAGCGACCCGTGGATATCGCTCTCGCCAATACGGCCATTGAAATCCTGATAGGCGAAGCGTGAACCGTTTTTCTCCTTAAAGGTGGCGCGCAGATGGCCGTCGGTAGAGAAAGTCGGCGTATCCGGCAGCAGTACGCCGGTCAGATCGTAGAGATCGCCCAGCGAATCACCGGAAAACTTGAGGCGCAGATCGACGCCGCCGAGATTGAGCGGATCGCTGACCGTGCCGGTAAAAGCGACCCGGGTATTGCCGGAACGAAAATCCCCCTGCAGCGGGAACGGCGTCCCTTCGCTGCGCAGCGCCAGCATGCCGCCGATTTTGCCGTTACCGGAGAGCGGCTGCCCGTTGTAGCTCCCTTTCGCCTGCAGGCCGAAGACGTAATCGCCCACTTTCTGCGACGCTCCTTTCCCTTTTTCGCCGGTCACTTCACTAAACGCCAGCGGTTTACCGAGCGGATCAACCACGATCGTCACATCGGCGCGCGATACCTTGTCATCGATAGCAATCTTGCCGCGATCGAAAAGAATATTGTCGAGTCGGAAAGACCAGCTGGAAGGCGCCGCATCTTTCTCAGACGCTCCCGCCGAAGCCAGGTCGAAAGTCCAGTTGTTGATCTTCTCCGACAGTCGAATCAATCGCGCGTCCGGCTGTTCAAGCTTAATCCACGGTAGATAGACCGTTTTGCTGAGCAGCGCCAGCGGGGCGAGGGTCGCCTCAACGCGCGGCAGGTGAACCATGGTGACCTGCGGGATGTCAGGCGGGTTGCCGAGGATAATATCTTCGGCATGCACGTGCGGCCAGGGTATCCAGCTTCGCCAGCCTCTTTCGCCGGGCTGGCGCTCCCACACGACGCCCAGATCGCCGCGAATCGCAAACGGACGGTTCAGCTCGGCCGACACTTTCTGATTAATCGTCGGCTTCAGGCGATTCCAGTCAAAGGTCGCCACTACAATAAAAAACAGAACGATCAGTACGACTATCGTTCCGAGGATAATAGCCACGGTTTTACGGGTTCTGGTCATCCCTTCTGCACTCCTTTTGCGTCTCGTCAATCATGAATATAGTTGAGAAACGTCAGGTGCTCTGCCAAATGCGCTTTTCGTCACATAATCCGCGTCAGGTCAAAAAAATAATGGAACGTTGTTTTAATATCATTGACCATAAAAGCGGCCCAGCGCACACTAGGGTTAATATTGATTTAATTTCAGGTCATCACTATGTCTAAGAAAATTGCCGTCATTGGCGAATGCATGATTGAGCTGTCAGAGAAAGGCGCGGCGGTAAATCGCGGCTTTGGCGGCGACACCTTAAACACTTCCGTCTACATTGCCCGCCAGACCGACGCCAGCGAGCTGGGCGTACACTATGTTACCGCCCTGGGCACGGACACCTTCAGCCAGCAGATGCTCGAATCCTGGCAGAGTGAGAATGTCCAGACGGACCTGATTCAGCGCATGGCCGACCGTTTACCGGGCCTCTACTACATCGAAACTGACGATACCGGCGAGCGTACGTTTTACTACTGGCGTAATGAAGCCGCAGCGAAGTTCTGGCTGGAGAGCGAGCAGTCTGCGGCCATCTGCGAAGAGCTGGCGACCTATGATTATCTTTACCTCAGCGGCATCAGCCTGGCAATCCTGAGCCCGACAAGCCGCGAGAAGCTGCTGACCCTGCTGCGGGAATGCCGGGCAAACGGCGGTAAAGTTATCTTTGATAACAACTATCGTCCGCGCCTGTGGAGCAGTAAAGAAGAGACGCAGCAGGTTTATCAGCAGATGCTGGCCTGCACCGACATTGCGTTCCTGACCCTTGATGACGAAGACGCGCTGTGGGGCGAGAAGCCGGTGGCAGAGGTGATTGCCCGCACTCACGCCGCTGGCGTTGAAGAAGTGGTGGTGAAGCGCGGCGCCGACTCCTGCCTGGTGGCGATTGCCGGACAGCCGCAGCTGGAAGTCCCGGCCGTTAAGCTGGCAAAAGAGAAAGTCGTTGATACCACGGCAGCGGGCGATTCATTCAGCGCCGGCTATCTGGCCGTGCGCCTGACCGGCGGCGATGCCGAATCGGCGGCAAAACGCGGCCACCTGACCGCCAGCACGGTGATTCAGTATCGCGGTGCGATTATCCCGCGCGAGGCGATGCCGCAGTAATTTCGATGGAGTTACGCCCGCCGGCGAGAATCCCGGCTTGCGCTGCGCTTAGCCGGGCTACGGGTTTACCGCCATCTGCGGGCCGGTAGACCGGAGAAGGCGCGCCAGCGCCGCCTCCGGGAAAATCACCGGGCCAATCCCGAGCAATAGTTAAAACAGATAAGCCATAAACCTCACCGGATAGCCACGCTATCCGGTTTTGCTTTACTGCGCAGGCGGGATATCCGTCGCTTCGCTACGTCCTTGCGCAACATCACCGGCGCTGTTCGACGCCGCGGCGGCCGCTGGCGCTGGCGCCATCAGCTTTTCCCACGTCGCCTGCAGGTCCTTCATGTTGTACTCCGGTTCGCCCTGCGGCTGCTGCAACACCAGCGCCATATCCTGTGAAAGCTGCTGACGCAGGTACTGATTCAGCATGTCAACCGTCAGCGAATTGAGGAACTCCTGACGCAGCTTCTGATACTGCTCGGGAGCGATATCCACCACCTGATTTTGCAACGAACGCATCCGCTGGCTAATCAGAAGATAGGTATCCGTGCGGGCATAGGTGGCAAACAGCTTCTGCAGTTCAAGGTTTTTCTGCGCAATCAGGGCATCAAACTCATCCTGCGGCAGACCGTTATCGCGCACTTTCGCCAGCTCGCGCGCCACGGTCGTTAAGTTGGCGTTCAGCCGCTCGCCCGGCGATTCGATATTGATCGCGCACTGGGCGCGCTGGTAAAGCACGCGGCAGTCAAAGCCCAGGCCGATATCCTTGATGTTACTTTTGCTCAGATTCTGCTGAACGTGCCAGAACAGCGCTTCTCTGGCGAGGTCATCTCGCCAGTAGCGCTGCAGCGCGACCGAGTCGCGAATCGGCTGCCACGGCGCATCCCACATCAGCGACAGCTTATCCTGGCGCACTGCATCGGTCATGATGCTGACCGGCGTCGTCGGCAGCGGCGACAGGGTAGGAACCGCCACCGGCGTTTCGCGCTTGCCCTTCAGGCCGCCGAAAGTTTTGTTAATTTGCTCCGCGACGCTGCGGCTATCGACGTTGCCGACCACAATCAGGGTCATGGCATCCGGCGTGTACCACTTGTGGTAATAGTCTTTAAGCTGAGCAATATCCACCGGCTGCTTCAGCGGCGCCGCCGGGTCATGCCCCAGCATGGTGGAGCCTTTCAGCCGATAACGCCACCAGCCCTCTTTAGTATCCGCAGGCCAGGTGGCCACCATATCTTCGCCCTGCAGCGCATGGTTGACCGCTTCCGGAGTGATCGACATTTTACCGCTGGCGCTCGCCAGCCAGCTCAGCGCCTCTTTCAGCAGGTCGTTACGGTTATTCGGTAAGCTCAGGTTAAACAAACTGTAGTCATAAGAGACGATGGCGGGCGGCAGAGGACGTTTCGGGTCAATACTCTGCTGCCATAGCGAACGGGCCTGCATGGTCGGGAGGCCACCGTTTTGCGTCAGCGCGAGGCGCGGGATAAAGTGGCTAAAGCCGCTCTGCTGAGTGCTTTCGCTCAGCGAGCCAATATTCACGGACAGGCGAACTTCGATACGATCGCTGGGACGCTGCGGGGTGGCTAAAACCTGCCACTGAAACCCGTTTGCCAGTGTGCCCTGTTGCCAGGCCGGGTCCGGCTGGAGCGCTTCTGCCTGCACATAACCGACCGTCGCCAACATCAGCAAACCACCGGTTAAGAGTCGAATTTTTGTGCCCTGCATGTGAACCCCTGATGAACAATCCTGGTTACAACAGCGGCCCACGGGAGGGCCGCCGAAAAAATGGTGAGTTAAGTACGTCGGTTAGACCACACGGAGACGAAAATGTCGCATGTTGACGTGAAATAATCATAAGGGTCACCGCCGCGCATGCGGCAGCGACCCCTAATTATGCGCAGGAGCCCATAGTCCAGCAAGGGACTATGGACCTAACAGATGGATTTATGAGGATAATTCGTGCGATTTGTCTACCGGCGTACGGTTATTCAGCACATCATCGAGCTGCTGTGAGTCCAGCTCTTTAACCCATTTTGCGACCACAATAGTCGCTACGCCGTTACCCACCAGGTTGGTCAGCGCGCGCGCCTCGGACATAAAGCGGTCAATGCCGAGGATTAACGCCAGGCCAGCGACCGGCAAATGACCGACGGCGGAGATGGTCGCCGCCAGGACGATAAAGCCGCTGCCCGTCACGCCCGCCGCGCCTTTCGAGGAGAGCAGCAGCACCACCAGCAGGGTAATCTGATGGAAAATATCCATATGGCTGTTTGTCGCCTGGGCGATAAACACAGCCGCCATCGTCAGGTATATTGAGGTGCCATCGAGGTTAAAGGAGTAGCCCGTCGGGATCACCAGCCCCACCACCGATTTACGGCAGCCCAGCTTCTCCATCTTATCAAGCATCCGCGGCAGCGCCGACTCGGACGAAGAGGTTCCCAGGACGATCAGCAGCTCTTCGCGGATATAGCGGATGAACTTAAAGATGCTGAAGCCGGTGGCTTTGGCGATCGAGCCCAGTACCACCACGACAAACAGGATACAGGTGATGTAGAAGCAGACGATCAGCTGACCAAGCTGCACCAGCGTACCGACGCCGTATTTCCCGATAGTAAAGGCCATGGCGCCGAATGCGCCAATCGGCGCCAGGCGCATGATCATATTGATGATGCCGAATATAACCTGCGAGAAGCTTTCGATAACGTTAAAAATCAGCTGGCCTTTGCTGCCCAGACGATGCAGCGCAAAACCGAACAGCACGGCAAACATCAGCACCTGCAGAATGTTGCCGCTGGCAAACGCGCCAATCACGCTGCCGGGGATAATATCGAGCAGGAACGCCACGATACCCTGATCTTTCGCCTGTTCGGCATAAACCGCCACGGCCTTCGCATCAAGGGTGGCCGGGTCAACGTTCATACCCGCGCCGGGCTGCACCACGTTAACAATGATCAGACCGATGATCAGCGCGATGGTGCTCACGACTTCAAAATAGAGCAGCGCCACCGCCCCGGTGCGGCCGACGGCCTTCATGCTCTCCATCCCGGCAATCCCCGTCACAACGGTACAGAAGATAACCGGGGCAATAATCATTTTAATCAGCTTAACGAAGGCATCGCCGAGGGGTTTCATCTGCGCACCCAGCTCCGGGTAAAAATGGCCCAGCAGAATACCGATCGCTATGGCCGATAAAACCTGGACATAGAGGCTTTTAAAGAAAGAGATTTTCATAGGGTGTCCTTTGGATATAACCACAGACTGTGAGGGGGTATTGCGTCTGTGGCTTAAAAATAACACCCATGAAACATTTCAGAAATAACGAGTGATGAAATTGCAATGCAATTGTTAATTTATTTGAACTGACTCGCATAAGCTAACAATGTTGTTACAAACTTGCATCCTCAACAACAGCCGGTAAAAAGCGGGCCTTAAAAGCCTCAGGCGGCATGGCGCAGCCAAAAAGATAACCTTGCACCGTCTCGACACCCGCCTCCTGCAGCCAGCGATACTGCTTATCGGTTTCAACGCCCTCCGCGACGATGTGCAGATTCAGCCCCCGCGCCAGCTGGATAATCGCGGGCACCATGCTGATGTCCTCAGGTAGCATATCGATAAAGATTTTATCGATTTTCAGGATATCCACCGGCAGCGATTTAATATGCTGCAGTTGACGCAGCCCGGCGTAGCCCATACCAAAGTCGTCCAGCGCGATCCGCACGCCCGCTTCACGCAGCGGACGCAGCAGGGAAATCATGGCCTGCGGGTCGTCTATTCGACGGCTTTCGGTGACTTCGAGGATCAGCGTGCCCGGCGCGATACGATAGCGCGCGAGCAGCGCCAGCATCTCCGCGCCGCGATCGTGATGCAGCAGCTGTAGCTGCGACACGTTGACCGATAGCGGCAACATGATCCCCTGATTTTGCCAGGCGGCAAGCTGTCGGCAGGCCTCTTCCATCACCCAGTAGCCGACCGGGACGATCAGCCCGCAGGCTTCGATACGCTCAATCAGATCGCCAGGCAGCGACCAGCTCCCGTCAGCCTGACGCTGACGCAGCAGCGCTTCTGCACCGCAGACCTCGCCGCTGATAGTATCCACCTGCGGCTGCAGCCAGATGGCAAACTGCTGATTATCAAGCGCCGTTAAAATATCGTGCTCTTCCATCAGGCGGCGCTGCGCTTTTTCCATCTGTTCCGGATCGAAGAACTCAATCTGATTTTTACCTTTACGCCGCGCGGTAACGGCGGCGGAAAATGCCCGGCGATAGAGCTGTTCGCCGTTAATTTCGCCGTTAAACATCGCAATGCCGACGCTGGCGCAGGGGCGCAGCTGGATGCCGTGCAGGGGTAAACGTTCGCTTAAGACAGTAAGTACTTGCTTACTTAACGTCACCGCCTGCCAGGGCTCGGTAATTCCGTGGGCCAGAATCGCAAAGTCGTAGCCGCTCACCTGGGCCAGGACCATCTGCGTCGGGATAACCGCCCGCAGCTTTTCAACGAGCGTCAACAGCAGCATTTCGCGCTGCGTCTCTTTGAGTACGCCAGCGGTATCCTGCAGCGTTTCGCAGGCGACAATCAGCAGCGCAGACGCCTGCCCACGGGCGACGGTTTGCTCCAGCATCGCCATCAAAAAGGCTTTATTTGGCAGCTCGGATACCGGGAAACGGGTCGATTGCAAAGAGAGTTCATCGTGCAGGCGCAGCAGAGTCTGCTGGTTACGGTTATAGCTGCGCACCAGCATGCCGATTTCATCGTCATGATGTAAGCGCGGTATAGAAAGCTGATGGCCAAGACGCTCCTGCTGCGGGACATCATTCAGCTCGCGGGCGATTTTACGCAGCGGTCGTACCATCAGACGGTTGATGCACCAGGTGATGGCTACCGTCAGCATCAGCACCAAAAGTAAGTAAGCAGTCACTAATGTTGCCAGGGCGCTCATCACGAATTTATACATGCGATATGAATCGGCCTGCAGCACCAGATAGGCCAGCGGCTGTGGGTTAGCGGGCCGCTCAAGGGAGTAGATAGGCAGCGAAATCTGTACCGGCAGTTCAAACATGCGGGTGATGGTTACCGGCACCGGACGCTCGGGGATAAAGCGCATCCGCAGCGCCTGGAACTGATTAGGCAGGACAACATCCGCCCGGCTGACGATGCCAGCAGGCTGAATGCGGCTCAGAATGGCTTCCGCCTCCGGGATATCGGCTTTCAGAATAGCCGCTGACAGCGGTTCGCGGACGGAACGCGCAATGCTCTCTAACTGCGTGGCCGTGGTATAGCGACTCTGCTGAACAAAATGGAACAGCAAAATGGAACAGAAGACGAGTACAAACGCCATGGACACGCTCGCGACCATTGCCATCTGTTTAATTGTAAGTGAACGGCTGACGCGCAACGGGGTTCTCCACTGAAACTGAACGCATACCCGGTTTAGATCCATCATCTCCGGTCGTTTTCAGGCTCATTATATACTCAAATTGTTCGCTCACGCCCGCAAGGCGCGAAGCAATGCCATCGGGAGGCTTTCCCGGCAGCGGCACGGACCTGTAAGCATAGCGCGACCCGGGGACAATTCCCGGGCGGCGGCTGACGCCTTACCCGGGCTACAAAACGACAAAACCGTCCGGGCGACAAGTTCACCACCGCCATCGGGTCGGTAGCCCGGACAAGGTGCCTCTGGCACCGCCTCCGGGATACAGCGCGCAATGCAGCTTCGCTAGCTCTCCCCAGTGGCGCCGCGCTTACCGGAGCTAAAGGTTCACAATCGCCACCGGAGGGGAAATCGGGCTGTATGGCCGGAGGCAACGAGTATACGCGAAGAGCGCCGTGGAGTGACGCCCTGTCGCATAATTCAGCCTAATCTGCTACCAGTCGGCGTAAGGGACCAGCGGCTGCGGCGGCATATCCATATCGCCCTGCCAGCCGGAAGCCGAATAGCGGACGTACAGCAGCGCATGGCTCGGGGTATAATCCTTCGCCTGCTGAATATCCACCGCCGCCCCGACAAACCAGTTGCTGGTTACCCGTCGTTCAATCAGCGCCCGCGCGGTATAGCCGACGCCAGAGCTGCTGCTGCCTTCTTCCGTAAGCTGGCTGGCATCATGACGATACTGAGAGGGGATCAAATTGAGCAGCGGATAGCGCGCCTCGGTTTTGGTCCGCGAGTGGGACCACGACACCGAGCCCCCCAGCTCCCATGACCAGTTCTCCGTCCGCTGACGCCAGGTCACAGGTACCGAGAAGGAGACATATTCCTGCGGACTGTAATATCCCCCCTGACCCAGGGTATAGCCGCTCAGGTCTTTATCGTAGTGCCAGAGCATATTGTTCAGGCCGACGGTGACCCGGCGGTTATCTTCGTTGATCGCTTTATAGTAGTAGCCGGTCATCCAGCGCACGCGCCAGTTGTCAGCAACGTTTTTCCCGGTCAGTTGGTCGACGCCCAACGAAGACCAGACCCCGTTGGCCTCACCTTTATCGTAGCTCAGACTCACACCGCCGCCGTCGGCGCGCACCCCGCCCCAGGTCTTGCCAGTATGGCCGCCGTTAGGGTTATCTTTCTGCCCACCGAAGGCCAACAGCGAGCTGGAGATGGGTCGCCGATGAAGATTAACGGTGTAGCCCAGCGGGCCAACGTCGCTGCTGTAGCTCAGGCCGCCCACCACATCAACGACGTTAAAGCCCATCGGCGTGGTGCCGATATCGCCGCTCCAGGTCTCGTTCTGCCAGCCCACCGCTACGCTGGCGCCGCTGTCGCTCTGATGTTTGCTGCCGCCGGTACAGGCGATTTCGCCGCAGGTGCCCCAGCTCGGCGCATAGCTGCCGTCGCTATTGGTAGAAAAACTCCCGGCATCCATATTAACCAGATCGGTACGGAAGAACATTCGCCCGTCGGCCAGCGGGGCATCTACGTGTAACATGGTGGTATGCGCTTTCAGATCGGAATAGCCGCCGGTACCGCTGGAGCTCCAGTAATCATGCTCGAGGGTGACGTTAAGATCCTGCTGGCGATAAAGATCGGCGGCATCACTGCGGATCCCGCGCTTGAGCCAGTCATCGCTGCTGTCGTTACGCGTTAAGCGCGTAAAGGTGTCGTTATCCTGCGGGCGCTCGCGAGTAACCCCGGAGGCCACCATGGCGTCCTTATAACCTTCCAGCGCCTGCTGCGGCTCGCCGTTCTGCGCCTGGAAACGCGCGGCGTCGCGCAGCACCAGCGCGCTTTCCATCGACGGCGGCTGCGCTTTTGCCTGCGGCACGATGCGGGCGAAGGTTTGCTGCGCCTGAACGCGATCGCCCAGACCGGCCTGTGCGAGGGCAATACGCCGCTGCATATTGATAGAATCGATGTCTTCGCCCTTGAGCTGCGCCACCTGAGCGCGGGCAGCATTCTTATCGCCGTCGGCAAGATACACTTCCGCGAGTCCCAGACGCGCATCGCCGTTATTCGGCTGCTGGCCAAGCACCCGCTGATATTCCGCTATCGCCGTCTGGCTGTCGCCGCGCTGCTGCGCCCAGTCCGCCAGCGTGAGCGCGTAGCGCACCGACGTCGGTTGCTGTTTAATCAGCGCGATAGCCTGGGCCTCCTGGCCGCTATCGCGCAGCTGGTTTGCCTGCCGCAAGATCCTGTCGCTTTGCAGACGCGCCTCCAGCTCGCGAATATTGTCCGTCCACTGTCCTTGAGGCAGGGCGTTTATCTGCGCCAGCGCCATCTCATCCTGATTATTACCGGATAAATAGAGGCCGTAGGCGTAAACCCGATCAGCATCGCCAGGCTGGCGGTTGACCATCGCGCGCATCAGCGCGTCAGCCTCGCTGCGGCTGCCCGCGCTGACCAGATCCCGCGCCAGGCGGTAGGTTATCCACACGCTATCCGGATCCAGCGCCAGCCGACGGCGCTGCACTTCCGCCGCCTGCGCCCAGTTCCCCTGGCTCTCCAGCGCTTCGGCCTGTTTCTCCAGGCGTTCGTTCGTCAGGCTACGTTCAATATCATCAATGCTGCGCCGCTGGGCCGGCGACAGGCTGGCGATATACGCGCTAGCTTTTTCCGGCGATTCGCCGCGATACAGATTCGCCAGACCGCGTACCGCCAGGCTATTGCCGCGATCCATTCGCAGCGCGCGCTGGTAGTAACGCTCCGCCGCGGCGTTTTCTTTACGCGCCGCCGCCACGTCACCCAGCCCCAGCACCGCATAGCTATCGGTAGTGTCTATCCGCTGCGCCTGAGCGTAAGCATTTTGCGCTTGCGCCAGCTGGCCGCTTTTCAGAGCGCTATCGCCCTGCTTGATCAGCAGCCAGTAGCGGTTAGTCTTGAGCAGGCTGTCCCACTTATCGCGGCTCGGGCTATCCGGGGCCATTTTGATAGCTTTACTCAACTGAGCAACCGCCCGCGCCCGATCGCCGCGCTGGGAGTACGCCTGCCCCAATGCGCCAACCGCGTCGCTGTCTTTGGCATCCGCCCGGACAGCCTGTTGTAAATCGGCCACGGCCACCGAACCTTTCCCGGCCTTCACCGCCGCCAGCCCCTCCGCGCGATCGCGGAACGTCGGATCTTTGAGCTGGGTCTGCTGCTGATCGAGCAGAACGCGGGCATTTGCCGAGGTGGAACCGGTGGGGAATTGCACGATAAACCGCTGTAGCGCCTGTACGCTGGCCCGGCTCACCGGCATGCTTTTCACTTCGTTAAACCAGATGTCTGCTGCGATGCCACGACCCGCCGCCGAGCGCGACATCTGTTCAAGATACGCAAATCCCTCTTCCGGCTTATTATCGCCAAACATCTGTTTCGCCAGCGCCGTTTGCAGCTGGACGTTGTCCGGTAAGCGGGCGTTGAGTTTTTTCAGCTGATTGATGCCTTCGTTATGTCGGGCGGGCAGGCGCGCCACCAGCGTCCAGTACTCAATCGCCGCCTCATCATCATCCGGGACGCCGTTAAACAACTTCTCGTAAGCGGCGATGGCCTCGTCAACTTTCCCGGCCACGCCCAGCAGGCGCGCCTGCTGCAGCTCCTGGCGGCCATCGCCGGTGCTGCTTTTCATCTCGTCGCGCGAAGCTTTCAGCTCCGCCGATTCCGGCGCCAGCTTCGCCAGACGCGCCAGCTGCTTCTGCGCCCCGGCCGTATCGCCCTGGCGGAGAAGATAGCGCACTCGCGCGGCGACAACGTCCGGATTGTTCGGATCGATCAATTCCAGGCGGTAGAGCGACTGACGCACCAAATCCTCTCGTTTGCTGGCCTCGCCGAGGCGCACCTGCTCCAGCAGATGCTCCTGAACAGGCGTGTTCACGGCGTGAGCCAGCGGCATCAGCGCGACGCTTAGGGAGAGCGTGAATAAGCTTAATGAGAACTTGTGCATTCCTGGTTCCAGTCAGGCCGTAATTCGCCACCGGCAGTGAAGCGAAAACGGTGTTGATCCCATCCCTGGCCGAAAAGGGTCAGGACCGTGCTGTAGTAAGCATCCGCGCCGGGATAGTGGTCGGCGACGCGCTGCCGCTGAATGGCCCGGGCATCTTCATGCTGCAAGAAAGGCAGTAGCGCCGCGGAGAAGCCCACCGGACCGTTGCCGGTGGTTTTACCGGTCGCAACGTTGGTTTTTTCCGGCGGCACACCCTGCTCTACCGTCCGGGCCGCCATCGGTTTAAAGCGCGTCAGCAGGCGGGCTTTTTGCTTATCGCCGTCATCGAGCATACCGGCCCACAGATAGACGCGAATGGCGTCATAGCTGCCGATAATGGGTTTCTCCGCCTTCAACTGCCAGCCTTTGCCTTTTTCGTAACGGACCCAGTCAGGCGAAAAGCCTTTCGGCGCGGTCTCCAGCAGCAGGCGCAGATTGCCGTCGCGTATCTTTGGCCAGGGAGCGCCAAACACCGCAAAGTAGGTCGCCAGCTGCGGCGGCAGATAGCTGGGATTAAAACGCCAGCCGCCGTCATCGACGAAGCCGACTTTCCCCGGCAAAATCATCGGCCCCAGCCCCGGTACGGTAGCCACTTCTTCATCAGCAATACGCGCCAGCAGCGCTTTGCCGACTTCCGTATACTGGGGCGTTTCCCACAGTCGTCCGGCCTCCAGCAGCGCCCAGGCTATCCACAGGTCGGAATCCGAGGCTGAGTTGTTATCGAGCACCGTCCATTCGTCATCGCTCTTTTTCCCCCACAGCCATCCCGGCAGATGCGCGCGCAGATCGCCCTCGGCAAGGTTGTTTTGCGTCCACTCGAACAGCTTGCGGAAGCCTTCGCGGTCGTTGGCCGCCAGGGCAAAGAACAGCCCGTAGCTTTGTCCTTCCGAGGTGGTGATTTTTCGTGAATCGCTGGGGTCGATAACCCGCCCTTCGGCGCTGACGTACTCTTGTTTAAACTGCTCCCAGGCCGGCCACCGGCAGGCGGCGCTCGCCTGCGCCGCCGCCAGCATGCATATCGACAACACCACTGCACGTACCGCGTTCATCAGCAACTACTCATCATCAAGGTGGAGGCGACGGCGGCTGATAATACGCAGCATGCGCCACAGCACCCACGCCAGTAGTACGATGCTTAATGCCGCCAGCACCGCCAGCAGTACCGGGTGGCTGGAGAGCGCAAACCAGATGCGTTCGAACCACGGCAGATGCCCGATATAGTAAACATCACCTACCCGCAGGCTGTTGACGCCCGACTCGCGAATCACCGAGACGGAGCCAAACATCGCCGCGCGTTTACCGCTATCGTTAAGCGCCTGGGTGAGCAATTCGTTACCGCGAGGGCTATCGGCCAGCAGCGCCACGACGCTGCGTTGATCGTTGTAAGGCGACTGGAAGCCGATTATCGCCGCCATCGGCCCGGATGACGTGATATCAGTGCGGGTATTCGGCGTTCTGGCTTCGGTATCGGGGTAAATGCTCGCCAGGTCGTAATGGCGCATCGGCATTTTCACCCAGCTTTTGGTCGCTTCAACCAGCAGGTTAATTTTCGTTTCGTCCTTCAGCGCCTGCGGAATAGAGCCAATCAGCAGCAGGTCGGCGTCTTTGTCCTTAATCTGGCTGCCGTCATCGGTCATGCGCAGGTTAATCGCCGCCAGGCCGGTTTGCGCGCCGATGCCGCCGGCCGTTTCCAGCAGCGTGGCCACCTGACCCTCGGTCGGCGCTTTCGGCACCACGACTAAGGTATCGGAGAGATCGGCCATCCGGCTGTAGGGGAAGCCCGTGTTAGCAAACACGCGCAGATCCGGCATGGCCATAAAGTGATAGTACTTCGAGAAGTCGATGGTCGAGTCGTCCCCAATCACCACATGATTCTGCACCGGCTGGAAGGTAATACAGTTATCGATAGAGCCGCCGGGCATCGGATTCATATACTGAAAATCGAAGCGCAGCTGGTTCATCGCCCCAAGGCGCAGCGCCGGGATTGTCACTTCCGTTTTGCCATCCAGCAGCCCCTGCAGCACCGGCAGGCGCAGAATCAGCTTATTCACATCCTGCGAACTGTTGAGACTGAAAGACTGTAAGAACTGATCGTTCAGGCTGATATCCATGCGCGAGCTGTCCTTGATCGGCGGCATGGTGTAGCGATAGTTCAGGTTCATATCGATGCCGTTGGCGCGCAGCAGGTAGAGATCCGGCGGCAGGTTCAGCGCGACGTTAATGGAATCCGGCACCAGGCCGCTGGATTGCAGCTGCTGTTCGTAGGTTTTCAGCTCGGCAAAGGTCACCGCGCGATCGATGCGCACCCAGTTTGGCGCATCGTACGGTTTACGCGCCTGCAGTTGTTTGACATCGTCAACCGTCACGCTGCTGCCGCGGAACAGAATATTGCCCTGCGCTATCCCCTTCGCCGCCTGCAGCAGGTCTTTGTCATCTCGCCCAAAGACCACCAGCAGCTTAACGTACGGATTATCCGGATGGTCGATCATTTCAATAGTCGGCGCGTTAACCGGTGGATGCTCGCGCAGGAAGTCCGGGCGCTTATCGTTGGTCGCAAAAACAACGGCGTTGCGGTCCGGCAGCGCGTTGAACTGCACCGGGAACTGCTGACCGCGCCAGCCCGCCTTGCTGCCGAACCAGGAGGCAACGATCGCCGCCGCCTGCTGCTGCAGGACACCCGGCGAGGAGGCAAAGACCATCGGTAGCGTCAGCTGGCGGTTATCACGCGAATCGTAGAACGGCACAGGAAAATGCGAAAGATCGTTGCGCACGTTCAGCGACTGATAGGTTAAATCCAGATAGCTTTCGCGACCGACGTCCAGCCACAGGGTACTGCTGGCCGGGTTTTCACAGACGTCGCGATAGTGGCCGACGAACTCAAGGCGCACGCGGTTAAAGTCGGTGATATAGAGAGGATCGATTGGGATCTGCGCGCTGACTTTTTTGCCCAACTGCTCTTTGGTGACCGGCAAAACGCCCATCAGCTCATCATTAAGATAAACCTTCAGCTGCGACTGCACCGGCAGCAGTGACGGAGAGGGGGTGTAGTCGAGATTAAGCAACGCTTTCGCCACCACCTCATCGCTGCGCATGCCGAACTCGACCGAACCCTCGGGGCGCGCGCCGCGCAGTACCATGCTGCCGGGAGGCGGAGCGATTTTGGCGAAGGTCAGCTTCACGTCGCGGCTCGGGGCGTTATCGAGCACCACCACCGGCGCCGCCGGATCGGCAAGGGTCGCCGTTGGCTGGCCGTCCGCAACCGTGCCGGCAATACCGGGCACGGTTGTCGTCTGCGCCGCTGCCGTTGCCGCCGTCGGTTCCGCATACGACGCGAAGGAGGACCAGCCGCCAATGCCCACCGCTACTGCACAAATCAAAGAGAGTTTTCTGTTCATCGCATTATCATCATTGTTGGGCCATCGCCGGTTCTGCCGAGAGTGTCGCCGCAGCGCGTTCCGGACGGCGCGGAATAAACGAAACAAACCAGGCCACCAGCATGGTGAGCGAGCGGAAAATAACCTTCACCGACGGCGGGGAGAACTCCGCCAGGTGACGATATCCACGGAACCCCAGCTTCAGGATGTCCAGCAGGCTTTCCATCGGCTTATCTTCCGGGAAGCTATCCTGCCAAAGCGCCCACGTATCTGCGCGGGCAAACGTACACTGCACAAAATCAATATGTTGTTGATTGCTTAGCGGCAGCAGCTGTAGCCCAACCTCACTGCCGTTGACCCGCGCGACCCGCACCGGGAAGGCATACTCCTGCTGCCCGCGTTTCAGCAGCAGCTTAACGTGCTGGCTTTCCAGCACCTGCGCCTCGCCGTGAATTCTGACGCCGAGGCCGCCGTCGGAGTAATCATGGACGGTACAGGAGAACAGGTGCCCGTCCTCGCGGGCAATCGCCGCCGGCATCGACATCTCCACGCGATGCGAGCGCCGCACCTGCTTGCTTTCAACCGATACCGCCACCGCGCCGCCGAGAATAATCAGGTTATAGAACACCCAGATAATGCTGACCCAGACGGTCAAAATTTCGTTTTCCGGGCCGTACATAAAGCGCCAGATACCCACGCCAACGCCGACCAGATTCAGCAGCACGAGGTAGATATAGGGACGCGAGATCACCCAGTCGACGTACTCGTCCTCCACCAGGCCGCCTTTTGCCGTCACGTTGAATTTGCCCTTATGCGGGTTAATCAACGCGACAACGGTCGGCGGCGCGATATACCACGCCAGTACCGTTTCATAGATCTCACTCCAGAAAGAGTGGCGGTATTTACCCTGAATCTTCGAGTTAGTCAGGCTGGCGTGAATCATATGCGGTAGCACGAACAGGGCGATCATCAGCGCCGGCGCATAGATGATATAGGCGTGGAGGAGCAGAAACGCCAGCGGCGCGGTCAGGAAGATCAGCCGCGGAATACCGGACAGGAAGTGCAGCATCGCGTTGACGTAGCAGATGCGCTGCGCCAGCTTCAGCCCTTTACCAAACAACGGGTTATCAAGGCGGAATATCTGCACCATCCCGCGCGCCCAGCGGATGCGCTGGCCGATATGCGCCGACAGGCTCTCCGTCGCCAGGCCGGCCGCCTGCGGAATACGCATATAGGCCGAAGTGTGCCCGCGACGATGCAGGCGCAAAGAGGTGTGGGCGTCTTCGGTGACCGTTTCCACGGCAATGCCGCCGATTTCATCCAGCGGGCCGCGGCGGATCACCGCACAGGAGCCGCAGAAGAAGGTGGCATCCCACATGTCGTTGCCGTCCTGCACCAGGCCATAAAACAGCGTGCCTTCGTTCGGCGTTTTGCGAAAACGCCCCAGGTTACGTTCAAACGGGTCCGGAGAGAAGAAGTGGTGCGGCGTCTGCATCATCGCCAGCTCTTTCTCCTTCAGGAACCAGCCCATGGTCATCTGCAGGAACGAGCGGGTCGGCACGTGGTCGCAGTCGAAAATCGACACAAACTCGCCTTTGGCGTACTTCAGCGCATTGTTGATATTCCCGGCTTTCGCGTGTTCGTGCGTGGTGCGCGCGATGTAATGCACGCCAACGTCTTTGGCGAACTGGCGGAACTCTTCGCGCCCGCCGTCATCGAGGATCCAGATATTAAGCTTGTCCTTCGGCCAGTCGATCCCCTGCGAGGCGTAAATGGTGTTTTTCACCACGTTGAGATCTTCGTTATAAGTCGGCACGAAGATATCGACCGTCGGCCATTGCGCCATATCTTCCGGCAGCGGAACCGGCTGACGGTTCAGCGGCCAGACGACCTGGAAATAGCCCAGCACCAGCACCACCCAGGCGTAGGTTTCAGCGAACAGCAGGATTATCCCGCACACCAGGCTTACGGGGTCGTCCCAGTTTAGCGTCGAGGTGTAGCGCCACCAGATATAGCGGCACGAGACCGTCAGCGAAAGCACGATCAGCATCAGCGCCGAGAAGCGCCCGGGGATGCGCCGTACCAGCAGCGCCACGCCCCACAGCAGCAGCAGAAAAATAAACTGCGAGAGCGGATTAAACGGCTGGGTAATACAGAGTAGCGCCAGGATCAGCGAGAAAAAGGTTATCGTGCCAAGGAGAAGCCGCCGCACTTTTGGATGCAGATGCCCCAGCTCCTTATGCTTATCCAGATGACCAGTGCGGGCGTTGACCTTTTCCGGTAGCTTTTCCAGCCACTGCGCATAGCGCCCCTGCACGCCTTCCAGCGCCGCCAGCGAACGCCAGTTGATCTTTTTATCCGGCTCCGGCACCCGCGTCACCAGCAGCCACAGGGCTTGCAGCAGATAGCGAATCGGGTCCAGCGGGCGCGGTCGATGCGGATTAATATGCGGGAAAAACTCGCCATGATGTTCGCGAATTGCCTGCCAGCGCGGGGTTTCCAGCGGCATCAACGCCCATGCCAGAGATGCCCACAAGCAGCCCAGCGCGGCCGCCAGCCGCGACGCGCCGTGCTGGCGATAATCGCGATAGCGTTCGCTCAACCGCTCTCCAACCGGGGGCGCCAGCAGTAGCGTACTCAGGCGAATCATTCCGCGCCCCTCCCGGCGTAGTGCAGCAGGCACCAGTTGGCCAGCGTCAGTATCTCTTCCGCCGCCAGCGAGTCCTGGCGGTATTCGCCGAGCGGTTGCTTCGCCGCCAGACACTCCGCCATCGCTTCATCACGATGAATAGTCACCGGCAGAATGCGGCGCTGGCTCTCCAGCCACAGCTGATAGAGATCCTCCTGCAGCTGGCTGCCGACGCGCAGATCGTTAATCAAAATATCGCTATTGACCGGCAGCGCCTGCTGATGCAGGCGAATATGGCTGTTGCCGTCCGGATGCACCACGACCAGCGTGCGATCGCAGACGTCAATCAGGGAGCGGGTCAGCGGTGAGAACCCGTCCGGCAGATCAATCAGCAGCCAGCGGTGATCGCCCTGCTGATGGAGCTTCTGCACCATCCCGGCCATCGGGGCCAGCGGCGTCTGAAGCTGGTCAATATTCTCGCGCTCGCCCGGCGTTAGCTGGCCAAAGGGCAGCAGATCGATATGCGAGGTGTAGCGCAGCCCGGCGTCTCGCCAGTCGTTCCCGTCGATGAGGGCGCGCGCCCAGCCCGCTTTGTGGCGGTAATCGACGTTGAAAAAGAAGCGCAGCATGTTATCCGGGCTGGCGTCCACCACCAGCACGGTTTCCCCGAGTAATTGCAGCGCCCAGGCCAGCGCAGCGGTGATCGACGTGGTGCCGGTGCCGCCGCGCACGCCTTGTAATCCCAGAATAGCCATCGATGGCTTCCTTACTTTTTCTCTGCTAATTCAGCCAGTAGCGGCCAGCGTTTCAGCGCCGCGGTTAACTGCTCGCGTCGGGAAATATCATGATAATCAATATCAGGCAGGGAAAATGCCCGGCTTAACGCCAGGAAATCATTTTGAAACGTATAGCCCAAAGTCGCATCGGTGGGTACAGCAGGCTCTTTTGCTGGCATTTCTCTGTCCGTTGGAAAAATTAATAAATTATACCGAGAGGCGTTCGTTCATCCTTAAAATAGGTTTACATGCTAAAACTGATGTCCTTTAATTTCAATGTTAGGTTTACTCTGTCGCTTTCGCTAGTAAACTAATCAAGTGTAAAACAGGTCTCACGAGGGACACCGTGGATATCGTATATTCTTTGGGTATTTCATCATTATGGGACGAAGTGTGCCATATGCCCGTTGGCGGGGTGTGGTGGCTCAATGTCGACCGCCATGCGGACGCGGTAAGCTTGCTCAACCAAACGCTTGCGGCCCAGGATAAACAGGCTCGCGTTGCGGCGATAGCCATGGGTGATAACCCAAATGAAATCATAAAATTAGAAAAAGATCGCGGGCCTGAAAAAATCGCATTATTTACCATGCCGAACCGCTTTGAAGGGCTGGAAGAAATGCACCGCGATTTAGTCTGTTCCCTCGAACCTGGCAATTATTTGTTTATTCTGCTATGTGCTGAAAATGCCTGGCAGAATATTAAAAGCGAACAATTATGCAATTGGGTTGAGAAATCATATCGATGGACTAATTATCATCGTTGTTCATTATTAGTGCTTAATTCCGGGCACGATATCGATAAGCAACTTTCCCCTTTATTACGCGAGTACCGCTCGCTTTCCGGACTGGCAAGTATACGTTACCAGGGAGATAACCACCTGTTCGATATTGCCTGGTGGGGCAGCGAAAAGGGCATCAGCGCCCGGCAGCAGCTCATTGTTTTACACGATGAAAACGGCTGGCGGTTGGCGCAGGACGAGGAAACGGTGGTACAACCGCGCAGCGACGAGAAAACCATCCTCAGCAACCTGCGCGTACTGGAGGGGGCGCCCGCGCTTTCCGAATACTGGACGCTGTTCGAAACCAATGACGCCGTTTTCAACGCCGGCAGAATGGCGCAGGCGGCGACGCTGATTTTCTCCATTACCCAGAACGAACAGATTGAACAGCTGGGACGCTATATCCACACCCTGCGCCGCCAGCGCGGTAGCGCGCTGAAAATTGTCGTGCGCGAGCAAACGCCAAGCCTGCGCGCCACCGATGAACGCCTGCTGCTGAGCAGCGGCGCCAATATGGTTATTCCCAGCGGCGCACCGTTATCGCGCTGCCTCACGCTTATAGAAAGCGTTCAAAAACAGCAGTTTACTCGCCATATTCCGGAGGATTTTAATACTCTGCTGAACTGGAGCCAGCCGCTGAAGCTGCGCGGCTACCAGAAGTGGGATGCCTTCTGCGAAGCGGTGCACAATATTATGGCCAACACCATGCTGCCCGCCGACGGCAAAGGGGTGATGGTGGCGCTGCGCCCGGCGCCCGGTCTGCGCGTAGAGCAGGCGCTGACGCTGTGTAAGCCTAATCGCATGGGCGACATCATGACCATCGGTAATAATCGCCTGGTGCTGTTTCTGTCATTTTGCCGGGTGAACGACCTCGACACCGCGTTAAACCATATCTTCCCTTTACCTACCGGCGATATTTTCTCTAATCGTATGATTTGGTTTGAAGATAAGCAGATAGCGGCTGAAATCCTGCAGATGCGCGGGATTATGCCGGAGAACTGGAATACGCCGCTGCCTGTTTCGCTTGCCAAAAAAACGCCTATCAACGCGACCCACGACGGACGTAGCTGGCGGCGAACCCCCGAGCCGCATCGTCTGTCCATCGACGGGGAGCCAACCTTATGATGTCGATTGCCGATATTATTCAGCTGGTCGTCCTGTGCGCCCTGCTGTTCTTTCCGCTGGGTTACCTTACGCGCCACTACCAGCGGCGAATTCGCACCACGTTAAGACTGATGTTCTTTAAACCCCGTTATGTCAAACCGGCTGGCGTGCTGCGCCGGGAAGCGGCATCCAGGCAAGGCAAATCAACGAAATGACCAAACCTAAAACCCCCTCAGCGTCGCTTCCGCTCTGGCGCTACTGGCGCGGCCTATCTGGCTGGAACTTCTACTTTCTGGTGAAGTTTGCCTTGCTATGGGCGGGATACCTCAATTTTCATCCCATGCTAAACCTGGTGTTTCTGGCCTTTCTGCTGGTGCCGATTCCGCAATATAAGCTGCACCGTATTCGCCACTGGATAGCGATCCCGCTGGGCTTTATGCTGTTCTGGCACGACACCTGGCTGCCCGGCCCGGAAAGCATCGTCAGCCAGGGTTCGCAGATTGCCGGCTTCAGCGCCGACTATATCTGGGATTTGGTAACCCGCTTTATTAACTGGAATATGATTGGCGCGTTCTTCGTGCTGCTGGTTCTGTGGCTGTTTATCAGCCAGTGGCTACGGGTAACGGTATTTGTCTCAGCAATTATGATCTGGCTGGTCGCCAGTCCGCTGCTGCCCTCGTTTACCCTTTGGCCGGCAGGTCAGCCGACGACCGCGGCGGCGAATAACGCGCCGAATACCGGTGGCGGGGCAATCGTCGCGACCAACGCCGCGCCGGCGAATAACGATATCCCTGCACAAACGGAGCCGCCGACATCGGCCAATCTGACCAACTGGCTGAATACCTTTTACGCCTCTGAGCAGAAACGCAAAACCACGTTTCCTGATGCACTCCCGGCCGATGCCCAGCCGTTTGATGTCTTGATCATCAACATCTGCTCGCTCTCATGGTCGGATATCGAAGCAGCGGGATTGATGGAGCATCCGCTGTGGAAGCATTTTGACCTGCTGTTCAAAAACTTTAACTCGGCGACCTCTTACAGCGGGCCGGCAGCGGCGCGTCTGCTGCGCGCCAGCTGCGGCCAGCTCTCTCACGCCAACCTTTATCAACCCTCAGGCAGCGAATGCTATCTGTTTGAAAACCTGGCGAAGCTGGGCTTCACCCAGCAGCTGATGCTCGGTCACAACGGTGTCTTCGGCGACTTCCTGAAAGAGCTTCGTTCGTTGGGCGGTATCCAGAGCCCACTGATGGATCAAAGCGGCCTGCCGGTCATTCTGCAGGGCTTTGACGGCTCACCGGTCTATGATGACCAGGCGACGCTGAACCGCTGGCTGCAGTCGCTGGATAAGCTGAATACGCCGCGCACGGCGACCTTCTACAACACGCTGCCGCTGCACGACGGCAACCACTATCCGGGCCAGAGCAAAACCGCGGACTATAAAGCCCGTGCGCAGAAGTTCTTCGACGAACTGGACAGTTTCTTTACTGAGCTGGAGAAATCGGGACGCAAGGTGATGGTCATCGTCGTGCCTGAACACGGCGCGGCATTAAAAGGCGATAAAATGCAGGTCTCCGGTCTGCGCGATATTCCCAGCCCATCTATTACCAACGTGCCGGCGGCGGTGAAATTCTTCGGCATTAAGGCAAGACATCCCGATGCGCCGATTATCATCAGCCAGCCAAGCAGCTACCTGGCGGTTTCTGAGCTGGTGGTTCGCGCCCTCGACGGCAAGATGTTTGATGAGAATGACATCAACTGGCAGCAGTACATTGCCAACCTGCCGCAGAGCGCGGCGGTGTCGGAAAACTCCAACGCCATCGTCATTCAGTATCAGGGTAAACCGTATGTTCAGTTGAACGGCGGCAGTTGGGTACCTTATCCGCAATAAAACGAAAAAGGCCGCAGGATGTTCCCCCTGCGGCCCCGTTCGGGCGCATGCTGCCACTTAGGCAGACAGATGCCCACCGGTCGTCTACTTGCGATTATCCATCCAGCTCACGATGATGCTGACCAGAATGCCAGCAATGACCGGAGCCGCCAGATCGTCCCACAGCAGCAGACCCCACTGAGCAAGCGTCATACAGCCGCCTTATTGCAATGGCAACCGTTCGCGGCTATCCTCGAATTGTCTAGGTTCGAGATTAGCCCCCGAAACGTTGCCAGGTTATACCAAACAACGTGCGGGGGTTTTCTCTTTCCAGCAACCCATCAATCGATGCCGCCGGGGTTCAAGCCCCCGCAACATTGCGCCTCACCGGGCGAGCCCGGCTTGCCGACGATTCTACTGGCCCGATCGGCTACCCGCACTCCGCCATTACGCACCATGCGAGACGCATTCCAGGAAAGTGTTTTGTTGCTGCAACAAAACGAAAAAGGCCGCAGGATGTTACCCCTGCGGCCCCGTTCGGGCGCATGCTGCCACTAAGGCAGGCAGATGCCCACCGGTCGTCTACTTGCGATTATCCATCCAGCTCACGATGATGCTGACCAGAATGCCAGCAATGACCGGAGCCGCCAGATCGTCCCACAGCAGCAGACCCCACTGAGCAAGCGTCATACAGCCGCCTTATTGCAATGGCAACCGTTCGCGGCTATCCTCGAATTGTCTAGATGCGAGGTTAGCCCCCGAGACGTTGCCAGGTTGATACCAAACAACGTGCGGGGGTTTTCTCTTTCCAGCAACCCATCAATCGATGCCGCCGGGGTTCAAGCCCCCGCAACATTGCGCCTCACCGGGCGAGCCCGGCTTGCCGACAATTCTACTGGCCCGATCGGCTACCCGCACTCCGCCATTACGCACCATGCGAGACGCATTCCAGGAAAGTGTTTTGTTGCTGCAACAAAACGAAAAAGGCCGCAGGATGTTACCCCTGCGGCCCCGTTCGGGCGCATGCTGCCACTAAGGCAGGCAGATGCCCACCGGTCGTCTACTTGCGATTATCCATCCAGCTCACGATGATGCTGACCAGAATGCCAGCAATGACCGGAGCCGCCAGATCGTCCCACAGCAGCAGACCCCACTGAGCAAGCGTCATACAGCCGCCTTATTGCAATAGCAACCGTTCGCGGCTATCCTCGAATTGTTGAGGTTCGAGATTAGCCCCCGAGACGTTGCCAGGTTGATACCAAACAACGTGCGGGGGTTTTCTCTTTCCAGCAACCTATCAATCGATGCCGCCGGGGTTCAAACCCCCGCAACATTGCGCCTCACCGGGCAAGCCGGCTTGCCCACAATTCTACGGCGCCCTTCAGATCTCAGCACCCGGCTCGACTGCGTTATTCGAGGCGCATTCCACAGTTTACGACCGTTCTTTCTTTGCCAGCCATACCAGCAGCTTCAGGCTGGCAGAGTAATAGTCGTCCTGGGAATTAATCTGCGGCTCGGCCTGCTCTTCACCAAGGGTTAAATCGCGTACCGCCAGTAGCCCGCCGGTCATAAACCACGGCGCGGCCTCATTGGTATTGACGTTTATCCAGGCCGGCGTCTGCAGACGCGGATAGCGCTGAAACCAGTTTTTCCACGGCGTCAGCAGGCTGCTTTGCGGGTCGTCCCAGTAGACATACATAGGAATGCGGATAGCATCGAAGCTCATCCGCGTCGGCCACTCTTTTGCCGGCTCCATCTTGCCGTCCGCTCTTAAGGCGACCCAGTCGCTGGGTAGCTGCGATTTCCCCCACGCCATTTTCCCCAGCAGCGCCTGAGCATCACTCTTCAGCTTTCGCCAGGCGGTCAAATGAGTACGCGCCGCGAAGGCCTGCCAGGCGGGAAAGATAAAGTAGGATGGATTCAGATTCAGATGGTCGTTGAGATAAAATCCCTTTGCGCCCGGGAGCATCACCTGACGGTCGGCGAAGGTCACCACCGTATGCTTCAGCAGCGAAGCGGTTATCGCATCCGAAGCGGTACCGTAGGTTTTTTCATGCCACTGCTGCTGCGCGCGCAGCAGCGCCCAGGCAATCAGGGTATCGCCATCGGTGGCGTCATTTTTATCCGCCACCGGATCGGGCGCCACCGGGTTATAGCGCCAGTAAAACAGCCCGTTATCTTTGTTGCGCAGGGTTTTATCTGTCCACTGCCAGAGCTTGTCAAAGGCGGGACGATCGTCGTTGGCCACCGCTAACAGCATGGCAAAACCCTGCCCTTCAGTATGAGAGACGTTGCCGTTACCGGTATCAACAATACGCCCGTCCGGCATCATAAAACGCGATTTATAACTTTCCCACGCCGTATCGGCCCACGCGTGGGGAAGCATCATCACCGTCGTGACCACGACTGTCGCTAAAGCACGCAAGGACATAAATTCACCCATTAGGGATGGAAGTAAAGAAACTGAACGTCAGAGACTGAAAACAGCCGCTCACGCTGTAAAACCACGTGCGCCGCGCCGCCCTGTCCCTGTAACCAGCGGGAATAGAGCCCCTCGAGTATGGCACAAAATGCATTACACCAGCGGATGCGCCGCGCTTCATCGCGGCTGACCGGCAGAGCCTGATGGCGTAATCGCAGGCCTTCATCGTTCACCTCGACGCTGACGAAGCCCCACTGAAAGCGGCTTAGCAGCGCATTCATGTTGGTCTCCAGCTGGCCGAGAGTCTCAGACTCCGGCAGCGGATGTTCATCGGCCAGCACCTCGCCCATCTGCCGCAGAAAGGGCTGGCTCTCCAGCTCACCCGCGTTGTTGACCATACCATCAACCATAATGAGCAGCAGATCGAACCATCCGGCAGGCGTTTGCTGCTGCTGAAACCACGTCATAACCTGCGCGTTATTATTGTCCGTCACGATCAGTTATCTCCCAGCATGTAGCGGATATAGAGACCAGCGGTGCTCTCGTTATAATCGCCGAAGGTGTCATAGCCAACCTGGCCACCGAGCGTCATTTGTTTGTTGACTTTGTAATCTGCGCCAGCGCGTAGGGTATAGCCGATACCGTTCTTCGAAGTGGCTGAATAGTAGGCTTCTTTGGCAAAACCGTTGCTCACTGCGGTCTCGAGGGCCTGCTGCCACCCGGCGTTAGTCGGGAAATAAGCGCTCTTATCCTGGCTATAGGATTGATAGCCCACCGAGCCGCCAAGTTTCATCGTCCAGTTGTCATATTTTTCCGTCAGGCTCACCGGCAGCGATACGCTGACGTAGTTCTGCGGGCTGAAGTAGCCCCCTTGCCCGTAGGTGAAGTAGCTCAGGTTTTTCGAGTAATCCATGTAACTCATGCTCAAACCGGTCTGCAGCTGACGATACTCATCGTGGTAAGGCCGCAAATAAACTCCGGCGTTGGCGTTTATGCTGGTATTGCTGGCGACGTTTTGCCCCAGGTAGCTATAGCCCCCGCCGCCGACGTAGAAACCGGCATCGCCGTCGTCATAGCTTAGCTGCAGGGTACCGCCGTTTTTGGTCACCTGCCCCCAGGTCTTGCCGGAGTAGGAATCCTTCAGCCCTACCCAGGAGAGCAGACTGTCGGTCAGCGACCGACGCTCGCCGGTAAAAATCAACGACAGATAGTTGGTCAGCTTCGGCGACCACTTTACGCCGCCCACCACGGTATTTAGATCCTGGCCCAGCGGCGTGCTGCCGATATCGACGCGGTATTCGTCGCCGCTCAGCGCCAGAGCCAGCTCCACGCCGTTGGCTTTTTGTGAATCGGTTGAGCCGCTCGCCTGATCGACATTCGGCTTCAGGCTGGAAGAGGCCAGATAGCTGGCGACCTGCCCGGAATCGTAAGTTCCGAGTTTCGCCAGATTCTCCATGCCGCTGCTGGTGGTGGCGTTAAAGTCAGAGGCCTTGAGCGTGCCCAGACCGCTCAAGGCTTCTGCCCCCGGATTGTTGGCAAAGTACGTCGTGCGCTCGGTCGCGGTCATCGCCGCAATCGCCGCCTGCTCGCTGGTCGCGGTGGAAATCATATTGGAGACTGCATTGGATAGCGGGTTCGCGCCGTAACGCCGCCAGGCGTCGCCGGTCGCCGTCCCCGCGTTCAGCGTAATCGGCGTAACGGTAAAATCGAAACGCGAATCACCAAACGGCGATGAGGACCAGGTGAGCGGGGTTTTTATCTCGCTGAGCTTACTGGTGCCGGATTCGCCGTCGCGACCGCGAACCTCCATGCCCCCCTGCAGCCAGGTGCCGGTTTTTTCCTGCAACGTCTCCATCATGGTATCCACCTGGCGCAGCATCCGGGTCTGGGCGGTTTCTACCGGCAGATCGGTGCGCTGGATCCCCGGCAGCGCGCCGCCATCCCCGGTCGATACCTGAGAGACCTGCCACGGCATATATTGCCCGTAGGCGGAGGCTGCACGCGTCGCCCCGGGGGTACGCGAGACGCCGACAAACGGATTATCCGCCGCCAGCGCGCCGCCCACGGTCGGCGTTTGCGCGCCATTGCTGCTCTGTTGTCCCAGCAGCCTGCCGCGGGCGCTGCGCAGGTAAGTCATCGCCTGCTGATGATGCCCCTGCGACTCGGCAACGCGCGCCAGCAGCAGCAAGCGGTCCGGCGAGTTATCCGGGCGCAGTCCACCCGCCAGCTGCGCCGCCCGCTCACTATTCCCCGCCGAGAGTGCGACATCAATAGCCCCGCTGCGCGCATCCTGCGTCGGCGTATCGCGGGTCATCAGATAGTCGTAGACGACACCGGCCTCTTTGTTCATTTTGCCGCTCTGATAGAGCCGCGCCATAGCGAACATCAGATCGGTATTTTGCGGGTCGTTCTGCATCGCGCCCATCAGCTTGTCATACGCTGCCGCGTAGTTGCCCTGCTCGCGCAGATGGTCCGCTTCGTTAATCACATAACCGTTGCGAATACTGGCCAGCTGCGTCGGCGTACTGCTTGCCTGCAGCTGCGGGTTAGTGAGCAAACTCTGCGCTTCGGTTGTCAGGCCCGCCTGGTTAAGTACCGTCACCTGATCGGCATAATCCCCGGCATTACCTGAGATACCGCCGTTAATATTGTTGCGCACCAGCGATACCGCGGTGGTGACATCGCCACTCTGGGCCAGCAGCCGCGCCAGTTTACCCACATCCGCCGGGGCTTCAGGCGGCGTTGCGGTCATCGTCCTGAGCGTATTAGCAGCGGCAACGGTATTGCCCTGCGCCAGATAGCTCTCCGCCGTCGCCAGCTGCAGGTTGTAGTTCACCCGTTGTTTCAGGTCGCGCATCTGGCTGGTCTGACTGGCGGGGGGAATTCTTGCCAGCAGGGTTTGCGCCTGCTGCCAGCCGCCGTTCTCGCTGGCAAAAAGTGCCGCAGCGTACAGCGAGCTGGCGCCGGCGCCGGGACGCCAGGCGGCGCCCATAACCGCATTTGCCTCACCGTCGTTACCGGCTTTTTGCAGCATACGGGCCAGATCGAGGCGCATCCACGCATCGTCCGGATAGCGAGAAAGCCCCTGGCGCAGCATGGCGATAGCCGCCGTCACGTTACCGGCGCTGGCCTGCTCCTGCGCCTGGCGACGCAGCGAATCGCCGGGCTGTCCGATGACCACCCGCGGCTGCAGTTTTTGCTGCAGGCTTTCCGGCAGCGTGCGCAGCATCGCCTGCGCTTCCGCCGTTTTATTCTGTTCGCGCAGAACGTAATAGAGATTCTCCCGCGCCGGGCCGTTTTGCGGCTGGTCGTTGAGCAGCGCCCGTAGCGTTTGTTCGGCCTGCGGCAAATCTTTGTTATGGCGCAGAACGTCGGCGCGGAACAGCTTCGCCGCCGTGCCCTGCGTCCCGCTCTGCTGCGCCAGCGGCGCAGAGAGCGCCAGCGCCTGGCTAATATTCCCTTGCTTGTAAGCCTGCTGCGCCTGGGCGAGCTGCCCGTAAAACAGCGCATCCGCCGCCTGCTGACGACGGGTTTCCGAGCCATCGCCGCCGAGATCCGCCGCCCGGCTCAAATACTGAGAGGCCGCCTGAAAATCGCCGCTGCGCTGGGCGATATAGCCCATTCCGGCCAGCGCGTCAGCGTCCTGCGGGTTGCTTTGCAGAACCTGTTCAAACTGCTGCTTCGCCGCGGCGGTATTGCCGCTGTTGAGGTCAGAATAGCCCTGGCCGCGCGCCTGGCCGCTGCGCCGTTCGCGAAAGTAGTTCTGGACTTCAGTATCCTGCGGATGACGCTGCATCCAGGTGTCGTAAAACGGCTCATCCCCCGGCTGCGGCCCCAGCCACAGCAGCGCCTGACGCAGCCCGCTATCGGCTTCTTTGCTGCCGCTCGCCATCGGCTCCAGCATGGCGATGCCTTCCCGGCGGGTCTCTTCGCGCCAGGTGAGCACTTTGCCCAGGGCAACGCGCGGCGCGTTCTCCTGCGGATGCTGCGCGACGTATTGACGTAGTTCGCTCAACGCCTGTGGGTAGAGCGCCTTGTCGCTGGCCATGGTCATATAGTATTCGGCCGCCAGCCCGGAAGGCGGAACGTTGCCGTTAAACATACTCCGCCAGGTCGCCAGCGCGGCGGGAACATTGCCGCTGCGCGCCTGCTGTCTGGCCAGAGTGAGCTGTCCCTGCGGCACCTGCGCCATTTTTTTTGCGCTATCCAGATCCTGTAGTCCGGGGCTGTCGGGCGCCGCTTTCTCCAGCCGCGCCCGCCACTGGGCTGCGGCCTGCAGATTGCCCCCCTGCTGCGCCCATAGCGCCATCAGGTACAGCGCCTGAGCGTTGTTGGCATCCACCGATAGCACTTTTTGCAGCGATTCCATCGCCAGTTCGTCATGCGATTTTTCGTGCCAGTAGTTGGCCTGTGCGAACAACGCTTGTAGCGCGGCATCGTTACCCGCCGCGTGCGCTCCGCCGAATGCGCCAAGCGTCAGCGCGCCGGACAGGCACAGCGTAGAAAATTGACGGGCTGCATGGGTATTCATTCTGCTGGCTCTTTTCATTGGCTCTCTCCCGAATCCAGGCGCTTACGAGCATGACGTTTAAACATGGCGGTCAGCGCCAGACCCAGAATCGATGTCGTAATCAACCCCAGCACCGCCAGCAGCCCGGAGTGCTGATTGGCGTACCATACCGCCATCATGTACCACGGCATCTGGCCGCTGGGGAACGGCGTGCTGACCTGGAAGCTACGCACGCCGTTATCGCTGGTGATCACTGCCGTATCGCCGCGAATACCGGCATTGATACGGGGGGAATTAAGATCGTCTTCCAGTTTCGCCAGCTGATCGTCGCTGCTGGCCATCGCCACCACCACCACCCGCTGCGGGTTCCACGGTGAGCGATAGCTGATAAAACCGCGCCAGGCGCTGCTGGAGGAGAAATAGCGATCGGCATCGACGCCGTCGGAAGCCCAGTCGCCGCTCAGCCTGCGCTGAATCTTTTCCCACAGCGTCGGTTCACGTACGCTCAGCAGGTTATCGACCGGGGCGTAGGGGGAATGGGCCAGCAGGCGCTGGTTAAACGCTTGTTGATCGAGGGAACTAACCGCCAGCACGTCGCGATCGCGCAGCAGCGGCGCATTGGCGCCGCCGTCAGGAACGCCCAATATTACGCGGTTGTTGGCTAACGCTTTGCCGGTTGAATTACCCGAACGGGCTGCCAGATTCAGCATCATCGCCACCTGGGTTTCCGAAGGCTGTTCCGGCAGCAGCAGCGTAGTTTGCGAATAATCCGCTAACCGGGAGAACGGGAACGAAGCGCCGACAAAATAGGAAAGATTCGGCAGCAGCGAGAAGTGCCGCGTACCGCTCAAATCGATCCACGAATCGTCGGTGATTCGACTCTTGATAGTGCTGTTCAGCAGGAGCGAACAGGGCGCGTTATCCTTCGGCACCAGGTTGAAATAGAGCGACAGCTGGTTATCACCGTAAATCAGATACGGCGCCAGCGGGATAGTAAACCGTTCCTGACGCGCGTCGCCGCCCAGATGCCGCCAGAGCTTCTCCAGCGGCCCCTGTTTGTTCATCGGTAGATTATTAAGGAAGGTGTTGTTCAGCGTCACGCTCAGCAGCGACTTATCCTCGTTAATCCAGTTCTCCGACGGGAAACGATAGCCAATTTGCAGGGGGATAGTTTCTCCATCCCACAGATAAAGATCCGGCGCGGCGCGAAAGGCCACGCGCAGCGGTTCATGCCACACGCCGCTAACGGTCATACTTTGATCCTGACGGATCAGCTCGCTGATTTTTACCGGACGATCGGTGGCGATCCAGCGCGGCGCATCGTAGGGCTTGCCGACGGGAATCGCCTGCGGATCCACGGTCATGCTGGCCGTCTGCGGGGCGAAATCGCCGCGGGTCAGGCGCCACGCGGCCATGCGCAGTGCGGCGTCATTCTGGCCGACGATCAGCAGCAGCTTATAAGCCGGATTACCGGGATTTTCCACGATCCGCAGCAGCGGTTTGTCGGTTTGCGGCAGCGTCAGGCCGCCCACCCGATCCCCGGGATGACCGATGATAATCCCGTGTTTCTCGGGCAGGCGATCGCGCAGCGCGTCAAAAGCGATACCGCGATAGTCGGCCTGAATACCCAGCCATGACGACACCAGCGCCGCTGCGCTGAAAATATCCGCCGTTGGTTTCTCCGGATACGCGATAGCGATATCCGCTGGCGTCATCTGCATACGGTCGAAAAACGGGCGCGGGAAGTGGCCCAAATCGTTGCTGATATTGAGCTGCTGGCTCTCCCAGCTAAAGTGGGAGCCGGGCAGAATGGTTACCCGCGAGGTGTCGTGAATATCGAGCCGGCACTGCAGCGCATCGCCGTCGTTAATCTTAAAGCTCAGGTTGTTGCTGGACACCATCAGCGCCGCCGGGATATCCAGCTGGTAGTGCGAAATATCCTCGCCATCAGCCCCCAGCGGCAAGGTGCCGAGCGGCTGGCCGTTGAGCATTAATTGCAGCGTGGCGTTGCGGGACGCCATCTCCGGCGAAACCTTGACCTCCAGCATCAGCTGGGCGTGGGTGACCACCTGATCGGAGGGGAGCGTAAAGCTGGCGCCGCCCTGATTTTGTCCACCGCTGAGGATAATGCCGTCCGGCATGCCCATCTGCATCAGGTTAAGATTGCCGCCAACGATCGGCGTAAGCGGTACCGTATCAGGGACAACAGGCGTTATCGGCGGCAGCGCGGGTAGCGAATCCGGCTGAGCGGCGTTTGCCGACGCGGCTTCCGTCGTCGCCGGTGAATTCGCTTCGCTAGCGGGCGCCGATGCGCTGTTCGCAGCCGCATCTGGAAGCGGAAAGTTAAGCTCCGGCAATGAATCTGCGGGCATCTCCTCGCTGTGCAGCGCTGGCGCAGAGAGCACTCCAACCAGCAGCGCGAGCGTCGTTAAGGATTTCATAGACTGCCATCCTCCTGCGCGGGGTTTGCCGCAGAGGGCTGACGACGCTGGCTGCGGCGCGTCTTCCACGTCAGCCAGAAGAGTTCAAATACGCAGCGTAAAATCGTGGCGAAAGAGCGGAACGGATTGTCCTGCGGGCGCGGCGGGTTAATCCACGCATCGGCGCGGGCCAGCACCACCCGCACCAGTTCACGGCGACGGGAAAGCTGAATGTTTTCATCAAATTGCAGGCGGATAAACCGATCGTCAGCGGTGACCTGGCGTACCGGGATCGAAATCGCTCCGGACTGAAGAATCAGCTCAATCTCTTCGATTTCATCCTCCAGGTGACGCTTATCCGGCGCGCTTACGCGGCAACCGCCCATGGACAGATCTGCGGTGTGGCTGCGGGAGACAATGCCGCTGGTGTAGTGGATAAGCACCGGGATATCGACATCAATACGAATCGTTTTTCGTACCTGACGGGTTTCGCGCGCCACGGCAATGGCGGCCAGCAGGAAAATCAGGCTGTAAATCCCCCAACCGACGTTCAGCGCGATAACGTTCGGGTCTGAGCCAAAATAGTCGTGACCGATGGCGCGGACGATACCAACCACCACCCCCAGGCCCAGCAGGCAGGCGACGACCAGGTGTGGCCTGACGACGGTAAAGTCGAAGTAGCCCACGTCCAGCAGGCCGCCTTTATCGGTCACGTTGAATTTTCCGCGTTTGGGGAAAATCATGGTGACCAGCGTTGGCAGCACCAGGTGGAAGGCCAGCACGATATCGTAGATTTCGCCCCAGAAACTGTAGCGATAGCGGCCGTTCATGCGCGATCCGACATAGATCGCGAGGAACAGATGCGGCAGCGCGTAGGAAACAATCAGGCTCGCCGAGGAGTAGATGATATTCAGGTTGAACAGCAGATAGGCCAGCGGTGCGGTGACAAAGACCACGCGCGGCAGAGCGAACTGATAATAGAGCATGGCGCTGAGGTAGCACAGGCGCTGCTGGAACGTTAGCCCACGGCCAAGTAGCGGGTTATCCAGACGGAAAATTTGCGTCATCCCGCGGGCCCAGCGGGTACGCTGAATGACGTGCACCACCAGGCGTTCGGTAGCCAAACCTGCCGCCAGAGGAATATCCAGGAACGCCGATTTCCAGCCCAGACGCTGGAACTTCAGCGCGGTATGGGCGTCTTCGGTGACGGTCTCAACCGCAAAGCCACCGATCTGCTCCAGCGCAGCGCGGCGAATAACCGCGCAGGAACCGCAGAAGAAGGTCGCATTCCAGTTGTCGTTTCCCTGCTGAATCGGACCATAAAACAGCATCCCTTCGTTGGGAATATTGCGGCCGACGGAGAGATTGCGCTCGAAGGGATCCGGCGAGTAAAAATAGTGCGGCGTCTGCACCAGCGCCAGCATCGGGTCTTTGAGGAATCCCCCCACCGTTGCCTGCAAGAAGACGCGGGTTGCCACGTGGTCGCAGTCAAAAACGCAGATCAGCTCGCCGTTGGTTAGCGTCATCGCGTGGTTGAGGTTGCCTGCCTTGGCGTGTTTGTTATCGTTGCGGGTGATATACCCTACCCCAACGTCGGCGGCGAATACCGCGAATTCGTTACGCTTGCCGTCATCCAGCAAATAGATTTTTAATTTATCTTTTGGATAATCAATACATTGCGCAGCGAGCACGGTATCACGCACCACTTCAAGCGGTTCGTTATAGCTGGGAATATAGATATCTACCGTCGGCCACTGGCTCATATCATCGGGCAACGGGACGATTTCACGCTTCAGCGGCCAGACCGTTTGCAGGTAGTTCAGCAGCAACATCACCCAGATATAGACTTCCGCCAGAAACAACCCCATTCCCAGAATCGCTTCGATGGTGGAGTTGAAATGCAGGGTCTGCGTCAGACGAAAATACATATAACGGGTCGACATCAACAGCGATGTCACCACCATAATGACGGAAACGCTGCGGTTTTTACTGAAACCCATAACAAAGAGAATACCGATGCTCAGCAGGCCAAAAATAGACTGCTTTTGGCTGTCCATCGGCGTAATCACCACCAGCACGGCAATGGGCGCAAGCACCAGTACCAGCGCCCAGAAAAGCGTTTTTTTCATTCAGCAGCCCTGCAGTTAAATTAAAGACCTGACCTGCGAGGCTGGCTGTGCACCGTGCCGTCGCCGATATTGATACCCAACTGCGCAGAGATTTTTTTGGCAATAATTTCAATATCAAAGGCGGCTGCGGAGGATGAGTTAAAGTCGAGGATCGACTTCTGGGAGGCATTTGCCTCCACCACGCTTTCATCACGATGAATAATGCCCAGCAGACGATCGCCCAGCTTTTCTTCCATCAACGCCGTGACATCGCGACTGACCTGGCGACGGTTATCGCTCTGGTTAATCACAAAATAGTGACCGTGTTTAGCGTTGAGAGCGCCTCCGGTCAGGCGCTGCTTTTCCACGTGCGACAATGCGGACATCGATGCGGTATCCGCCAGCAGCGGTACCAGATGCATGTCGGCCAGCGAAGTCAGCGCCTTTAGCGCGGGTGAAGGACCCGGCGGCAGGTCGGCAACGGTAATCAGCCCAGGGTAGTTAAGCAGTGCCGCCAGCCCGCGCGTCAGGAAATGCGCGTCATGGGTCAGACGCTCATCGAACGCCTGTCGCTGCGCCTCGCTCACCTCGCCGTAGGGCAAAACGAAAATATTGCTGCCGGCGCTTAACACGCACTGGCTCCAGTCATGGAGCTCCAGCGCTTTTGCGGCATACCCACGCTCATCGCCGAGAGGCACGCCAAAATGCAGGCGCAGCGCGTTCTGCACATCAAAATCCAGAGCGAGGACTTTGCTGCCTGCGCGGGCCAACGCCCAGGCCAGGTTTGCCGCCAGGGTCGTCTTTCCTACGCCGCCTTTCGGCGAACACACGCAGATCAACGGCATGTCGCAATCCTTTCTAAGAGTGATTTCAGGGGCTGATCTTTATCTTTCGCCGCTGGCGCCACCGTTTTTGCCGCAAAGAGATGGGCAAAACCGTCCACCGTCGGCGCTATCGCCGGGCGAGGTCTGACAGCCGGAGCTGGCACGTGGTCAGATAGCGGCGCAACAGGTTGCGATACGGCTGTCCGGAACGCTTGCCCGGTCGCGGCCTCGCCTGCCTGCACTATCGGTTCTACGGCAACCGGAGCAATATGACTCACCGCGGGC
Source organism: Klebsiella sp. GW_Kp181 (assembly GCF_040062315.1). Taxonomy (NCBI): domain Bacteria; kingdom Pseudomonadati; phylum Pseudomonadota; class Gammaproteobacteria; order Enterobacterales; family Enterobacteriaceae; genus Klebsiella; species Klebsiella sp. GW_Kp181. Next base: position 186,258 of record NZ_JBEAFR010000004.1, read on the forward strand.
ACAGGCTGCGGCGCGGATGGGGCGACAGGGTCGGGAATCATTACCGACGGCGCAACCGACGATGCCGCCGGCGCGGTCTGAATGGCTGTCCGCTCCACCTGATGAAACATATTGGCCGGCACCAGCTGCGGCAGGGGTAAAGATACCGATCCTCCCATAGCCAAAGAGGATGCTTGCTCGGCAGGAATAAGCTGATTGAGAATAACCCAATCGCCTTTTTCACCGGCGCCGGTTTCTGATGAGAGGTCCTTGAATGGGAGACTGTGTGTCCGCGTCTTTTCCTTAAAGCGCTGCAAATCATCATAATGGTTCATAGATAACCTCATGATTTTAAATACATCATATTTAATCTGTTTTAATTGTCATGCTATGCCGCCAGAGCATAGTTTAATGGGTTGTTTTTTGGGGAGTTACGCCCGTCACGATACGCTAACTTTAGTATTAATTTGATTATTTTGAATAAGCCTGACTGGTTTAATTCCATAGCGGTAGTGCGGCTACACTAACAGCTCTTTTTCAAAATGATAGCCCCATTTTTTGGGCGGCAGCGTCATCAATCCCCCCGCAACCTGCCGGGCTATCAGCAGACCGTAGTTTTTTATGCCGTTTAACTTTTAAAAACCGTGTAATACGCGCCGACTGAATACGAAAGAGAAAACATTTTAATATTTTTTAATGTCTTTAGTAATCACCTGCCACGCTTAATTAAAATAATAAATAACACCGCGGCGCAAAATAAATAGCTCAGGATGTTAGCTAAAAACCAGGAATATAAAGCGTTGACCGAACAACAAGGAACAACTTCATGAATCACCTTTGCTGCTTACCCGCTCCAACCAAAGAAAGAACGAAGACAAAACAAAATATTTTCATGTAGTTATCTCGATTTCCCGCAATAACTATTGTACTGGCGTAGGGTGCCAGCATTGTTCGTTGTAGGTTTGTTCCAACAGCGCTGAGTCCGGGCTAAAAAAAGCCGAAGCACAGGCTTCGGCTTTGATTATCGGTTACCTGGATCAGCTCAGCGGCTTCTCGCCGTTTTGATCCTGGTCGACCGCAAAGCAGGCCACCAGCTGGCCGCTGTAGTCTTTCAACTGCGGTTGAAGCTGGGTACATGGGCCAAAACGGCGGCGACAGCGGGCGTTAAACGCGCATCCAGGCGGCGGATTCAGCGGGCTCGGCAGCTCGCCGGTGAGCTTGATACGCTCGCGGCGGTCATCCGGATTCAGACGCGGCGTGGCTGACAGCAGCGCCTGAGTGTACGGATGCTGCGGGTTATTGAAGATTTGATCCTTCGTCCCTTTCTCCACGCAGCGGCCCAGATACATCACCATGACTTCATCAGCGATATGCTCCACGACCGACAAATCGTGAGAGATGAAGACGTAAGAAAGCCCCAGATCCTGCTGTAAATCCATCATCAGGTTCAGCACCTGCGCGCGCACCGAAACGTCCAGCGCGGAGACCGGTTCATCGGCAATCACCACGTCCGGGTCCAGCATCAGACCGCGGGCAATCGCGATACGCTGACGCTGGCCGCCGGAGAACATATGCGGATAACGGTCGTAATGTTCGGTTTTCAGACCCACTTTCGCCATCATCGCCAGCGCCTTCTCCCGGCGCTGCTCTTTGCTCAAGCTGGTGTTGATCTGCAGCGGCTCCTCGAGAATCTGCCCCACCTTTTTACGCGGGTTAAGCGAACCGTAGGGATTCTGGAACACAATCTGGATTTTCTGCCGGCGCAGCTTCTGCGCCTGCGGATCGTGCTTCAACAGGTCCTGTCCCTGGTAGTAAAGCTCCCCGCCGGTGGGAATTTCAATCATCGTCAGCAGACGACCGAGCGTCGACTTGCCGCAGCCAGACTCCCCTACCACCGCCAGCGTTTTACCGCGTTCAAGGGTAAACGAAACGCCGTCCAGCGCTTTGACCAGGCGTTCCGGCGCAAACAGCCCCTTCTTCACCGGGTAGTATTTTTTCAGATCGGTGGCCAGCAACAGAGGCTGTTGCGTGATGGCCTCATGCGTACTCATAGCCCAGGCCTCCCGGCATCATCAAGTGGGTAATGACATTTCGACTGGCGACCGCCGTTAAGCAGGTTCAGCTCAGGTTCTTCACTGCGGCATTTGTCTGTCGCATAGGGGCAGCGCGGATTGAGCAAACAGCCGTTCGGACGGTCGTATTTACCCGGCACCACGCCCGGCAGCGAGGCAAGGCGCGCTTTATCCTGAGCGAACTCCGGCAGCGCGCGCAGCAGCGCCTGCGTATAGGGGTGACGAGGCGCGCGGAAGATATCCTTCGCGTCGCCGGTTTCCACCACCTGCCCCGCGTACATGACGATGATTTTGTGCGCCGCTTCGGCCACCAGCGCCAGATCGTGGGTGATCAGGATCAGCGCCATATTCTCTTTTTGCTGCAGCTCAAGCAGCAACTCAATGATCTGCGCCTGGATAGTCACATCCAGCGCCGTCGTGGGTTCATCGGCAATCAGCAGCTTTGGCCGACAGGCGATGGCCATCGCAATCATCACGCGCTGGCTCATACCGCCGGAAAGCTGATGCGGATAGACATCAAGACGCGAAGCCGGGTCGGGGATACCGACCAGCGTCAGCAGGTCAATCGCCCGCTGCACGCGGGTTTTCTTGTTGCCGCCCTGGTGCACCTTAATGGCTTCCATAATCTGGTAGCCGACGGTATAGCACGGATTCAGGCTGGTCATCGGGTCCTGGAAGATCATCGCCACTTCCGCGCCCACCAGCTGGCGGCGCTCTTTTTCGGAAATGCGCTTCAGGTCGCGACCGTTAAACTCCAGCTTTTCAGCCATCACCCGGCCGGGATAGTCAATCAGCCCCATAATCGCCAAAGAGCTAACCGATTTACCCGAACCGGACTCGCCGACGATACCAACCACTTCGCCCTGATTTACGCTGTAGCTCACGCGATCTACGGCGCGGAACGGCGTCCCTTCGTCGCCGAAGTGCACCGAGAGTTTATCTACATTTAATAACGCCATCTCGAACCTCTTACTGCTTCAGTTTGGGATCGAGCGCGTCACGCAGACCGTCACCCATCAGGTTAAATGCCAGCACCGTCAGCAGGATAGCGACACCGGGAAAGGTGACGACCCACCAGGCGCTCTGCGCGAACTGCAACACGTCGGAGAGCATCGTGCCCCACTCCGGTGTCGGCGGCTGCGCACCCATGCCAAGGAAGCCAAGAGCGGCCATATCGAGAATGGCGTTAGAGAAGCCCAGAGACGCCTGAACAATCAGCGGCGCAAGGCAGTTAGGAAGAATGTTGATGAACATCTGACGCATCGCGCCGGCCCCCGCCACGCGGGAAGCGGTGACGTAATCGCGGTTCACCTCTACCAGCACCGCCGCGCGGGTCAGACGCACGTAGTGCGGCAGGGCGACAAAGGTCAGCGCTATTGAGGCATTGACGATCGACGGGCCGAAGATGGCCACCAGCACCAGCGCCAGCAGCAGACTTGGCAGGGCCAGCATAATGTCGACAACGCGCATAATGACCGAGTCAATCACGCCGCCAAAATAGCCCGCGACAAGACCGAGTACCACACCGAGGATCAGCGATAGCACAACGACCAGACAGCCTACCAGCAGCGACAGGCGCGCGCCGTACATCAGGCGCGACAGGATATCGCGGCCAACGTCATCGGTGCCAAGCAGGTGGGACATGCTGCCGCCCTCCTGCCAGAACGGCGGAGCCAGCAGCGCATCGCGGAACTGATCCGCCGGATTGTAAGGCGCGAGGAAGTTGGCGAAGACGGCGATGATGATCATCACCGCGACATAGGCCAGCCCCACGACGGCGCCTTTATTACGTTTAAAATAGTGCCAGAACTCCTGCAACGGGGTCATTGGCACCGGCGCGGCGACAACTTTATTTTCAGTAACTTGTGACATGATGGCCCCTTACTTCTTATGCCGGATACGCGGGTTCACCACGCCGTACAATAGGTCGACCAGCAGGTTGACGAGAATAATCATCGTCGCCACCAGCAGCACCCCGCCCTGCACCACCGGATAGTCGCGGCGCTGCAGCGCATCAATCAGCCAGCGGCCAAGGCCCGGCCAGGAGAAGATGGTTTCGGTCAGGATAGCCCCCGCCAGCAGCGTACCGACCTGCAGGCCGATAACCGTGACCACCGGCAGCATCGCGTTACGTAAAGCATGCACGATGATTACCCGCATCCGCGTCAGGCCTTTCGCGCGCGCGGTACGGATATAATCCTCACCCAGCACTTCCAGCATCGACGAACGGGTCATACGCACGATCACCGCCAGGGGAATCGTCCCCAGCACCACTGCGGGCAGGATCATATGCATTACCGCATCAATAAAGTCGCCCGGCTCGCCCCAAATCGCGGTATCGATCAGCATAAATCCGGTCAACGGCAGGGTATCGTCAAGGAAGACGGTATCGCTGATACGCCCGGAAACCGGCGTCAGATTGAGCTGCACCGACACCAGCATGATTAGCATCATGCCCCACCAGAAGATGGGCATAGAGTAGCCGGTCAGCGCGAGGCCAACGGAGGTGTGGTCGAAGATAGAGCCGCGCTTAACCGCCGCCAGCACGCCCACCGGGATACCGACAATGACGGCAAAAATCATCGCGCAGACGCCCAGCTCCATCGTGGCTTTAAAGCGCGGTACGAACTCTTCCCAGACGGGAATACGGCTTTTCAGCGAGATGCCCAAATCACCGTGCATCACGCCCCAAATATAGTTGACGTACTGCTGCCACATCGGTTTATCAAGGCCCATCTCGGCCAGCAGCTGCGCGTGACGTTCAGGGGAAATACCACGTTCGCCCGCCATAATCATCACCGGGTCGCCGGGAATCATATGAACGAAGGCAAAAGTGAGAAGGGTAATACCGATAAATGTCGGGATGACAAGTCCCAAACGTCGGAGAATGAACTGCAACATAACCCGGATTCTCTCTAGTGACGACCCGCCTGGTGACAGGACGTCTGTATTGCTCACAAATGTCAATTCCCTCTCCCCAAGGCGGGGAGAGGGGAAACACGCTGTTATTATTCGATAGAGACGTTATCGAAGTGGTGTTTACCTAATGGATCGACCACGTAGCCTTTGACCTCTTTACGCACCGGCTCATAGACGGTGGAGTGAGCGACGATCAGCGCCGGCGCCTGGTCATGCATCACAACCTGAGCCTGTTTGTACAGCTCAATACGCTTGTTGTGGTCGTCGGTAGCGCGAGCCGGTTGAATCAAGTCTTCAAACGGCTTGTAGCACCAGCGGGAGTAGTTAGAACCGTCTTTTGCCGCGGCGCAGCTAAACAGGGTCGCGAAGAAGTTATCCGGATCCCCGTTGTCGCCGGTCCAGCCCATCATTACGGTCTGGTGCTCGCCCGCTTTCGCGCGCTTGAGGTATTCACCCCACTCGAAGGTCACGATCTTGGCCTGGACGCCAACTTTAGTCCAGTCGGCCTGAATCATCTCAGCCATACGGCGCGCGTTCGGGTTATACGGACGCTGTACCGGCATCGCCCACAGGTCGATGGTAAAGCCTTTTTCCAGTCCTGCCTCTTTCAGCAGCGCTTTCGCTTTTTCTGGATCGTAGGTGTAGTCTTTAATGTCGTCGTTATAGCCCCACATGGTCGGCGGGATCAGGTTCTTCGCGGCCTGGCCGGCGCCCTGATAAACGGCTTTGATAATCGCTTCTTTGTTTACCGCGTAGGTCAGCGCCTGACGAACTTTGACATCATCCAGCGGCTTCTTCTCGGTGTTGAAAGAGAGGTAGCCGACGTTCAGACCCGGCTGTTCCAGCAGGGTGATATTTTTGTCTTCCTTCATGCGCGCGATGTCTGCCGGGTTCGGGTACGGCATGATCTGGCATTCATTTTTCTGCAGCTTAGCGTAGCGCACGGAAGCATCAGGGGTGATGGAGAAGACCAGGCGATCGATTTTCGGCTTAGTGCCCCAGTAACCCGGGAAGGCTTTATAGAGAATACGGGAGTCTTTTTGATACTGCAGCAGCTGGAACGGACCGGTACCGATTGGGTTGAGGTCCACTTTCTCCGGCGTACCGGCTTTCAGCATGTTATCGGCATACTCTTTTGACAGAATAGAGGCGAAGTCCATAGCGAGGTCGGCAAGGAACGGCGATTCCGGACGGGTGAGCACGAACTGGACGGTATTATCGTCCACTTTCTTCACTTCGCTAATCAGGTCTGGTAATCCCATGCCTTCAAAGTATTCATAGCTGCCGCCAGACACTTTGTGGTACGGGTTATTGGTATTTTTTTGTCTGTCGAATGAGAAAACGACGTCATCGGCGTTCAGCGTGCGGGTCGGTTTAAAATCTTTGTTATCCTGCCACTTCACGTCTTTACGCAGATGGAAAGTATAGGTTTTTCCGTCTTCACTAACTTCCCATTTCTCCGCCAGGCCCGGAATAACTTCCGTGGTGCCGGTTTTGAATTCTACCAGGCGGTTATAAATTGGCACTGAGCTGGCGTCATAGGTGGTACCAGAGGTGAAAAGCTGTGGGTTAAAGCCTTCCGGCGAACCTTCTGAACAATAAACCAGGGTCTTCGCTTGTACGCTTGCTGCGACGGTCATGGCAACCAGGCTCAGACCAAGCTTCAGCATCCCTGATTTCTTCAAGGAAATACTCATTATTCTGCTCCAAATGTGATGTTGTTTGCATATATCCGCCAGACCTTTATTTATTTTTATTCGTCATATTTCGAACTACGGATGCGTTGGCTGCGCTCGATCGCTCCAGTCACATAGCCATCTATGCTCCTGGGGATTCTCAAGCTTGCCGCCTTCCCGCAGCTCGAACTATTTAGAATATACCCGGTCCGGTCGGTGGTGCCCGAAAGCGTTGAGAGAGATGGGGATTCCTTTCGCAAAAACGACTGAGTTGCAGTACGGATTCTCCATGAAATGCCCCTCATGCCCTACAATCTGTCAACAGAATGGGGAAACGTCAATACAGCCAACCTGGTTTTACATCCGGGGTGAGAATCGGCAGGCAAAGATTAAAAAAAGTGCAATGCGCTATTTCCAGCAGAGAAATTTATGCTAGCGGCCAATAGACAGAATAAAGCCCTTTATATTTTTCAACAGGCAGTCATAAGCAATTCCAGGAAATGGTAAAAATTTCTTGCGATGTGACCAATATGTGAGCGATAAATAGCGTGAACGTTAAAACGCACAGCGGAAAATGCTGAAGTTATCCATAAGCTTCGCGAAAAAAGATCGGAGTATATATAAAAAAATACAATGGAAGATGTCACAAAACAGGGAATTGGCGGCAGGAAATGAGGATGGATGCGTTTTTTCACACTCTTAGCAGGCAGCGCCTTTTCCCGGAGGCGATGCTGCGCATCTGTCCGGGCTACCTGCCCGCAAACAATGCTGAACCTGTAGCCCGGGCAAGGCGCTTTGCGCCGCCCCCGGGAGCGGTGTGCGGTGCGGCTGAAATCCCCGGAGGCGATGCTGCGCATCTGTCCGGGCTACCTGCCCGCAGACAATGCTGAACCTGTAGCCCGGGCAAGGCGCATTGCGCCGCCCCCGGGAGCGGTGTGCGGTGCGGCTGAAATTCCCGGAGGCGATGCTGCATATCAGTAAAAGCTACAGATGCAAAAAAGCCTGCTCGTTGAGCAGGCTTTTGAATTTGGTCGGTGATAGAGGATTCGAACCTCCGACCCCTTCGTCCCGAACGAAGTGCGCTACCAGGCTGCGCCAATCACCGAATGCGGGCGCATCTTACTGCTGCGATACACACCCGTCAATGCCTTATTATGAAAAAGTCGCTCAAGCGGCGAGAAACTCGCCACTCCGCTACGGCTTTTTCGCCGCAGCGTCAGGAACGTGGCACCAGTTGTTATATTGGTTAATCCCGCCATCCAGCGAAGTATAGCCAAGACAGCCCATAATGGTGTCATACAGCTCTACGTGGCGGCGCGGCACCTTCATGGCTGCCTGCTGCTTCAGACGAGCAAAAGAGGCGGCATGATCGGGAGACGCCAGATACTTATCCGACATCCATACCATCATCGGCACGCGGAACTGCTCCGGCGGCGCCATCTTGCGAGGCGTACCGTGCAGGTGCTCGCGCTCATTAATGGACTCGCCGTGGTCGGCGGCATAGAAAACAATCGCTTTCTTATCCCGCAGCTGATCCAGCACGCTGACAATAAAGTGATCGACATAGGTCACGCTGTTATCATACGAGTTAATCAGCTCAGCCTTCGAACACTTATTATCGACGCCAACGCACTCCGGCTGCCACTGCGCAAAACTGCGCGGATAGCGCTGGGTATAGTTAAAGTGCGACCCTTTGGTATGCAGAATAATCAGATGCTTACCATTGGGATTCTTCGCCAGACCGCGCTTCATTTCGTCCACCAGCAGCATATCGTCAACGCTCTTGCCGCGGTTACTCGGCTCCGCGCCAATCTGCTCGCGATAGGCGATATTGTTCGCCATCGTGTTGCTGTAGAACCACATCTCGCTCTGCATGGCATACAGGTCGCCGGTAAAGCCAAGCTGATGCAGAACGGCAAAAACGTTCTGCTCTTTCAGCGTCCGCTGCGGATTATCATCCGCCCCGCCCTGACGGACGAACATACAGCGCAGGGACAGCTTAGTCGCGGTATCGCAGGAGTATCCGCGAAAAGCGACCAGGTTTTTCTCCTGCGCCAGCTTAGGCGTGGTATTACGGCTATAGCCCAGAATCCCCATATGATCCCAGCGGGTGGTTTCGCCGATGATAAACACCACGTAGGTATCGTCGAGCCCTTCGGGCGCCACGTAGGTAAATTTTTTCGCCGGATTAATCAGGGATTTAGTATCCGATGACTCATCAACCTGCGCCCACGCGTACAGCCCCAGCGCCGAAAGCCAGTTTGACGGCAGGTAGGAGTTAGCCACTACGCCGCCGTAGCTTGGCAGATCGACCTCTGAGCTCCGCTCGAAGTTCTTCTGACGGACCTCCAGCAAACGGATTGGCCCCCAGACCATCAATCCCGCCAGCAATACAATCGTAATATTCTTCATCCGCTGGCCAGGGGTACGAATTTGCCGCAGCAGCGTGAAGCGGCAGCGGTTGCTCCAGATAAGCAGCAGCGGCAGCGCGCTCATCAGCACCAGCCAGAGGATCAGGTGCCAGCCGATCACCTCTCTGGATAAGTCGATGTCGGTGGTCATCACCGAGGCGATAATCCCGTAGCCGATCACCACGTTCAGGAAGGTCATGTAATAGCTGGCGGCAGCGGAGAATAGAACGACGATAGTCGCGAGGATACGCCAGACCCGGCGTCCGAACAGCGACAAAATACGCAGCAGAAAGAAGGTGACCAGGAAAGTCCCGACCAGTTCCACTGCCCCTGAGAGTCCTTTCCAGATGGTAAATTCCTGAGCGTACCCTTCGAAGCGGCGGAAGAGTACGGCAGCGTTCATAAACCAGCCGATGTACAGCGCCAGCCAGATACTGAGCTTCAGCTGCGTCATCGTTTTAATGTATTTCATGCAAAAAACCTGGAAAACGAAGAGATAAAACCGCCCGACTTAAGCAATATAAGTAAGCAGGTTAATAAAGTGCGTTTAGCTTGGTTATAAGAAACCTCTACAATGCGCGCTAAGTAGACCACAGCGGAAGGGAAAAGTATCAGGAGGGAATGTGATCCAACCAAACATTTACAAAACATTTGGTTGGATTGGCACTATTAGCTTAGGTGATTAATCATCGAGACCACGATAACGCCCGGCTTCAGGCATGCGCTTCGTGATAAATCTCACTTTTCGGCTGGCGGATGGTGGTCGATAGCGCCAGGGAGAGAATCAGCAGCGCAAAGATGACGCAGAAGGTCACGTAGAAACCGCCGAACAGGGACGCAATCAGGGAACCGCAAATGCTGCCGATACCAAAGCCGAGATAAATCACGCCGTAGTTTTTCGCCAGGTTATTGAGACCAAAGAATTCGCTAACCAGCGACGGGAAGACGGTAATCGTACCGCCGAAGTTAAAGGCCACGCAGGCAATGGCGGCGAAGAAAGTGGTAGCGTTCAGCGGAGCGAACAGCAGCGCCGCCATACCGATAAGCGAAACAACCTGCCCGATGGTAATCACTCGAATACGGGACATTTTATCAGACAGGATCCCCAGCACCAGGCGACCGCTAAGGTTAGCGATAGAGATTACCGTAACCGCGTTAGCTGCCGTCGCCACATCAAGGTGCACCATCCCCTGGGCAATATCTTTCGCCACGCCAATCACGTACAGGCCGCTCATGCAGGCGGTCAGGAACATTACCGCCAGCATCCAGTACTGTGGTTTACGCATCGATTCGGCAAGGGTGAAGTCGTTTTCGACGACGCCGTTGTTGGCGGTAGCGGTATGGTTCGGTGCGTCTTTCATCAGCGTCGCGCCGAACACAATCATCACCAGCACGATTGCGCCCCAGATAATAAAGGTTTTCTCAAGGCCGACCGTCGCCAGCAGATGGGAATCAATAAATTTAAAGCCCAGGCTGCCAAGCCCATAAGAACCGATGGAAAAGGCGGAGATCAGCCCCTTACGTTCCGGGAACCATTTGACGCAGTTTGACAGCGTGAGCAGATAGCCGGCGCCGTCTGCCAGCCCCACCAGCAGGCCCGCGCTCAGCCACAGCATCATCAGGCTGTTTGAATGAGCAGTAAGGAAGAAACCGAGGCCCAGCAGAACGCCTGACGCCATGGTGACGCGTTTGACGCCAAAACGTTCCTGTAATTTACCCGCCACGGATGAGGAGAGCGCCAGACCAAGGCTTAGCAGGCCAAATGAGAATGCCACCTGGCTTACCGGTTCGTTCAGCCTGGCGGAAAGGGAACTATTGAACAAACTCCATGTATAAACCGATCCCAGCGCAAATTGCGTAATGATAGTGCCGAGCAGCGTGAGCCAGCGGGTGTATTGACGGTTTGCAGCGTTCATAGCAGTTGTCCTGAATAATTAACTGCCGCCACCATAACGAAGTCCCCTTTAAGCCTGGGGAAAAAAGGCATGAGCTGCCGCTACTGCGGAATGAAATGCATAAAAGACGGAATGAATGACATTGCAAAACATTCACGCCTTAAATATTTACTGCAAAGTTAGTGTCCACTATCGCTGCAAGATGCGTCACTGCTGTAACTGATACGTTAATAAATTAAATAAAACATGATACAAATAAATTAAAAATTGGCGCTCACGCCCATTAAATAGAGATAGTTTTCCCCGGAGGTCACATTATCCGCCTGCGATAGCGCCGCCCAGGCGGCTATATGGGGGTTAAGCGACATATCCGCGCCAAAGGTCACGTCCCGCCAGGCGCCATCCTGCGCGCGATTCGGCCCGCCAGAATCCGTCGTTAATCCCTGGTTATAGCTCACCTGCGCCCACGGATGTACGCCCCATAATTTCTGGTAATCGACCCGCCAGCCCAGCGTATTCACATAGCCGGCTCCGGCGGCATTTCGGCTAAGCAGCGGCGAAGTCAAATCGGTATGTAAACTGGCTACCGGACCGGACGTCATGCCCTCGAGCAGAGAGAAATTCCAGCCGACGCTCATCCCGCGGGCGCTATCTGCCGGGGAGACTGCCTTATTAAATGCCAGTCCTGAAGGATCGTCGGCCGCATTTATCCGCTCCGCGAGAATATCTTCATAGCGCGGTTGGTGATCGCTGTCCCATGTATAGCGTTCCGCTGTATTACTTTTTGTATCGATAGCGATATATTCCTGTTGCCAGGCATTCGCACCGGCAACACACGACGCCCAGACGGATACGCACGCCGGGACCAGGAATCCCCGGAGGCCATTGCATTTCTTTATTATCATTAATGCGACTCCAAAAAGAGCCGAAACGGCAAAGTTGCTGTGTTTTTTTATGGGGTGCCCTATTCCTGCTGTGGGAATAATAACCCTGTATTAACTATTATCTTTATCTTTCAGCCGTCAAGTTGAACGACTGATTTTTATGACAAAAGGGAGAGGCAGATGCAACGTTGCGGATGGGTCAGTCAGGATCCTTTATACATTGAGTATCACGATAGCGAGTGGGGCGTTGCGGAAAAGAATCCTCGTAAGCTGTTTGAGATGATTTGCCTTGAGGGCCAGCAGGCCGGACTATCGTGGATCACCGTGCTGAAAAAGCGTGAAAACTACCGCAACGCTTTTCACCAGTTTGACCCGGTTCGCGTCGCCGCTATGGGTGAAGAAGATATTGAACGTCTGCTTCTCGACGCCGGTATTATTCGCCACCGCGGTAAAATCCAGGCCATCATCGGCAACGCTCGCGCCTTCCTGGCAATGGAAGAAAATGGCGAACCTTTCGCAGATTTCGTCTGGTCGTTCGTCGACAATCAACCGCAGGTGACGACCGCCGCCACGCTGGCGGAGATCCCGACAACCACCCCCGCTTCTGACGCGCTATCGAAAGCGCTGAAAAAACGCGGCTTTAAGTTTGTCGGCTCCACTATCTGCTACTCCTTTATGCAGGCCTGCGGTCTGGTCAATGACCACGTCACCGGCTGTTTCTGTCGCACAGGAGGCCAGGATGATTCGTCACTGGGACGCTAGCGAAACCGGCCCGCTGCTTGAGCTGTGGCTGGAAAGTACGATCCACGCGCACCCGTTTATCGCCGAAAGCTACTGGCATGATAGCCTGGCGATAGTGCGCGACGTTTATCTGCCCGCCGCCCAAACCTGGGTCTGGGAACAGGATGGCATGCTGAAGGGCTTTATCAGCGTAATGGAATCCCGCTTCATCGGCGCGCTGTTCGTTGCGCCGGACGCCGTCAGACAGGGTATCGGCAGCGCGCTAATCAGCGAAGTCAAAAAACACTACGGCTGGCTCAGCCTCGAGGTATATCAGAAAAACGTTCAGGCGGTAAATTTCTACCATGCGCAAGGCTTCCGCATTGAAGACTGCGCATGGCAGGATGAAACCCAGCATCCAACCTGGATTATGCATTGGTCGGCGGATCAAATGCCGTCAGCGTAAGCTCGGGTCCGGTATATTTTTCCAGCCAGGCCAGCGCCGTATTTCCGGCGCAGCCGTTGCCCAGCCGCGAGGTGGGAATATCTTTGGTAAGCACGTTTACCGCACCGTTTTTGCAGATACCCGCCTGAGCGTCGAGATCCGGCCACGCCCCTTCATGCAGGCAGATAACCCCCGGACGGATACCCTCGGTTACCACTGCGCCGGCCAGCACCTGACCGCGTGAATTCCATACCCGCACCAGATCGCCATCGGCAATATTGCGCGCCTGCGCATCCTGCGGATGAAGGGTTAACGGTTCACGGCCCGCCACAGCGTACCGTTCACGCAGCGACGTCTGGTTGAGCTGGCTATGAAGGCGATGCGCCGGATGCGCGGAAAGCACCTGAAGCTGGCCTGCCTGCGCATTGCCGTGCCACTCGTCCGGCTCCAGCCACATAGGATGCGGCGGGCAATCCGCATAAGCAAACCCGGCGATGGTCGGCGAGTGAATTTCAATTTTTCCGCTGGCGGTTTTCAGCGGATTCGCCAGCGGATCGGCCCTGAAGGCGGCAAAGCGGGCGAAACGCGCGTTTTCAGGATTTTCCGGCATTTCAATCAACTGATTGTCCTGCCAGAACTGGGCGAACGGCGGCAGGGAAACCTGCTGCGCCGCGCCGCGCTGGGCGGCAATCTGGTAAAACGTCTCCAGCCACTGCAGATCGTTTTTACCCTCAGTGAAGCGCTCCCGCCCGCCCGCTTCCCAGCGCTCGCTGAGATCGGCGAAGACCTCGAAATCATCGCGCGCTTCATCGCGCGGCGCGACCACCCGCTTCATCGGCACCAGATGCTGGTTACTGTAATCGCCGGTCATCGTCATATCGTTGCGTTCAAATGAGGTTGTCGCAGGCAGGACGATATCGGCATGGCGCGCCGCCGCGGTCCAGAAGCATTCGGAAATCACCACCAGCTCCGGCTTTTGCCAGGCGCGGATCAGGCGATTGGTATCCTGATGATGGGTAAAGTTGGCGCCGCCCGCCCACCAGATAAAGCGGATATCCGGGAAGCGGCGTTCCATACCGTTATGTTGATAAGACGCCCCGGGGTTTTCCAGCGCTTCAACGATGCGCGCGACCGGGATTTTTTCCACTGCATCGGTACCGCCCGCCACGCTGCCCTGCATTGAGGCCAGCACCGCCGCGCGGCGCGTAGGGTTGCCGCCGTTGGCAAAGTGATAGGAGAGGCCAAAGCCTCCGCCCTCGGTGCCGATCTGGCCGAGCATGGCGGCAAGGGTCACCAGCATCCAGTGCTTTTGTTCGCCAAACTGCTGGCGCTGCATTCCCCAGCCGGACATTAACATGGTGGTGTGTTCGTGGAAAAGTTGTGCCAGTTCGCGAATTTTCTCCGCGCTAATGCCGCAGATCGCCGCCGCCCATTCCGCCGTTTTGGCCGTTCCGTCGCTCTCCCCGGTCAGATAGCGGGCGAAAACGTCATAGCCGCTGGTGCAGCGGGCCAAAAACGCGTCATCCTGCCAGCCGTTTTCCACCAGCGTATGGGCGATACCGAGCATCAGCGCCACGTCGGTGCCCATATGCGGGGCGATCCACTCCGCCGCGTCGCCAAAGAATTCCGCCGTTTCCGATCGCATTGGATCGATGCAGATCACCCGCTTCCCGCTCTGACGCAGACGATCGAACCACGGGATGCCCTGCTCATCGGAAGCATTCCAGGCAATTTTTAGCGTATTTAATGGGTTAGCGCTCCACAGCACCACCACATCGCTATGTTCCAGCACCATTGGCCAGCTGGTCTGCTGCTGATAAACCTCATTACCGCCAACCACGTACGGCATGATCGCCTGCGCCGCGCCGGTGGAATAATCGCCCAGATGCCCGGTATAACCGCCCGCCAGGCTCATATAGCGTTGGAGCAGCGTCGCCGCTTTGTGCAGCACGCCGTTAGAACGCCAGCCGTAGGAACCCGCGAAGATGGCGCTCGGGCCATAACTGTCGCGAATGCGTCGATGCTGAGCGTGAATCAGATCCAGCGCCTGCTCCCAGCTCACCCGCACAAACTCGTCCTGCCCGCGCACGCCTTGTGGGCTTTCTGGCGAGGCGAGGAAGCCCTTACGCACCATCGGGTAACGTACCCGAGTTTTGCTGTGCACCTGATCGCGCACGGCAGTTTGCAGGGAGTTGGCGAAAGGCGTATCAAGCGCTCCGCGCGACGAGATGACGTTTTCACCATCGGTTTCGACCAGTATGGGTCCCCAGTGGGCGGCGGTCAGAATAGTTTTGGTGGCAGATGAGGTTGGCAAAACGGGCTCCTGGTCAGCGATAGCAGGTGTAGTGACGACAAGTTATTCAGCCGTTCAATGTTATTTACAAATTGAGATGCTCTCTGCGGAATTTTCTCCGGCTTCGGGCGTCATAATCAACCGTCACGGTCGCTGTGGCAAAGAATAAAAAGGATTAAGGAATTAAGATGAAAAAACGCGTACTCATGATTGCGGCTATCGTTAGCGGCGCACTGGTCATTTCTGGCTGTACCACCAACCCCTACACTGGCGAACGCGAAGCGGGTAAATCCGGGATCGGCGCGGGCATTGGTTCATTGGTCGGCGCAGGCGTCGGCGTGCTCTCCTCTTCCAAACATGACCGCGGCAAAGGCGCGCTGATTGGCGCAGCGGCCGGTGCAGCGCTGGGCGGCGGCATCGGTTACTACATGGACGTGCAGGAAGCGAAGCTGCGCGACAAAATGCAGGGAACCGGCGTAAGCGTGACGCGCAACGGTGACAATATCGTACTGAATATGCCAAACAATGTGACCTTCGACAGCAGCAGCGCCAATCTCAAACCGGCAGGCGCCAATACCCTGACCGGGGTGGCAATGGTGCTCAAAGAGTATGAGAAAACCGCGGTTAACGTGGTTGGCTATACCGACAGTACCGGTAGCCAGGATCTGAATATGCGTCTTTCTCAGCAGCGCGCGGAGAGCGTCGCCAGCGCGCTTATCACCCAGGGCGTAGCGGCCAGTCGCATCCGCACGACCGGCATGGGTCCGGCGAACCCCATCGCCAGCAACAGCACGGCGGAAGGGAAAGCGCAGAACCGCCGCGTGGAAATTACCCTCAGCCCGCTGCAGTAACCTCCCCCTTTGCCCGGTGAATCGCCGGGCAAAATGCTTGATATAGCGGATTTTCGCGCTAAGGTGTGTGCAGATTTCAGCAAAGGAAGCCACCATGGCGAAAGCGGCGCGAGCAACCATTAGCGATGTGGCGAAAGCCGCAAAGACCGGCAAAACCAGCATTTCACGCTATCTGAACGGCGAGAAGCACCTGCTTTCCGACGATTTGCTGGGACGCATTGAAAAAGCCATTGCCGAGCTCGACTATCGTCCCAGCCTGATGGCCCGCGGCCTGAAGCATGGCCGCACCCGACTGATCGGCCTGATCATCGCCGATATTACCAATCCCTACTCCGTCAACGTGCTCAGCGGTATTGAAGCGGCCTGTCGTGAAAAGGGATTCACCCTACTGGTATGTAATACCAACAACGAGCTGGATCAGGAACTGCACTATCTCGACCTGCTGCGCAGCTACCAGGTCGAGGGGATTGTGGTCAACGCCGTCGGGATGCGTGAGGATGGCCTTAACCGCCTGCAGCAGTCGGCGCTGCCGATGGTGCTTATCGACCGCAAGATTCCGGAATTCGCCTGCGATGTCGTCGGCCTCGATAATACCCAGGCCGCCACCACGGCCACCGAACATCTGGTGGAGAAAGGCTTCGAAGCGCTGTTGTTCCTCAGCGAGCCCCTTGGCTCAGTCAATACCCGTCGCGAGCGCCTGAGCGCGTTTCGCCAGACGCTCCAGCGCCATACCGGCATCGTCGCGGAAAACGCCGAAGTGCCGTTGAACGATGGCGCGATGCTGGATAACGTCCTGCGTCATTTCCACTCCCACCATCGCGGCATGCGTAAGGCGGTAATTTCCGCCAACGGCGCGCTGACGCTGCAGGTGGCACGCTCCCTGAAACGCGTTGGCCTGATTTGGGGCAGCGATATCGGCCTGCTGGGCTTCGATGAACTGGAGTGGGCCGAGCTGGCGGGCGTGGGGATTACTACGCTCAAACAGCCGACCTGGCAGATTGGCTTCGCCGCCGTCGAGCAGGTGGTGCGCCGGATTGAAGGCAGCACCGACCCGGTCTGCGAAAGGGTATTTTCCGGAGAGCTGATCGTCAGAGGCTCAACCTCCCGCTAGCGATCCTTCGTGATGGCGATCATAAATCAGACATCCTGGCCTTTGCTTTGGAACCGATACCATCTAGCGTAATAAGCAACGCATCAGATAATCGTCGGGAGTATTGGGATGGTCAGAAAGATTATTGTCGTTACCGCCGCGTACGGGAATGACCACGTTAAAGCGCTGGGCGGGCAGTCCGCCGTCCTGCCGTTTATCGCCGGTTCCGGCGCCGATGGCGTAGAGATCCGCCGCGAACTGTTCACCCCCGATGAACTGTCCCGCCTGGCGGAATTAGCGGCCGACATTGAGCGTCGCGGCCTGCTGGTCTGCTATTCCGCGCCGGAAGCCCTGTTTGCCGCAGACGGCTCGCTCAACCCGCGTCTTAGCGACTTTTTACAGGAAGCGCAAACGCTCAACGCGCTGTGGCTGAAGCTCTCGCTGGGCCACTTTAGCCACCACGATGACCTCGAAGCCCTGCGCGAAATTCTGCAGGAGAGCGGGATGGCGCTGGTGGTGGAAAACGACCAAACCGACTGCGGCCAGCTGGCGCCGATGCAGCGCTTCAAAGCCGCCTGCCGGGTTAATCAGCTGCCGATCACCCTCACCTTTGATATGGGCAACTGGCTATGGGTCGGCGACTCGCCGGAAGAGGCTGCGCGCCACCTGGCCCCGGCCGTTAGCTATATTCATGTTAAGGCGGCTGAGCCGCACCATTCGCAGTTTCGCGCCGTGCCGCCGGATGAGGCCTCCGCACGCTGGCTGGCGCTGCTCAACAACCTGCCCGCCGATGCCCCGCGGGGGATCGAATTTCCGCTGACTGGCCATGACCTGACGGCCGTGACCCGCCGCTACGTCAAGCTGTTACGTGAGGATTAAGTTATGCAAAAACCATTAGATGTCATCACGATAGGCGAAGCTATGGCGATGTTTGTCGCCACCGAAACCGGCGAGCTGGCCGATGTAGAACACTTTATGAAGCGCGTGGCGGGCGCGGAGCTGAACGTCGCGACCGGGCTGGCCCGCCTCGGCTTAAGCGTCGGCTGGGTAAGCCGCGTTGGCGCGGACAGCTTTGGCCGCTTCGTCCTCAATACGCTGGCGAAGGAGGGGATCGACGCCTGCGGCGTGAGCACCGATAGCCGCTACGCTACCGGCTTTCAGCTGAAATCTAAAGTTGAAAATGGAACCGATCCCATCGTGGAATACTTCCGTAAAGGATCCGCCGCCAGCCATCTTTCGCCGGACGACTTTAACGAATCGTACTTCGCCAGCGCCCGCCACCTGCACTTAAGCGGCGTGGCCGCCGCGCTGTCGGAAAGTTCATACGCCCTGCTGGACCGCGCGGCACGCACCATGAAGGCGCAGGGAAAAACCATTTCGTTCGACCCCAATCTGCGGCCGGTGCTGTGGAAAAGCGAAGCCGAAATGGTGGAGAAGCTTAACCAGCTCGCCTTCCAGGCCGACTGGGTTCTGCCGGGTTTAAAAGAAGGCATGATTCTGACCGGCCAGCAAACGCCGGAAGCTATTGCGGATTTTTATCTCCGCCACGGTGTTCGCGCGGTCATCATTAAAACCGGAACCGATGGCGCCTGGTATAAAACCGCCGACGGCGAACAGGGGGCCGTCGCGGCAATAAAAGTGGATAACGTCGTCGATACCGTCGGCGCGGGCGATGGTTTTGCCGTCGGGGTCATCAGCGCCCTGTTAGAAGGAAAACCGCTGCAGCAGGCGGTAAAACGTGGAAATAAAATTGGTTCCCTGGCCATTCAGGTTCAGGGCGATAGCGAAGGCTTACCCACGCGCGAGGCGCTGGGCGAGTAAACAGATTCAGCACAACGTCAGGCCGTTCTGTACCCTACATGCAGCGCGGCGTAACGAATCTTTTCTATGATGAGCGTCACCTCAATTACAGAGGCAAACCTATGAATAGTTCAACGAATGCAACAAAACGCTGGTGGTACATCATGCCTATCGTGTTTATCACGTATAGCCTGGCATACCTCGACCGCGCTAACTTCAGCTTCGCTTCGGCGGCCGGTATTACCGAAGACCTGGGGATCACCAAAGGTATCTCCTCCCTGCTGGGAGCGCTGTTCTTCCTCGGCTACTTCTTCTTTCAGATCCCCGGCGCGATTTACGCCGAACGCCGCAGCGTACGTAAACTGATTTTTATCTGTCTGATCCTGTGGGGTGCCTGCGCCTCGCTGACCGGGATGGTGCACAATATCCCCGCGCTGGCGGCGATTCGTTTTATTCTTGGGGTTGTCGAGGCTGCGGTCATGCCGGCGATGCTGATTTACATCAGCAACTGGTTTACTAAATCTGAACGCTCTCGCGCCAATACCTTCCTGATCCTCGGTAACCCGGTGACGGTGCTGTGGATGTCGGTCGTATCCGGCTATCTCATCCAGGCTTTCGGCTGGCGGGAAATGTTTATTATTGAAGGGGTTCCGGCGGTAATTTGGGCCTTCTGCTGGTGGGTGCTGGTAAAAGATAAACCATCGCAGGTCAACTGGCTGGCGGAAAGTGAAAAAGCCGCGTTACAGGAGCAGCTGGAGCGTGAACAGCAGGGAATCAAACCGGTGCGCAACTACGGCGAAGCCTTCCGCTCGCGCAATGTTATCCTGCTGTGCATGCAGTATTTCGCCTGGAGCATCGGGGTTTACGGTTTCGTTCTGTGGCTGCCGTCCATTATCCGCAGTGGCGGCGAGAATATGGGCATGGTCGAAGTCGGCTGGCTCTCCTCGGTTCCCTATCTGGCGGCGACCATCGCGATGATCGTAGTCTCCTGGGCCTCTGATAAAATGCAGAACCGCAAGCTGTTTGTCTGGCCGCTGCTGCTGATTGCCGCCTTCGCCTTTATTGGTTCCTGGGCCGTTGGCGCCAACCATTTCTGGATCTCGTACACCCTGCTGGTGATTGCCGGCGCGGCGATGTACGCCCCCTACGGGCCGTTCTTCGCCATCATTCCTGAGATGCTGCCGCGCAACGTCGCCGGCGGCGCCATGGCCCTGATTAACAGCATGGGCGCGCTGGGTTCGTTCTTCGGTTCATGGTTTGTCGGTTACCTGAACGGCACCACCGGCAGCCCCGCAGCCTCGTACATTTTCATGGGAGTGGCGCTTTTCGTCTCGGTATGGCTTACTTTGATTGTTAAGCCTGCTAATAATCAAAAACTTCCGCTTGGCGCACGTCACGCCTGAAACCTTAACGCAACGGAGAACCGCATGAAGCCGTCAGTTATTCTCTACAAAACGCTTCCCGACGACCTGCAACAGCGTCTGGAACAACACTTTACCGTCACTCAGGTGAAAAACCTGCGTCCGGAGACCGTTTCGCAGCACGCCGACGCGTTCGCTGAAGCGGTTGGCCTGCTGGGTTCCAGCGAAAAAGTCGATACCGCGTTACTGGAGAAAATGCCCAAGCTTCGTGCGACCTCGACCATTTCCGTCGGTTACGATAACTTCGACGTCGAGGCGCTGAATGCGCGTAAGGTGCTGCTGATGCACACCCCGACCGTGCTGACCGAAACCGTCGCCGATACCGTAATGGCCCTGTTACTGAGCACCGCGCGTCGGGTGGTTGAGGTGGCTAACCGCGTGAAGGCCGGGGAGTGGACCAAAAGCATCGGTCCGGACTGGTTTGGCAACGATGTGCATCATAAAACCCTCGGCATCGTGGGTATGGGGCGTATCGGGATGGCGCTCGCCCAGCGCGCCCACGCGGGCTTCGGTATGCCGATTCTCTACAATGCCCGCCGCCAGCACCCGCAGGCGGAAGAGCGCTTTAACGCCCGCTATTGCGATCTCGATACCCTGCTGCAGGAAGCGGATTTTGTCTGCCTGATCCTACCGCTGACCGACGAGACTTATCATCTGTTCGGCAAAGAACAGTTCGCCAAAATGAAGTCCAGCGCCATCTTTATTAACGCCGGGCGCGGCCCGGTAGTGGACGAAAAGGCGCTGATTGCCGCGCTGCAGGAAGGGGTTATTCACGCCGCCGGACTGGACGTTTTCGAACAAGAGCCGCTGGCGAAAGACTCCCCGCTGCTGACTATGCCGAACGTTGTTGCCGTGCCGCATATTGGCTCCGCAACGCATGAAACCCGCTATAACATGGCGGCCTGCGCGGTGGATAACCTGATTGATGCTCTGAACGGTAAAGTGGAAAAGAACTGCGTGAATCCGCAGGTGAAGTGAGAAGGGGAAAAGAAAACCCGGGCGAAGGTGAAGCCTTGCCCGGGCTATCAGAGCCATTAACGAGTCGCGTTAACAGCTGCCGTCCACGCCTGGTTGAAGGCCTGGTGCTGAGCGGCCAGCGGGCCAATCAGCGTATTGTACTGGCTGGCCTGCTGCGAAGTCGGGAACTGAATACCGTTCGCCGCAAAGCTAACCTGGGATTCTTGCTGAGCAATAAAATCGCCTACCTGCACCAGCTGCTGGGTAAAGACCTGAGCGGCCGGAATAAGCGGCTGTAGCGCATTCGCCGGCGCGGTCACGACTTTATTATACACCTGGTCGAAGACCGGCTTGAGATCGTCCCCCTGCTTCAGCGCGCCGTGAGCGGCATCCGCCTGCATTTTTGCATTCTCCAGCTGCTGGCTCAGTACGCCGAGGGCGCCGTTTGCCTGACGCAGCGGCTCGCGCTGGGTGACATAATCCTGCGGTACGCGGATCGCGTTTACGCTATCCACCACCGGACGCAAACCCGCATCCATCGCCTGGCTTACCTGCTGTGAATAGCCATAAATCACCGCATAATCGGAAACGAAAGGCCCAAACTGTTTTTTCTGATCGGCGGTCAGCGTCGGCAGACGTTCGCCGCTACGCATTGCCGTATTTTGCAGGAAATCGATGAACGCTTTGCGCTGATCGCCTTCTTTATCAAAACACCCACTCAGGCTAACCACCATTAACAGGGCCGCAATAGCCGCAAACCAGCGAGAGCAGGACTTTCCTGTCGCCATTTTTTTACTCCTTTCAGCCAAAAAAAGCGCAAACAGACACACACGTGCCAGACGCTGACAAGGATAGTCCAGGTCGGCCTTGCAGGATACCTTTTCCTCACAATCTTCCTCCCTGAAAGCCGGCTTTTTAGCGTTTTAGCGGCCAGTCGCGTCGGCTGTTAAGTTCATCACAATTACCGCTATCATCCGGCATTCGAGCGAAACGCTTAACTATTTGATTTTACTATTATAAACCTATTCTCTTTTCTGCCCACGTCGCAAAGTGGACGATAATCGCACGCTTCCCTTTTCGCCTGCATTGCCTGAACCGCCGTTCGATGATTTTATTAAATGAGCGATTAACGGCTCTTTGTTCGATAATCGCACAAACAACATCAACGACCGCGAGGGAGATAACAATAATCGATACCCCAAGTAATTCGAGTTGCGGGACAAAGCGGTTAACCGTTTTGAACAGCGCTTGCGCTGGCACCGTAAGGGGCGAGGCCTTAAGCCGCGTAACGCGGCAAGTGAGAGAGTCCCAGGCGCTTACTGGTGTAAGTGACTGGGGTGAACGAGCGAAGCCAACGCACAGGCAACTTGAAGTATGACGGGTATATCTCTGTCCCCCGCTCTGCCTGCCAGGAATGCCGCATGAAGAAAACAACCATCGATATTCAGGCTTTTATCAATGAACATCCCTTCACGAAATACCAGTGGATGATTCTGGCCTTATGTTTTATCACCGTCGCGATGGACGGATTCGATACCGCGATAATCGGCTTTATCGCCTCTGACCTGGTACAGGAATGGGGCGTCGAAAAATCGGCGTTAGGCCCGGTGATGAGCGCCGCCTTAGTCGGGCTCGCCGTCGGCGCGCTGACCGCCGGACCGCTCGCCGATCGCGTTGGGCGCAAAAAAGTTCTGATTTTGTCCATTGTGGTTTTCGGCGGCTTCAGCCTGCTGACCGCCTTTGCTACCAGCCTTAATCAGCTAACGCTGTTGCGTTTTCTCACCGGCCTTGGGCTGGGTGCCGCCATGCCGAACGCCGCGACGCTGATGAGCGAATATGCCCCTGAGCGCCGCAGAGCGCTAATGGTCAATCTGATGTTCGTTGGCTTTCCAATGGGCTCCTCGCTGGGCGGTTTTCTCTCCGCCTGGATGATCCCCCATTACGGCTGGCAAAGCGTGCTGGTGCTCGGTGGCGTAATGCCGCTGCTGCTGGCGGTCGTTTTGATCTTTTTCCTACCGGAATCCGCGCGCTATATGGTGGTCAAACGCCAGCCTGCGCAGCGTATCGCCGCGATCCTGCGCCGCATCGCACCTGTTCCTGAGCAGGCGGAATTTGAGCTACGCGAAGCGGGCCAGGTAAAAGAGAAATCGTCCATCGGCGTGATTTTTTCTCCGCGCTACGCCGTCGGCACCGTGATGCTTTGCCTGACCTACTTTATGGGCCTGCTGATCTTCTATTTACTGACCAGCTGGCTGCCGCTGCTCATCCGCGAAACCGGGGCGACGATGAGCCAGGCCTCCATTATCACCGCGCTGTTCCCGCTGGGTGGCGGCATTGGCGTACTCATTCTCGGCGCGCTGATGGATAAGCTCAATCCAAACAAAGTCGTGGCGGTAGGCTGGCTGCTGACGGGGGTCTTTGTTTGTCTGGTCGGTTTCTCAACCCATAACCTGCTGCTGATGGGGATAATGGTATTTATCGCCGGCAGCATTATGAACGGCGC
This sequence comes from Klebsiella sp. GW_Kp181, assembly GCF_040062315.1. Taxonomy (NCBI): domain Bacteria; kingdom Pseudomonadati; phylum Pseudomonadota; class Gammaproteobacteria; order Enterobacterales; family Enterobacteriaceae; genus Klebsiella; species Klebsiella sp. GW_Kp181. Next base: position 210,174 of record NZ_JBEAFR010000004.1, read on the forward strand.
GCAATCGTCGATGCCGGCGCTAGCTGCTGGCTTCTATCCCACTCAGGGACGCGCAACCGGCGTGGCCTGGATGCTGGGTATTGGCCGCTTTGGCGGCATTCTCGGGGCGTTTAGCGGCGCATTCCTGATGCAGGCCCAGCTCTCTTTCGAAACAATTTTCTCCCTGCTGGCTATCCCGGCATTTCTGTCGGCCATCGCCCTGCTGGTGAAATATAAGCTGGGCCAGCGGCAACCTGCGGCTGCGCCAGGCGAAGTGGAGAAGCTGCAAAAGGCGTAATACACCGGCCAGCGGGCGCGCGCTGGCCATTTCTGCTTTTCTTCTGACCTGTTTACAATAATTTGCTTAACTGCTCTCTCTATTACTTTTCAGCACCTTATAGCGTCTGTAACGGACCAGAAGAACCTCTGGTGATAAATAATTATCAGGGTAATCATTCCAGGGCTTTTTTTCCGACTATTCTTAAGAGGCTCTACATAATTCACCCTCCGCCGTATGAAAGAGAGGAGTCCTCAATGGAATATAAAGATCCTGCATTTGAACTGCTGAGCAACCTTGAACAAATTATTTTTAAAGATCAGGCTCAGGCGGCCTCCCTGACGCGTAAGCCCGCCGCATGCATTGAATTTGACCAGCTACGCAAAGGTACCGGGCTGAAAATAGATGATTTTGCCAACGCCATGGGCGTCAGCGTAGCAATGGTACAAGAGTGGGAGTCAAGACGCGTACGGCCTTCGCCCACGGAGCTTAAGCTGATGCGCCTGATACAGGCCAATCCGCAGCTTTCAAGACAGCTTATTGATTCATAATTTTAGCGTTTATAGATTTCGGCTAGCGGTCCTGCTAAAGGACCGTTTTCAAGCCAACGAAAAAAAAGTTTGCTATCACGACGTGAAAATGCGTTAATGCTCGCAGGTTTGAAGTAAAGACCACAGAGCATTCGAATAGAGCAGTCCTTCAAAGGTTATCCGTTGATACCCCGGTAGTGAACTTTCCCTTTATCGCTTTAAATCTGTAGTCCAGACCGTAACGCCGCAAGGCTCATTTATTTTTTTAAAGGTAATTCACTATGTCCGGTAAAATGACTGGTATCGTAAAATGGTTCAACGCTGACAAAGGGTTTGGCTTCATCACTCCTGACGATGGCTCTAAAGACGTGTTCGTACACTTCTCTGCTATCCAGAACGATGGCTACAAATCTCTGGACGAAGGTCAGAAAGTTTCCTTCACCATCGAAAGCGGCGCTAAAGGCCCGGCAGCTGGCAACGTAACCAGCCTGTAAGCTTAGAAAGCTCAAAATTCTAAGTCCCTGCCATACGGCGGGGATTTTTTTTATTTGCAGCGTAGGCCACCGCCATCGTAAATGGCGGTTTTTCTTTTATAGCCTCTCAAAGCACCAGCCATTTTCCCGCCATGTCAGACTGTGGGTCAGCTTCAGCGCCTGCAAGAAAGCTTCATCATGCGAGACCACCAGCATCGCACCGGGAAACCGGGCCAGCGCTTTTTCAATCGCCTGAGTGGAGGCCAAATCGAGATGATTCGTGGGCTCGTCCAGCAGCAGAAGCTGCGTGGCATCACGCCGCCAGAGTACGCAGGCCAGCGCCGCCTTCAGTCTCTCGCCTCCGCTCAGGGCCGATAGCGGCAGATCGACTTTATCCGCCCCCAGCTGTAGCTGCGCCAGCTGGCTACGCAACGCGCCTTCTTCTAAGGGCGTATCGCCGAGGTTCAGGTGCTTCATAACCGATAATGACAAGTCCAGTTGGGTCAGATGCTGGTCCAGATACGCCGCGTTAACCGATAAGCGGCAGCGTCCAGCGATCGGCAGCTCCAGACCCAGCAGCGTTTTCAGCAACGTGGTTTTACCGCAGCCGTTGGGACCACGCAGCGCCACCCGCATTGGCCCATCCATCCGCCAGCTCAGCGGTGCCAACATCGTATGCGCCAACCGCACCGCATCCAGTTCCAGCACCTGTTTTCCCGGGGCTATCCGGTTGCCAGGTAACGTAAACATCACCGGGCTCTCCTCTTCCACTCTCTCCCGCGCCTGTACTACCGCGTTGTTAAGGGCGCCATTTTGCTGTCGATGCTGGCGCTGCAGGCTGCCGGGACGTTCTTTTGCTGCGCCTTTCCAGGCAACCCGCTCGAATGACGCGATATTTAGCGTATCGACGGTGCGTAACGTTTGCGCGGAACGCCGCTGGCAGGCATCGTGCTCTTTGTGCATCCGCGCGCGGGTACGGCGCCGTTCAGCGACGGCATGATCCAGCGCGGAGCGAGCCGCCTGCTGTTCCAGCTCACGCTGCTGCTGATAATCCGCATAGTTGCCGCCGTAGCGACGCAAAGTCGCAGGCGTCAGCTCAAGGATACGCGGCATGACCGCTAATAACTCCCGGTCATGGCTGGCAATTAGCGCCCCGCCGCGCCATTGCTTAAGCTGCTGATACAGCCACTCGCGTCCCGGACGGTCGAGATGGTTGGTGGGTTCATCAAGCAGAAGAAAATCGGCGCCGGACAGGAATGCCCCGCAAAGCTGCGCCTTCACTCTTTCACCGCCGCTCAGCGAAGGGGCGGGCCGTGCAGGAGAAAATGTACCTAAGCCAGCCGCAAGAAACGCCGTATCCAGACGATCCGGGAGATCCCAAAAACCATCAAGACGTTCAAGATCGTCACTTCGTCCCTCCCCTCGATCAAGGCGAGCGAGAGCAGCGAAAATGGACTCCAGGCCCAGCAATTCCGCCAGCGTCATCTCTGAAGCCCTATCCCGCAGCTGAGCAACGTAGCTCACGGAAACCATGCGCTCGATGTGGCCGCTCGACGGCGTGTCATGGCCCGCCAGCAAGCGTAAAAGCCGGGTTTTACCGACGCCGTTGCGCCCGACAAGGCCGCAAAGAGAGGAGTCCAGCGATAAATTCAGCGGACCAAAAAGGGTATCTCCTGTCGCAAAGTGACAGGTGACCTGATGCAAAATAAAAGAGGGGATCTGGGCACAATGAGCCATAAGCACTCCTGAATGAAATCAATACTTCCCCTGCTCGCCAATAGCGCTAAGCAAGGCATGAGATTCATCAGTCGTGTTTGTTCATTTGGCGCGTGCTCTCCAGTAAGACGAGGGATTCGTCGGGCCATAGGATAGCCACACCCTGATATGAATTTCAAGCCTGTTTTTTCACCGGATGGCAAAACGGTAAAAAAAAGCCTCCTGAAAACAGGAGGCAAATTATTTATTTGATGAAAAAAACAGGGTGCCTTGAGAATGCTTCACGCCGTAAGAATGGCGGAGATCGCTCTCCGCCACCGTCTCTTACGTTTTAATCCCACAGGCTAAGAACGCCACCAGCTCAATATTCCCCTGTCTGATCTGTAATTCACACAGCGAATCACGCACCATCCAGGTAAATAATAAAATAGTGAAGCAAATCACTATTAAGCTAAACAACAGATACTTTTGCGGCATTCCTCGCCTCCCGTGTTGATTTTCAACAGGTAAGAGGCTACTCTTATGGTGTTGATGCATAGGGGAGCCTCACTTTGATTTATCATCAGGTGGGGCTTTTCTCTGTCTGTCTCCCGCTGAACGCCTGAGACAAACAGTCTCAAGCACCCGTCAGCATTCTACCGTAAATATCTGACCAGATTACGTTGGCATATTCCTAAAATAATTCCTGGCAATCAATGCAAATTAAATAAATATTATTCAGAGAATTATTAACGGTTCGTTTATTTATATTCCATGCATAAAAAAACCTGCCCACAGGCAGGTTTTTTATTATTACCCATTCACTTACTGCAGCAGGGAAATATCCGCTACCTGCAGGAACAGATCGCGCAGCTTGGACAGCAGCGTCAGTCGGTTTACGCGCACGTCCTGATCTTCTGCGTTCACCATCACGTTCTCAAAGAACTCATCCACCGGCTCGCGCAGGGACGCCAGCTCAATCAGCGCATCCTGGTAACGCCCTTCGGCGAAGTACGGCTGCAGCTTATCGCGCAGCACGACTAAATTGCCCGCCAGCTTGATCTCGGCCGCTTCTTTCAATACCGAAGCATGGACGATATCGTTCAGCGTAACGTCTGATTTCGCCAGAATGTTAGAAACACGCTTGTTGGCCGCCGCCAGCGCAGAGGACTCTTCAAGGGTACGGAAGTGGGAAACCGCCTTCATACGCGCATCGAAGTCTGCCGGACGGGTCGGACGACGCGCCAGTACCGCCTGAATCGTGTCGACGGTATAGCCTTCATCCTGATACCAGGCGCGGAAGCGCCCCAGCATGAAGTCGATAACATCATCAACGACGTTGCCGTTGGTCAGCTTATCGCCGTACAGACGCACCGCTTCTTCGGTGAGGGTCTGCAGGTCCAGATTGAGGTTCTTCTCAACGATAATACGCAGCACGCCCAGCGCGGCGCGGCGCAGCGCAAACGGGTCCTTATCGCCTTTCGGATGCTGACCGATGCCAAAGATACCCGCCAGGGTGTCCATCTTATCGGCAATCGCAACCGCGCAGGCTACCGGGTTAGACGGCAGGTCATCGCCGGCAAAGCGCGGCTGATACTGCTCGTTCAGGGCAACCGCAACGTCTTCCGCTTCGCCATCATGGCGCGCGTAGTGCATGCCCATCACGCCCTGCGTATCGGTGAACTCGAAGACCATGTTGGTCATCAGGTCGCACTTGGAGAGCAGGCCCGCGCGGGTGGCATGATTCACGTCAGCGCCAATCTGCTCGGCGATCCAGCCGGCCAGCGCCTGAATACGATCGGTCTTATCGCGCAGCGTACCCAGTTGCTGCTGGAACAGGACGGTTTGCAGACGCGGAAGGTTATCTTCCAGACGTTTTTTACGGTCGGTATTGAAGAAGAACTCAGCATCCGCCAGGCGCGGGCGAACCACTTTCTCGTTACCGGAGATAATCTGCTGCGGATCTTTCGACTCAATGTTGGCGACGAAGATGAAGTTCGGCAGCAGCTTGCCCGCGTTGTCGTAAACCGGGAAGTACTTCTGGTCGCCCTTCATGGTGTAAACCAGCGCTTCGGCAGGCACCGCAAGGAATTTCTCTTCGAACTTCGCGGTGAGGACTACCGGCCATTCCACCAGTGAAGTCACCTCTTCCAGCAGACTTTCGCTCAGATCGGCGTTGCCGCCAATTTTACGCGCTGCTTCTTCTGCATCGGCTTTAATTTTGGCTTTACGCTGTTCGTAATCGGCGATGACTTTACCGCGCTCCAGCAGGATCTGCGGATACTGATCGGCATTGTCGATAGTGAACTCAGCCTCGCCCATAAAGCGGTGGCCGCGAATAACGCGATCGGACTGGACGCCCAGAATAGTTGCCGGGATGACTTTGTCGCCCAGCAGCAGGGTCACGGTATGAACCGGACGCACGAAGTGGACGTCAGACGCGCCCCAGCGCATCAGTTTCGGGATCGGCAGCTTCGCCAACGAGGTTGCGATCATGTTTGGCAGCAGCGCTTCGGTGCTCTCGCCTTTCACGTGAGCACGATACAGCAGCCATTCGCCCTTATCGGTCGTCAGACGTTCCGCCTGATCGACGGTGATACCGCAGCCGCGCGCCCAGCCTTCGGCCGCTTTACTCGGGTGGCCGCTGGCGTCAAACGCCTGGGCAATCGCCGGACCGCGTTTTTCGACTTCGCGGTCTGCTTGCGCAGCCGCCAGATTCGCCACTTTCAGCGCCAGACGGCGCGGCGCGGCAAACCATTCAACTTTACCGTGCGCAAGGCCAGCGTTATCCAGCTCTGCGGTCACGTTCGCAGCAAAGGATTCAGCCAGGCTGCGCAGGGCTTTTGGTGGCAGTTCTTCAGTGCCGATTTCCACCAGGAAAGTTTTCTCAGACATGGCCGCCTCTTATTTATTCTTGTTGCACATCGGGAAGCCAAGGGCTTCACGGGAAGCATAGTAAGCTTCAGCCACTGCTTTGGTCAGGGTGCGAATGCGCAGGATATAGCGCTGACGCTCGGTGACGGAGATGGCTTTACGCGCGTCCAGCAGGTTAAAGCTATGGGCGGCTTTGAGAATGCGCTCGTAGGCAGGCAGCGGCAGCGGGTTTTCCAGCGCCAGCAGCTGCTGGGCTTCTTTCTCGTACTGCTCGAAGCAGGAGAACAGGAAGTCCACGTCAGCGTATTCGAAGTTATAGGTGGATTGCTCCACTTCGTTCTGATGGAACACGTCGCCGTAGGTCGTTTTCCCCAGCGGGCCATCGCTCCAGACCAGATCGTAAACGCTGTCGACACCCTGGATATACATCGCCAGACGTTCCAGACCGTAGGTGATCTCGCCGGTAACCGGCTTACACTCCAGACCGCCCACCTGCTGGAAGTAGGTGAACTGCGTGACTTCCATACCGTTCAGCCACACTTCCCAACCCAGACCCCAGGCGCCCAGCGTCGGGTTTTCCCAGTTGTCTTCGACGAAGCGAATGTCGTGGATGGTCGGGTCCATACCCAGCTCTTTCAGCGAGCCAAGGTAGAGCTCCTGGATGTTCTCCGGGGAGGGTTTTATCACTACCTGGAACTGATAGTAGTGCTGTAAGCGGTTCGGGTTTTCACCGTAACGGCCATCGGTCGGGCGACGAGACGGCTGCACGTAGGCGGTCGCCATCGGCTCTGGACCCAATGCGCGTAAGCAGGTCATCGGGTGAGAGGTGCCTGCGCCGACTTCCATGTCCAGTGGTTGAACAATGGTGCAGCCCTGGCGAGCCCAGTAATCCTGTAAGGTCAGGATCAGGCCCTGGAAGGTCCTGGTATCAAACTTTTGCATATGATTTCGTGCTGGATACGTGTGGATTTAAAGGAAGGAGCCAGTATACCCGCTGGCTGCGAGATATACAGTACGAAACGGGGTTGTTTAGGGAAAATTGCGGAAATTAGCGCCAGCGCGGCCGTCGTTAGCGCATCGAAAGATGTAAAAACTGCCCGTCCGGGTCAAAAGAACAGATAAAGCGTTCATTCCGCGCAGTCTTGCCCGAAAGCTCAAAGCTGCCCTGGAACTGTTCGAAATGGCTGACGTCCACCTGGCGCACGCCTGTATTATAACGGACGGCGGCATTATCCTTGCAAAGCTGCTCCATATTGAGGGTGGTCTGCGGCGTTATCCGCGCTTTCTGCGCCTTCTGCGTAGGCTGAGGCGGCGTTGCGCTACAGCCCGCCAGCAGGCACAGCAGTAGTCCAGAAAACGCATATTTCATCACCATTTGTTCTCGACCGCCTTGTTAGTAAATTGTTATCGTGCAGCTTACGTAAAATAACCGGCTCATTGTGCGAATTGGGCCACACCTCGACAAGTCTATGGCGAAAAACTCAGATTATTCCACTGCGACAGGGTCGAATATGGATAGTCAGAGCCAGATGGAGAAGGTGAAACTGAGGTTCTGATGCAGGAAAAAATACACTGGATTACTCATTTGCGCGGCATTGCCTGCCTGATGGTCGTCATGATTCATAGCACTACCTGGTATATTACGCACCCGCACGCGATTAGCCTGCTGGAGTGGGATTTGGCCAATATCCTCAACTCTGCGTCCCGCGTCAGCGTACCGCTATTTTTCATGATTTCAGGCTATCTGTTTTTCGGTGAGCGCAGCGCCCAGCCCCGCCATTTTCTGCGTATCGCGCTATGCATTCTCTTCTACAGCACGCTATCGCTGCTCTATATCACCCTGTTCACCCATATCAACGTTGAGCTGTCGCTGAAGAATTTACTGCAAAAACCGGTGTTCTACCATCTGTGGTTTTTCTTCGCCATCGTCGTGATATATCTGCTTTCGCCGCTGGTGCAGGTTAAACAGGTAAGCGGCAGGATGCTGCTGGCGCTGATGCTGGTACTGGGCATTCTGGCGAACCCCAATATGGTCCAGGTAAAAGCCGGAGGCGTTGAATGGTTGCCGTTCAATCTTTATATCAATGGCGACACGTTTTACTACGTGATGTATGGCGTGCTGGGACGGGCTATCGGCATGCTGGATACCGAGAAAAAATGGCTGACCGCCCTCTGCGCCGCGCTGTTCATCGCCGGCGTGTGGGTAATCTCACGCGGCACGCTGCACGAGCTGCGCTGGCGCGGCGATTTCGGCGATACCTGGTATTTATACTGCGGTCCTGCGGTTTTTGTCTGCGCCATCGCTCTGCTGACGCTGGTAAAAAACACGCTCAATCGGCGTCAGCTGCCGCTTATTGCGCCGATTGCGCGCCATTCTTTAGGGATTTACGGTTTTCATGCACTGATCATTCACGCGCTGCGCGCCAGCGGGCTTGAACTAAGCCGCTGGCCGTTACTGGATATTATCTGGATATTCAGCGCCGCGCTGCTGGGCAGCTTACTGCTCTCGGCTCTGGTTCAGCGGTTTGATAGCCGCCGTTTCGTCAGCTAAGGCTATTCCGTAGGGTCTTGCGGCGCCACGCCCGCCGCCAGTGCTTTATGCGGCAAGGCTGACGCGCCGTACATGCACACAAACCAGGCCGCCACGTAGATGCTTTTCTCATCCCAACCGGCAGGTACAAACCTCGCGCCGACCATTAACAGGCCAAGCGAAAGCAGGAGCACCAGTCGGCATAGCGATACAAACCCGTCGTCATTTCTGCGCTCCTCCTGCATCGTGCGCTGATGGGCCAGCATGGCGAACATCCCCATCACCAGTACGCCGAGGAAATAGCCTTTACCGCTAAATAACGGACAGGTGTGCCAGATCCCCATCAGATACACCAGCGCCCCGATGACCATCAACAGTTTCGGCGCAATATTCTTATTTTTCATGGAGCCTCCCTGCGAAAGATGGCGTCCATTATGTACCGGTAAAGCTTTACTGCTGATGCTTCAGGAAGCAGAAACGACAAATTCGGAATATATAAATACGCAGGACAGATAAATGCGAACAATGCATTCATGGATGTAATTTGCCCTCGTTAACCGAGGGCAAAATATTACGACATCAGCGGTAAAAGCTGCTGATAAATCTGTCGGAATGTCTCCCGACGGGGGGCGTAGCGGGCAAAACGTTCGTCATCAGGGCAGTGGGCCTGCTCCAGCGGGAGCTGCGGCAGCAGATCGGAGAATGCGACGTTTTTATGCAGCGCCAGCTGCGCCAGTCGCGCCGCGCCAAGCGCCGGTCCCACGTCGCCGCCGGTGCGGAAATCAAGCTGCTGACCGCTGATATCCGCCAGCATTTGCCGCCAGTACGCGCTGCGCGCGCCGCCGCCAATCAGCGTCACGCTTTCCGGCTTCACGCCGCAGGAGTGCACCACATCCATGCCATCCGCCAGCGCATAACCGACACCCTCCAGCACCGCCCGCGCCAGCTCCGCCGGACCATGTTGATGAGTCAGGCCAAAAAAGACGCCTTTCGCCTGCGGATTGTTGTGCGGCGTACGTTCACCGGAGAGGTAAGGCAGAAACCAGATAGGATCGGCACTCTCGTTCGCCGACTCCGCCGCCGCAATCAACGCCGGAACCGTGCCAAGGCCGGTTAATGTCGCCGCCCAATCCAGACAGGAAGCCGCGCTCAGCATCACCGACATCAGGTGCCAGCGCCCGGGCAGCGCGTGGCAGAAACTGTGTACGGCGCTTTCCGGCTTACTAAGAAAGCCGTCGCTGACCGCAAAGTAGACGCCCGAGGTCCCCAGCGACAGCATCGCCTGCCCCGCATCCGCCATACCCACGCCAACCGCACCGGCTGCGTTATCGCCGCCGCCGGCTACCACCAGCGCTTCCGGCATATTCCACGACTGCGCAACCGTCGGGCGCAGCGCCCCCGTGACTTCACATCCTTCGAACAGCGTCGGCATGTTGTCGCGGTTCAGACCGCAGGCGGCGAGCATCTCATCGCTCCAGTCCCTTCGCGCTACGTCCATCCACATCGTTCCAGCGGCATCGGACATATCGCTGGCAAACTCGCCGGTCATGCGTAAACGTAGATAATCTTTAGGCAGCAGGACTTTATCAACCCGCTCGAAGATCTCAGGCTCGTGGCGTTGTACCCACAGCAGCTTCGGCGCGGTGAATCCCGGCATCATCAGGTTGCCGGTTATCTGCCGCGAGCGGCTGACTTTCTCTTCCAGCAGCGCGCACTCTTCACCGCAGCGGCCATCATTCCATAAAATCGCCGGGCGCAGGACACGCTGTTGCTTATCCAGCAGCGTCGCGCCGTGCATCTGGCCCGCAATACCTAACGCTTTGACTTCGCGCAGCGAGTGCTGCGCGCCCAGCGCTTTCATCGCGCGGTCCGTCGCCTGCCACCAGTGCTCGGGGTCCTGTTCAGACCATAGAGGGTGCGGACGCGACACGTTGAGCTTTTCAGTATGCGAAGCCACGACCTCGCCCTGCTCATTGAGCAGAATAGCTTTGACGCCCGAGGTGCCCAGATCAATCCCGATATACATACAGCCTCTCCTTACTGACGCGCCACGGCTAAGCGTGGCGCGAATAAAGCATCGGTTATAGCCAATGCCCGGTCCCGCCGGGCATTATCGCCTTCATTAGCGATCAAAAAGGTAGCGGTTTACCACATTTTCCAGCAGTTCCTGATGGCCGCTCTGGTGCTGCGGCGCCAGGTCATGCTGAGTGGCATAGCGAGCAATATCCGCCAGGTTCATCTGGCCTTTCAGGATCTGCTGACCCAGCTCGCCGTTCCAGCCGGCATAACGTTTGGCAACGCGTTTATCCAGCTCGCCGTCTTCAATCATGCGCGCGGCAACTTTCAGCGCCAGCGCCATGGTGTCCATTGCGCCGATATGGCCGTAGAACAGGTCGTATTTATCGGTGCTCTGACGACGCACTTTAGCATCAAAGTTCAGGCCGCCGGTGGTGAAACCACCCGCTTTCAGGATTTCGTACATCACCAGCGCGTTTTCTTCAACGCTGTTCGGGAACTGGTCGGTATCCCAGCCCAGCTGCGGGTCGCCGCGGTTAGCGTCAACGGAACCAAACAGTCCCAGAGCAATGGCAGTCGCAATTTCGTGATGGAACGTATGACCGGCCAGCGTCGCGTGGTTCGCTTCGATGTTCAGTTTGATCTCTTTTTCCAGGCCGAACTGTTTCAGGAAACCATAGACGGTAGAAGCGTCGTAATCATACTGATGTTTGGTTGGCTCCTGCGGTTTGGGTTCAATCAGCAGCGTACCCTGGAAGCCAATCTTGTGCTTGTGCTCAACGACCAGCTGCATAAAGCGGCCAATCTGCTCGCGCTCCTGACGCAGATCGGTATTCAGCAGGGTTTCATAACCTTCACGGCCGCCCCACAGGACATAGTTTTCGCCGCCCAGCTTGTGGGTCGCATCCATTGCGGTGACCACCTGAGTCGCCGCCCAGCTGAACACTTCCGGATCCGGATTGGTTGCCGCCCCGGCGCCATAGCGCGGGTTCGTAAAGCAGTTTGCCGTTCCCCACAGCAGCTTGACGCCGCTCTGCTGCTGTTTTTCCGCCAGCACTTCAACCATTTGCGCAAAGTTGTTGGCATACTCTTTCAGCGATGCCCCTTCAGGGGAAACGTCAACGTCGTGGAAACAGTAGTACGGTACGTTCAGTTTGTGGAAAAACTCAAACGCGACATCCGCTTTGCGTTTCGCCATTTCCAGCGCTTCGCCCGGCTGCTGCCACGGGCGGTTAAAGGAGCCCACGCCAAACATGTCAGCACCATTCCAGCAGAAGGTGTGCCAGTAGCAGGCCGCAAAGCGCAGGTGGTCCTCCATCCGTTTGCCCAGCACCAGTTCATCCGGGTTGTAATGACGGAAAGCCAGTGGGTTAGCGGATGTCGGGCCTTCATAACGAACGCGATCGAGTTGATCAAAATAGGTCTGCATAATGAACTCCATATTCAAGGATGCGGCGAGTAATAAGTCATAAGCCAATATAGAATTCTCTTTTTACTTTCCTCAATTACGTTATTTCACACCGTGATTGAGAGAATCCACAAACGTGCGCCAGGTCGCAAAAACAATAGAACAACGCCCTCACTTCGCTGCTTACGCCACGAGAGATCAATGAAATACGATGAGAACTAATTATTAAAGTACGATCCCGGTCATAAATTAACAAATAAACAAAATTTCATAACGGCAAAATAAGCATAGATAATTGCCAGCGCCCCTTTCCGCGTTAAAAATCTGCTACGTATCAGGCCGTTTATTTTTATCGTTCGTCTTATCCTGCACTTTACAAAAAAGGTGTTATTATTATGAAGATAAAGAACCTTTGCCTAACGCTCTGTGCTTCACTCCTCCTCACCAGCCTGTCGGGCATTGCGAAAGAAGTTAAAATTGGCATGGCGATTGACGACCTGCGTCTTGAGCGCTGGCAAAAAGATCGCGATATTTTTGTCAATAAAGCTGAATCATTAGGTGCAAAAGTATTCGTCCAGTCAGCCAATGGCAACGAAGAAACGCAAATGTCGCAAATCGAAAACATGATTAATCGCGGCGTCGACGTTCTGGTTATTATTCCCTATAACGGTCAAGTGCTGAGTAATGTGATAAAAGAGGCTAAACAGGAGGGAATTAAAGTTCTCGCCTACGATCGTCTCATCAATAATGCCGACATTGATTTTTATATTTCTTTTAATAATGAGAAAGTGGGCGAAATGCAGGCGCAAAGCCTGGTCGATAAAGTGCCTCAGGGTAACTATTTCTTAATGGGCGGCTCGCCCGTTGATAATAACGCCAAGCTTTTCCGCGCCGGCCAAATGAAAGTCCTTAAGCCCTATATTGATGAAGGCAAAATTAAAGTCGTCGGCGATCAGTGGGTTGACGGATGGCTACCTGAAAACGCATTGAAAATTATGGAAAACGCCCTGACCGCCAACAATAACAAAATTGATGCGGTTGTCGCCTCTAACGATGCCACCGCCGGCGGCGCCATTCAGGCCCTGAGCGCCCAGGGGCTCGCAGGCAAAGTGGCGATCTCCGGTCAGGATGCCGACCTCGCCGGCGTGAAGCGCATTATCGCTGGCACCCAAACGATGACCGTCTACAAACCGATCGCCACCCTTGCCACCACCGCGGCGGAGATTGCCGTCGAACTGGGCAATGACAAACAGCCGAAGGCTGACGCCACGCTCAACAACGGCCTGAAAGATGTCCCTTCTCGTCTGCTGACGCCCATTGAAGTCAATAAAGACAACATTGACCAGACGGTGATCAAAGACGGTTTCCATAAAAAAAGCGAGCTGTAATCTCTGACGCCCTCTGCCGGGGGCGTTACTCCATCCAGCCGGATATCGCTTATGCGGAGCCTCTATGTCCTGGTTACTCGAAATGAAAAACATGACTAAAACCTTCGGCGCGGTGAAGGCGATTGATAATGTCAGCCTGCGGCTGAACGCCGGGGAAGTGGTCTCATTATGCGGAGAAAACGGCTCCGGGAAATCTACGCTCATGAAGGTGCTTTGCGGAATATACCCGCACGGTAGCTATGAGGGAGAGATTATTTTTTCCGGAGAAACTTTGCAGCCGGGCCATATTCGCGATACCGAACGCAAAGGAATTGCCATCATTCATCAGGAGCTGGCGCTGGTAAAACACCTGACCGTTCTGGAGAATATTTTTCTCGGCGCGGAGATCTCCCGCCACGGTCTGCTGGATTACGAAACCATGACCTTACGCTGCGAGAAGCTGCTGGCCCAGGTCAATTTAGCCATATCACCCGACACCCGCGTCGGCGATTTAGGCCTTGGCCAGCAGCAGCTGGTCGAAATAGCGAAAGCGCTAAATAAACAGGTACGGTTGTTAATTCTCGACGAACCCACCGCCTCATTAACGGAACAAGAAACGGCCATTCTGCTGAATATTATTCGCGATCTGCAAAATCACGGTATTGCCTGTATTTACATTTCCCACAAACTCAATGAAGTCAAAGCGATATCCAATACTATCTGCGTGATCCGCGATGGGCAGCATATCGGTACCCGTAACGCTGACGGCATGAACGAAGATGACATCATCACCATGATGGTCGGCCGCGAGCTTACCGCCCTCTATCCGAACGAAGCCCATAGCTGCGGCGATGAAATCCTGCGCGTAGAAAATTTAACCGCCTGGCATCCGGTCAATCGCCACATTAAGCGGGTCAATGACGTCTCCTTTTCACTGCGGCGCGGCGAAATTCTGGGGATAGCCGGACTGGTCGGCGCGGGTCGTACCGAAGCGGTACAGTGCCTGTTTGGCGTCTGGCCGGGCCGCTGGCAGGGGAAAATTTTCATCGATGGCCAGCAGGTGACGATTCACAACTGCCAGCAGGCCATCGCGCAGGGCATCGCCATGGTGCCGGAAGACAGAAAGAAAGACGGCATCGTGCCGGTGATGGCGGTGGGTAAAAATATCACCCTCGCCGCGTTAAACCAGTTTACCGGCCCGCTGAGCAGCCTTGACGATGCCGGAGAGCAGCACTGCATTCAGCAATCCATCCAGCGTTTGAAGATCAAAACCTCATCGCCAGAGCTGGCGATCGGTCGCCTGAGCGGCGGCAATCAGCAAAAGGCTATCCTCGCCCGCTGCCTGCTGCTGAACCCGCGCATTCTGATACTCGATGAGCCTACCCGCGGCATTGATATCGGCGCCAAGTACGAAATCTACAAGTTGATTAATCAGCTGGTGCAGCAGGGGATCGCCGTCATTGTCATTTCATCCGAACTGCCCGAAGTACTGGGGCTAAGCGATCGGGTGCTGGTGATGCATGAGGGCAAACTGAAGGCCGATTTGATTAATCAGGGCCTGACACAGGAACAGGTGATGGAAGCCGCACTGAGGAGCGAACGCCATGTCGAAGAACACGTCTGAAATGAAACTCACCCCGCCCGTCTCCGGGGCTTTTTCCGGGCTAAAAGGGATGAATCTCCAGGTATTCGTGATGATCGCCGCTATCGTGGCCATTATGCTGTTTTTCACCTGGACTACCGAAGGCGCTTATCTGAGCGCGCGTAATATCTCTAACCTGCTGCGCCAGACCGCCATCACCGGCATTCTCGCGGTCGGCATGGTGTTTGTGATTATTTCCGCCGAGATCGATCTTTCCGTCGGCTCGATGATGGGCCTGCTCGGCGGCGCAGCGGCAATATTTGACGTCTGGCTCGGCTGGCCGCTGCCGCTGACGATTGTGGTCACGCTGGCGCTTGGCCTGCTGCTGGGCGCATGGAACGGTTGGTGGGTCGCCTACCGTAAAGTCCCGTCGTTTATCGTGACGCTCGCCGGTATGCTGGCATTCCGCGGTATTCTGATAGGTATCACCAACGGGACCACCGTCTCTCCCACCAGCCCGGCGATGTCGCAAATCGGCCAGAGCTATCTGCCTGATGGTATTGGCTTTGGTATCGGCGTGGCGGGAATGGCGGCCTTTATTATCTGGCAATGGCGCGGCCGTATGCGACGTCAGGCCCTGGGACTTGCCACGCCCGCTTCCGCTTCGACCGTAGGTCGCCAGACGATTACCGCCGTTATTGTGCTGGGCGCTATCTGGCTATTAAACGACTATCGCGGCGTCCCGACGCCGGTACTGATTCTCGCCGCGTTGCTGCTGGCGGGTATGTTTATGGCCACCCGCACCGCGTTTGGCCGCCGCATCTACGCCATCGGCGGCAACCTGGAAGCCGCGCGTCTATCCGGCATTAGCGTGGAACGCACCAAGCTGGCGGTGTTCGCCATTAATGGCCTGATGGTGGCGATTGCCGGGTTGATTCTCAGTTCGCGCCTGGGCGCCGGTTCTCCTTCCGCCGGCAACATCGCCGAACTGGACGCCATCGCCGCCTGCGTGATCGGCGGAACCAGCCTCGCCGGCGGCGTCGGCAGCGTTGCCGGCGCGGTCATGGGCGCATTTATCATGTCCGCGCTGGACAACGGCATGAGCATGATGGATGTCGCCACCTTCTGGCAGTACATCGTTAAAGGGGTCATTTTATTACTCGCGGTGTGGATGGATTCAGCCACCAAACGCCGGAGCTGAGAGCTTTGAAAAAAAATGCCCGAATTCTTTGCGCTACAGCCAAACTTAGGCACAAGTAGCTTGAAATAATCCGGGCATTGGCCGGTATTGTATGGCCTGCAAGAGAGACCAGGAACAACACTATGTTTGAAAAGCGTCACCGTATTACGTTGTTATTCAACGCCAACAAGGCCTATGACCGCCAGGTCGTTGAGGGCGTCGGCGAATATTTACAAGCATCGCAATTGGAATGGGATATCTTCATTGAGGAAGATTTTCGGGCGCGAATTGAAAACATCAAGGAATGGTTAGGCGACGGCGTTATTGCCGATTACGACGATCCGGAGATTGAAAACCTGCTGCTCGACGTTAATGTTCCAATTGTCGGCGTTGGCGGCTCCTTCCACCGCCCGGAGTGCTATCCGCCGGTTCACTACATCGCTACCGACAACGCCGCGCTGGTCGAGAGCGCCTTCCTCCATCTGAAGGAAAAGGGCATTAACCGCTTTGCCTTTTACGGCCTGCCCACATCCAGCTGTAAAGGCTGGGCCGCAGAGCGCGAGCATGCTTTTTGTCAGCTGGTCGCCAGAGAGAAATATCGCGGCGTGGTCTATCAGGGGCTCGAGACAGCGCCGGAAAACTGGCAGCATGCGCAAAATCGCCTCGCCGACTGGCTACAAACCCTGCCGCCGCAAACCGGCATTATCGCCGTCACCGACGCCCGCGCCCGTCATGTGTTACAGGCCTGCGAGCTGTTGCATATCCCCGTTCCGGAAAAGCTGTGCGTTATTGGCATTGATAACGAAGAGCTTACCCGCTATCTGTCGCGCGTGGCGCTGTCTTCCGTTGCTCAGGGCACCCGCCAGATGGGCTATCAGGCGGCAAAGCTGCTGCATCGTCTGCTGGAGAATGAAGAGCTGCCGCTTCAACGACAGCTTATCCCGCCGATGCGCGTAGTAGAGCGCCGCTCCACCGACTACCGTTCGCTAACCGACCCTTCGGTTATCCAGGCGATGCACTATATTCGTAACCACGCCTGTAAAGGGATTAAGGTAGAGCAGGTACTGGACGCCGTAGGCATTTCCCGCTCGAATCTGGAAAAACGCTTCAAAGAGGAAGTGGGCGAGACCATTCATACGGTGATCCACAGCGAGAAGCTGGAAAAAGCGCGCAGCCTGCTGGTTTCAACCACCCTGTCGATTAATGAAATCTCGCAGATGTGCGGCTATCCGTCGTTGCAGTACTTCTATTCGGTGTTTAAGAAAGAGTACGACGTGACGCCGAAGGAGTATCGCGATCGGCACAGTGAAGTCATGATGTAGAGAGCAAAGAAAAATGCCCGGGCTTGCGCGCCGGGCATTAATAATGTCATGGATAAGCCATTACATATGCGCGGCAATCAACCGCTGGTTATCCTGATACATGGCGAAGAGATAGTTGTTATAGCTCGACCCTTTAGTCGAATAGCCCTTCAGCTTATGAATCATGGTGCTGGCGGTCACTTCCTGATCGGCCTTGCGCAGCTGCGCACGCGATTTACGGAACGATGAATAAGCCGGATGCGTATTCAGGTTTCTCACGTAGGCCTGAACGGACTCTTCCACCGAATCAAACTGCGAGTAGCCCTTCACCGCGCCGCGGCAGTTTCCACCGCCACACTTCATACCAAACAGATTGTTGTTAACGCGCGCCAGTTTTGACGTTCCCCAGCCGCTTTCCGCCGCCGCCATGGTTGCAACCATACTGTTCGGGATAATATCGACGCGTTCAAGCAACGAGTTCCATGGAATATGGCGAGTATTGCCGGACCACTTCACTTTATAGCGCGAGGCGATCTCTTTCAGGCGCGTACGCTCGCTCGGCGACCAGCGCGCATCGTACTGCTTGGAAACCAGCCAGTTACGATCGGCAGTAATCACCTGATTCTGTTTCGTAATATAAGGCATTACCGTCCGGAGAAACGCTTTTTTCCTTGGTGTCCCGGAAGGGTATTTTCGCAAATCAGGAAGTGAACTGCTCTTTACACTATTGCGAGAATACTCTTGTTTACTGCTTACCTTGCTTACTTTAACGGTACTTTTCTTTTTAACTATTGGGGCTTTATGACTCGTTGTTGCTGTGTGTGTTGTTGCCAGCACACTACCTGAAAATATGCAGGTAAGTAACATGAGTATCGCGGCCCCATATCGTCGAATGGGAGTCGATATCATTAGGTCTCCTGGTCGGATGCAATCATTCCAACGCCTTGTTTTTCACAAAAAATCGATAGTTGAATCGCGAATAGTATCAAAAATACCCAGATGACGCACCCACAGAAATAGTCCAATTCCGAAATGGTGTCACCTGAAATCGGTTTCTGCCAGCCTGCGAAGGCGCAAAAATGCTAGCGCCGTCTCATTTTCTGAGCATTTTTTGAGCGCGATCACTCACCCCTTTTCATCCTCCCTGGAAAAGCGCGGCCGGGATGAGTTCATCAGGCGGGTAGACGCGCAAACTGAACAAAACACCGCCTACAGGACTCCGCAATGAAACTCGCTGCGCTTGCGTCGCTGCTGTTGCCTGGGATGGCCTTCGCCGCCTGGACTACCGCAGACTTCCCCGCCTTCACCGAAGAGGGCACCGGCAGATTTATCAGTCAAAACGAGGTAGCAAAGGGTACGCGCCCGCTGCGAATTAATTTTGACCAACAGTGCTGGCAGCCCGCTGGCATGATCAAGCTCAACCAGATGCTCTCGATGGAACCCTGTCGCGACCCGGTGCCGCAGTGGCGCATCTTTCGCGACGGGCGCTATACCCTGGAAGTGGACACCCGTTCGGGTACGCCAACCCTGATGGTCTCCCTTGAGGAGAAACAGTCCGCTGCCGCCGCGCCGCAGATCAAGCAGTGTCCGAAATGGGATGGCAAGCCGCTGACCATTGACGTCAGTAAATCCTTTGCCGAAGGCAGTAAAGTTCGCGACTTTTACAGCGGCAATATCACGACCGTCAGCGGCGGTAAAATTACCCTCCAGCCGGCGTTTAACAGCAATGGTCTTCTGCTGCTTGAGCGCGCGGAAACCGAATCCGCCGCGCCGTTCAACTGGCACAACGCCACCGTCTATTTCGTTCTGACCGATCGCTTTGTTAACGGCAACCCGGCCAACGACAATAGCTATGGCCGCCACAAAGACGGCATGCAGGAAATCGGCACCTTCCACGGCGGCGACCTGCAGGGCCTGACCAGCAAACTTGATTACATCCAGCAGCTCGGCGTTAACGCGCTCTGGATCAGTTCGCCGCTGGAGCAAATCCACGGCTGGGTCGGCGGCGGTACGAAAGGTGATTTCCCGCATTATGCCTATCACGGCTACTACACCCAGGACTGGACTAAGCTGGATGCCAATATGGGGACGGAAGACGATTTGCGCCGTCTCGTAGACGAGGCCCACAAGCGCGGGATTCGCATTCTGTTCGACGTGGTGATGAACCATACCGGCTACGCGACCCTGGCCGATATGCAGGAGTTTCAGTTTGGCTCGCTGTACATCCAGGGTGACGAACTGAAAAAGACGCTCGGAGAGCGCTGGACCGACTGGAAGCCTCGCGCGGGACAGAGCTGGCACAGTTTTAACGACTACATTAACTTCAGCGACAAAGCCGGATGGGAGAAATGGTGGGGTAAAAAATGGATCCGCACCGATATCGGCGATTACGACAACCCCGGCTTTGACGATCTGACCATGTCGCTGGCCTTCCTGCCGGATCTGAAAACCGAATCCACGGAGCCCTCCGGCTTGCCGAACTTCTATCGCCATAAGCCGGATACCGCCGCTAAAGCGATCCCCGGCTACACGCCGCGCGATTATTTGACCCACTGGCTGAGCCAATGGGTACGCGATTATGGCATCGACGGTTTCCGGGTTGATACCGCCAAACACGTCGAGCAGGCGGCCTGGCTGCAGCTAAAAACCCAGGCCAGTGAAGCGCTGGCGGAATGGAAAAAAGCCAATCCGGATAAAGCGCTGGATAACGCCCCGTTCTGGATGACCGGCGAAGCCTGGGGCCACGGCGTGATGCAGAGCGACTACTATCGTCACGGCTTTGATGCCATGCTGAACTTTGATTATCAGGATCAGGCAGCAAAAGCGACAAGCTGCCTGGCCAATATGGATCTGACCTGGCAACAAATGGCGGAAAAGCTCCAGGGTTTCAACGTCTTAAGCTACCTCTCTTCGCACGATACCAGTCTGTTCCGTGAAGGCGGCAGCACGGCGGCGGAACTGCTGCTGCTTGCGCCTGGCGCAGTGCAGATCTACTACGGCGATGAATCCTCACGACCATTCGGTCCGACCGGCTCCGACCCGCTTCAGGGAACGCGTTCAGATATGAACTGGCAGGACATCAACGGCAAAGCCGCGCGCAGCGTGACTCACTGGGAGAAACTGGGCCAGTTCCGCGCCCGTCATCCGGCCATTGGTATGGGTAAACAAACCACGCTATCGATGGCGACAGGCTACGGCTTTATCCGCGAGAGCGGTGATGACAAAGTCATGGTGGTGTGGGCAGGACAGCAGTAGCTTTTTGATGAGCGGCTCCCCCGGCGATCGCGGGAGCCTTTTCAGGATAAACGACCAAAAATCATCTACCTCAAAGCATAAAAACGAATTATCTTCCTGATACCTCGATTTGCACCCTGTCTGCGCTGGCGTTATGGTTACCCACTTTCCTGGGATACCGACAGACTAATCGCGATGACATTTTCACTTTTTGGCGACAAATTTACCCGTCATTCGGGCATCACCCGCTTGATGGAAGACCTCAATGACGGCCTGCGTACGCCAGGCGCCATCATGCTGGGCGGCGGCAATCCCGCACAGATTCCGGAAATGAATGATTACTTCCACAGCCTGCTGAGCGACATGCTGAATAACGGCAAAGCCCTTGATGCGCTTTGCAATTATGACGGCCCGCAGGGTAAAAGCGAGCTGCTGACCCTGCTGGCGCAAATGCTGCGTGATGAACTGGGTTGGGAGATCGAGCCGCAGAATATTGCACTGACAAACGGCAGTCAGAGCGCGTTTTTCTACTTGTTTAACCTCTTCGCAGGACGTCGCGCGGATGGAACCACGCGTAAAGTGCTGTTTCCATTGACGCCTGAGTATATCGGCTACGCCGACTCCGGCCTCGAAGAAGAGCTGTTTGTCGCCACTCGCCCGAACATTGAACTGCTGCCGGAAGGCCAGTTTAAATACCATGTGGATTTCGAACATTTGCAGGTCACGGACGAAACGGGAATGATCTGCGTTTCCCGTCCCACCAACCCAACCGGTAACGTGATCACCGATGATGAGCTCATCAAGCTCGATGCGCTGGCCAATCAGCACGGCATCCCGTTGGTTATCGATAATGCCTACGGCGTTCCGTTCCCGGGCATTATTTTCAGCGACGCCCGACCGCTGTGGAATCCGAATATCGTCCTGTGCATGAGCCTCTCCAAGCTTGGCCTGCCGGGCAGCCGCTGCGGGATTATCATCGCTAACGAAAAAATCATCACCGCCATCAGCAATATGAACGGCATTATCAGCCTCGCCCCCGGTGGAATGGGGCCGGCCATGATGTGCGAGATGATTAAACGCAACGACCTGCTGCGCCTGTCGGAAACGGTGATTAAGCCGTTCTACTACCAGCGCGTTCAGGAGACTATCGCTATTATTCGCCGCTACCTGCCGGAAGATCGCTGCTTGATTCATAAGCCGGAAGGGGCCATTTTCCTCTGGCTGTGGTTTAAAGATTTGCCGATATCTACCGAGCTGCTGTACCAGCGCCTGAAAAAGCGCGGCGTCCTGATGGTGCCGGGCGACTATTTCTTCCCGGGGCTGGATAAACCGTGGCCGCACACGCATCAGTGCATGCGCATGAACTACGTGCCGGATCCGGAGAAGATTGAAGCGGGCGTGAAGATTCTCGCCGAAGAAGTTGAACGCGCATGGAGCGAACAGGGCGCGTCATAGGCCCGAATAAGCCAGATCTATTCCCGGCTCGCACTGCGTTTAGCCGGGCTACAAGTCCCGTAGCCCGGACAAGGCGCGCCCGCGCCGCCTCCGGGTAACACGTCGCTACGTCGCCAGCGCCATCCGCTGGCGACGTTCAGCGGCTATTCTTTCCAGCTCCATGGGCTCTATGCAGCGTAGCGCCTGCGTCGGGCATGCCGCCACGCAGGCCGGGCCCTCTTCACGATGGCTGCACAAATCGCACTTCAGCGCCTGTACGCCCTCCTCCACCCGCATCACCGTCATCGCGCCATAGGGGCACGCCACCATGCAGCTTTTGCACCCAATGCAGCGGCGCTGATCCACGCGCCAGACCGAATTTTCTCGGCGGATAGCGCCCTCGGGGCAGACGTTGGCGCAGGGCGCATCTTCACACTGGCGGCACAACGTCGCCGTCGAAAGTTCATCATTCTTTACCACGCGGATCCGCGGTGCAAAGCGCGTAGCGGATACGCCAGAACAATCCTGATTCTGCTGATGGGACACTACGCAGGCGACTTCACAGGTACGGCAGCCGATGCACTTTTGCGCATCCGCGATAATAAACCGGTTCATCCTTGCTCCATTAGGGATAAAAATGCAGAGTGCCAGAAAAAGCCTCTTCCGCGCCTTGATCCTGAATGGAGTCAGCGGCGTTTTCTCTCAGATGCCCGGGACAATTAGGTCATCTGCCTTAGCCTTCCCGCACGGAAAAGCCCAGTTCGCGAGAAATCGCCTCTGCCGTCTCGCGCAGCGGCTTGAGTAAACGCTTCGCTCCCGCCATTTCAGGGCGCAGTGCGAATCAGGGTAACAACAGAGAAACGAACTCAGAAGCAGCAATAAGCGGGCTATTTTCAGATTGACCCCCCTCGCTCCCAGGCCACATACTTTCTCCCGCCTCCCGCTGCTAGCGGGGGTCTGATGGCGCAAGCGACGTCATGTCTCCCGGTGTTTTAGAACAGGATCTTTTGATTTATGGATGAATTCATTACCGTTTCTTTAAAAAAAATGAGCGCGGGCAGTATTTATAAAATCCTGCTTATCGGCCTGACCTGCTCATTAGTGCCGCTCGGCCTTTTAAACGGCATTCTCGCGGCGGTTGGCGTCAATTTACTGACGCTGCGCTGGAACGGAGAAGCTGTCCATGGCTTCAGCGCGATTATTATCAGCCCGATCTTCTGCTTCATCCTGGCGCTGGTGTTGACCGGCATCGTCGGCAGCCTGGCCTGGCTCGGATTATGGATTTACGGCCAGTTTCGCCCGCTGACTCTGCGCATCTCTTCCACCGAGCGGGGTTAATGCAACCCGCTGCCCGGGCCATCAGACCAGACCTGATAGCCCGGCCAGGCGCCTCCGGCAACTTCTGTTTATTCTTTTATGAACAATGCCTTATCCCGCAGAATATGGTCGTTACCGCGACGGCGAGTAAAACCGATGCGGTCAAAATACTCGAGGATCTGAATCGCCAGCTTGCGCCCGACGTTCAGCGTATCGCGGAAATCCGCCGCGCAGGTTGACCCCCTTTCCAGATCCAGTTCACGGATCATTTTGGCAAACTCCACGATCCGATCGTTGCGATAGTAGCGATCTTTGACGATCGCGGTAATCATCCCCTGCTGCGCCGCCTGGCGAAGCACCGCACGCATTAACGACTCTTCCACGCAGGCTTCCCGCGCCAGATCGCGAACCCACCAGGGCTCATCGGCAAACAGTCCGGCGACCCGCTGCCAGATGGCCTGCTGCTCGTCGGTAAAGCCCGCTTTATGTTCCGGCAGATGCAGCCAGCCGTGGTGGCTATGAACAATACCGCTTTCTCGCATTTGCTCAATCAGCAGCAGCACCAGCGCTTCATCTTCCATCGGCAGCGCAATACGCCGCAGCCGTTCGCGGCCCGGTCCCGGCTCATCGCGATGCTGATCGTGATAGCGCGCGAGGGCTTCAAGCAGCTTGCGCTGCCAGCGCGCGGCGAGCGGGGCGTTCAACAGGCTCTTTCCCGCCTGTAGATAGTCAGGGCGGTTAATCAGCGCGTTGAGGCCATCGCTACTGAGCTGACGCGCCCAGGCGAAATCATCGAGACGCACCGCATCGCGCTGAAGGTGAATATCCAGCGCCTGGACGTCATCGCTTTGCGCAGCAGCCAGCGCGTGCAGCCACTGTAAATACTCCGGCTTACGCTTGCCCCGGCGCGGCGGATTGAGCGTCACCACTCGCGCACCGGCGAGCGTCAGGCGCGCGGAAATATCGCGCAGCACCAGACGGTCATTATCCGCCAGCCGCAGCGGCGTATCGAGGACCAGCTCCGCCAGCGCGCCTTCAAGCAGCGACACCCGGCCGGTAATATGGCAGGCGGCGTGGTGGATATGCAGCGGCTGCCACTGGCTAAGCGGCGTGTGGCACTGGAGCTCGACAATGACCCGGTCAGAGGCTTCCGGGGGCTGTACCGAGAGCAGCCAGTCGCCGCGATTGAGGTCCTCTTTTTGCGCATCGCCGACAATATTCAGGGCAATACGCTGGCCGGCCCGGGCCTGCTCAACCGGCTGATTTTGCGCGTGCAGACCGCGCACGCGCATCGGTTTATCCACGCCGGTCAGCCACAGCGTCTCGCCAACGTTGACCTCGCCGGATAGCGCCGTCCCGGTAACCACCAGCCCCGCGCCTTTGACGGTAAATGCCCGGTCGATCGCCAGGCGAAAACGCTGACGCTGCGGATGCGCGCGCGCGGCAAGGCGCAGGAGATGCTCGCGCAGCTCGTCAATGCCCCGCCCTTCCGTCGCCGCGACGGTAAACAGGGTCGCGCCGGTAAAGCCGAACTCCGCCAGCGCCGCATCGATTTCCGCCTTTACCTCCTCGATCCGAGTTGCTTCTACGCGGTCAGCTTTGGTCAGCGCGACGGTTAACGTCGGCTGCCCGGTAAGCTGGAGGATCGCCAGATGTTCGCGCGTCTGCGCCATCACCCCATCATCGCAGGCCACCACCAGCAGCGCGTGATCGATACCGCCGACACCGGCCAGCATGTTGGACAAAAACTTTTCGTGACCGGGTACGTCGATAAACCCCAGTACCCGCCCGTCGGGCTGCGGCCAGTAGGCGTAGCCCAGATCGATTGTCATCCCGCGCGCTTTCTCTTCCGGCAGGCGATCGGCGTTGATGCCGGTTATCGCCTGCAGCAACGTGGTTTTGCCGTGATCAACGTGTCCGGCGGTGGCAATAATCATCTCAGTAACATCTCCATAAACCGGGTTTCATCCTCAAGACAGCGCAGGTCCAGCCACAGGCGGCCATCATAGATCCTGCCAATAACCGGCACGGACAGCAGACGCCAGCGTGCCGCCAGGGCCTCCAGCTGGCTGCCGCGACCATCGCGCGGAGTCAACGTCAACGCCGCGCTGGGCAAGCGGTCCACCGGCAGCGAGCCGCTGCCGATCTGCGACAGGCATGGCTCAACCCGCAGGTCAAAATCAGCATAATGCGCGACCAGAGCCGTTCGTATACGTTCGGCCTGCTGACGAATGTCATCCGCCTGACGAGTCAGCAGGCGTAGAGTCGGCAGCTCTGCGGCCAACTTTTCCGGGTGCAGATAGAGGCGCAGCGTGGCTTCCAGGGCCGCGAGGGTCATTTTATCCGCCCGCAGGGCGCGCTTGAGCGGATGGCTCTGCAAACGGGCGATTAGCGATTTTTTGCCGACGATGATTCCCGCCTGCGGGCCCCCCAGCAGTTTATCACCTGAGAAGCTCACCAGGCTGACGCCTGCGGCAATCATCTCCTGCGGCATCGGCTCTTTCGGCAGGCCGTACTGGCTTAAATCTACCAGCGAACCGCTACCGAGATCGGCCACCACCGGGATATTCAACTCGCGCCCCAGCTCGGCCAGCTCCGCTTCATCGACCGCTTTCGTGAAGCCCTCAATGCTGTAGTTGCTGGTATGCACCTTCATCAGCAGGCCGGTATTGTCGTTCACCGCCTGACGATAATCTTTCGCGTGGGTGCGGTTAGTGGTACCGACTTCATGCAGAACGCAGCCCGCCTGGCGCATCACGTCAGGAATACGGAACGCGCCTCCGATCTCCACCAGCTCACCGCGCGACACCACCACCTCGCTGCCGCCG
Organism: Klebsiella sp. GW_Kp181; assembly: GCF_040062315.1. Classification (NCBI taxonomy): domain Bacteria; kingdom Pseudomonadati; phylum Pseudomonadota; class Gammaproteobacteria; order Enterobacterales; family Enterobacteriaceae; genus Klebsiella; species Klebsiella sp. GW_Kp181. Next base: position 236,199 of record NZ_JBEAFR010000004.1, read on the forward strand.
GCGATCGCCGCCAGCATCAGCAGTACCGCCGCCGCGTTGTTATTGACGATACAGGCGTCTTCCGCACCGGTGATACGGCACAGGAGGTCGGCGAGCGCTCGGTCGCGGTGGCCGCGTCCGGCATCATCAAGATCGTATTCCAGCGTCACCGGCGCGCGCATCGCCCGGGCAACCGCCTCAACCGCCGCTTCCGCCTGAATCGCCCGGCCAAGATTGGTGTGCAACACGGTACCGGTCAGGTTAAAAACCGGACGCAGCGCGCTCTGCTGCGTCAGCGCCAGCCGCCTCGTCGTTTCCTGCAGCCAGTCATCGCACCAGCCCGGCAGCGCCTGGTTCTGACGGATATTTTCCCGCGCCTCGTCCAGCATCTGGCGCAGCAGCGCCACCGTCTGGAAGTGACCATATTGCATCAGCAGCGGTGAGAATGCGGGATCGCGGAGTAAACGGTCGATGGCCGGAAGCCGGGTATAAAGCGCACGAATCTCGGTAGTCATGAATGAGCCTATTTTCCCCCCTCCCGACGGGAGAGGGAGTCAACAAATGAGCAGCAATTGTAATCCCTTCACGAGAAAACTGTTACCTGCCTGGGTCAACTCACCGGCGGTTCGGTGCGCGCAAAGCTGGCGCGCTGAAAGAGGGAATCCACCAGACGGACCAGCTTCGGTCGGGTGGCGCACCAGCCTGGCGCGACGCGGCGGAAATTGAGATAAGCGATGGCGCAGGCTGCGGAAATGGTCGCCAGATTAACCTCATCAGGGCGCAACGTTCCGTCAGTCGCATAGCCTTCCAGCGCATCGAGACCGCGCGCGACCTTTTCGCGCTGGCGCAGCAGTTCACTTTCCGACTGCTGCGCCGCTGGCCGCGCTTTCTCCCGTACCAGAGTTTGCGCGGCCTCCATCACCCCATCTGCCAGCGCCTCAATTTGACGCAGTTTCAGCGCGGCTTTCGGTTCCGCAGGCAGCATAGCCGGGGCGATGCCGAGCAGCTCCAGGTATTGAGCAATAATGGGAGAATCGTACCAGCAGTCACCGTCATCGGTGACCAGCGCGGGCACTTTTCCCAGCGGATTATACTGCGCCACGCCGTTAGTCTCGTGGTAAGGGAATTCGTTGACGAACTCAAAGGGGATCGCTTTTTCCAGCAGTATGACGGAAATTTTGCGCACAAAGGGACTGGTGTAGCTGCCGATCAGTTTCATTGCCTGCTCCTTTCGCCAACAAAGTAATAAGTATGGCGCAGGCGCAGGCAAATAGCAGAGAGAGAAATCACCCCATGCCAGACTGACCCCGCTAATGGTCCAGATAGAGATAGTGCATCCAGCTGGTCATGCGCAGTAGCACTTTACGCATCACCGAAACGTGGGTGAAATGATCGGAGTAAACCGCCACCTGGGCATAGATCCCGTCAGGCAGAGCGTCGACGGCAGCGTTGGGCTCCAGCTCAATGGTCGCCAGCACGCCATCGGTACCCGGCGTCACCGTCAGTGCCTGCAGCGTGCCCTGCGCCTGGTATGTTCCGCCCGGCACGACCGGCAGGATACTCACCAGCTTGCCGCGAAAGACCTGTCCCGGCAGCGCGTTGAACACCGCTTCGGCATCGTCGCCCTGCTCCAGCCTGAGCAGCGAATTTTGCCGGAACTGCGCCACGATGAGGCGTTTCTGTTGCGGAATAAAGACCATCACCGGCCGCAGAGGCAGCGAGGCGGCATAGGTACCGGGACGAATCAGGACCTGGGTAATATAACCGTCGCTGGGCGCGCGCACGGTGGTCTGGTCAAGATTATATTTCGCCTCCGCCAGCTGCGCGCGGAGGCTCACTATCTGAGACTGCTCGCCGTTAACCATGCTGTCGAGCTGACTCTGAATTTGCGCCTGCTCCGCCACCGATCCTTTCACCATCGCATCCTGGGCGAGGTAGTTTTGCCGGGCATTATCGATATCGCTTTCCGAAAACGGATTAACCCGCGCCTGGCTTCCTTTCAGGTAGCGCTGATAATCCTTATACAGACGGTCGCGCTCCGCCGAAACGCGCGTGGTGTTGGCCTGAGCCTCAGAAAGCTGGGCTTTAAGGGTATTGATACTGTGCAGCGCGGTCACAAGATCGGCCTGGAGTCTGTCGACCCGCGCCTGATAACGTGTCGGGTCGATGGTAAACAGCACCTCTCCCTTTTTAACTCGTTGATTGGCTTTATCCGTAACGCTGCTGACCACTCCGGTAACCTGCGGGGTAATCGGAATAGAAATCACCGCCTTCTGCGCAGTGAAGGTATAAGGATGGTTGTAGTTCATTAATAAAATAAGCGCGCTAACAATTAATACGCCGCCCAGCGCCGCGGTGGGAACCGTCCATTTATTTACCGGGATCTTAAATATTTTAAATATCGACCAGGCTATCGCCACGTAGGTTAAAATAATCAGCAGATCCATGAGTTATTTCTCCACCGTAGGGGATTGGGTAGATGGCTGAATACCCGTTATCTGCTTTTCAAGCGCAATAACCCGTTGCCGCAGTTCGCTAAGTTCATCCTCGCTTTCCGTCGCCTCCGGCGACATCTCATCCCGCGGGTGCTGCATCCCCCAGCCGCGTTCAGGCCGATAAAGCGTGGCCCAGATCCATAAAAACGGCCAGATAACGTGCAGAGTAAAAAGACTCACCCAACCCGCAACGTGAATGGCATCGGCATGCGGGTGGTTACGTTTCTTCGCGATCAGATAAGGAATATCATGGAGAATGATGATTCCATAAAAAATCACCAGAAATACAAAGATCAGAACGCCGAGCGCAAAATAATTGAGAAACATAATTTCCTCGGATTTACGCTAATTATTTCCAGGATGTATGCCGGGCCCGACAAAAAAAGGCGGACAAATTGAGCATAATTCACCCGTTTCATTTTCGCCATTGACGACTAAAATGTTCTTTAAGCCCTCGCGTTGCTGAATGACGCATCAGCAAGCGGAACGCGGTATAACCTGCGCGAGATCACATCAGGGAAAATCCAGGTGAAAATATTTTGTGATATACATCACAAATAAACAACAAAACGTCAAAGTAAATTTGTGATTTTAATCACATAAAAATGCATTATCCCCTCTTAAAACCGGGTCTGTTGTTTTTTTACACACCAATTTTGTGACGAAGATCACTACAAAAGACCCTCGTCGCCCTATATTCATGTGATCCAAGTCACATAAAAATCCATCGACTGGACAGCTTAACGATTCAGTGCCAGATTTCGCACTATCACTCAGGGCCCGGCTACCTCTGCCGCCTTATTAGCAACAAGCCTCGGGCTTTCAGCCTGCCGATAGCAAAAACAGAAGAAGGGGTGTTTTATGTCATCCGATATCAAGATCAAAGTGCAAAGCTTTGGTCGTTTCCTCAGCAATATGGTGATGCCAAATATCGGCGCGTTTATCGCGTGGGGTATTATCACCGCACTATTCATTCCGACAGGATGGTTACCGAACGAAACGCTGGCGAAGCTGGTCGGTCCGATGATCACCTATCTGCTGCCGCTGCTGATCGGTTATACCGGCGGTAAGCTGGTTGGCGGCGAGCGCGGCGGCGTAGTCGGCGCGATTACCACCATGGGCGTTATCGTCGGCGCGGATATGCCGATGTTCCTCGGCTCCATGATCGCCGGTCCACTGGGCGGCTGGGCTATTAAAAAATTCGACGTGTGGGTAGACGGTAAGATCAAGTCCGGTTTTGAGATGCTGGTGAATAACTTCTCCGCAGGCATCATCGGTATGATCCTCGCTATCCTGGCGTTCCTCGGCATTGGCCCGGCAGTTGAAGTTCTGTCGAAAATCCTGGCTGCGGGCGTTAACTTCATGGTGGCGCACGACATGCTGCCGCTGGCGTCTATCTTTGTTGAACCGGCAAAAATCCTGTTCCTCAATAACGCCATCAACCACGGTATCTTCTCGCCGCTGGGCATCCAGCAGTCTCACGATCTCGGCAAATCTATTTTCTTCCTGATTGAAGCCAACCCGGGTCCGGGGATGGGCGTCCTGCTGGCATACATGTTCTTTGGTCGCGGTAGCGCGAAACAGTCTGCGGGCGGTGCGGCAATTATCCACTTCCTCGGCGGTATTCACGAAATTTACTTCCCGTACGTACTGATGAACCCGCGCCTGATTCTGGCGGTTATCCTCGGCGGTATGACCGGCGTGTTTACCCTGACCCTTCTCAACGGCGGTCTGGTTTCTCCGGCCTCTCCGGGCTCCATCCTCGCCGTGCTGGCAATGACGCCGAAAGGCGCCTACTTCGCTAACATCGCCGCGATTGTTGCCGCCATGGCCGTCTCCTTCGTGGTTTCAGCCGTGCTGCTGAAAACCAGCAAAGTTAAAGAAGAAGATGATATTGAGGCCGCAACCCGCCGTATGCAGGATATGAAAGCGCAGTCCAAAGGCGGCGCCACTCCGCTGGCCGCGGGAGACGTGGCTAACGACCTGAGCCACGTGCGTAAAATCATCGTTGCCTGCGATGCCGGTATGGGCTCCAGCGCAATGGGCGCAGGCGTGCTGCGTAAAAAAGTGCACGATGCCGGACTGAGTAATATCTCCGTCACCAACTGTGCGATCAACAACCTGCCGCCGGATGTTGACCTGGTCATCACCCACCGCGACCTGACCGAGCGTGCGATGCGCCAGGTGCCGCAGGCGCAGCATATTTCGTTGACTAACTTCCTCGACAGCGGCCTGTACACCAGCCTGACCGAACGTCTGGTTGCGGCGCAGCGCCACACGGATAACGAAGAGAAAGTTCGCGATAGCCTGAAAGACAGCTTCGACGTGTCTGACACCAACCTGTTCAAACTCGGCGCGGAGAACATCTTCCTCGGCCGTAAAGCGGCGACGAAAGAAGAAGCGATTCTGTTTGCCGGCGAACAGTTGGTGAAAGGCGGCTACGTTGAACCGGAATACGTCCAGGCGATGCTGGATCGTGAAAAGCTGACCTCCACCTATCTGGGTGAGTCCATCGCGGTACCGCACGGCACCATTGAAGCCAAAGACCGCGTTCTGAAAACCGGCATCGTCTTCTGCCAGTACCCGGAAGGCGTGCGCTTTGGTGAAGAAGAGGATGAGGTGGCTCGCCTGGTTATCGGTATCGCCGCCCGTAATAACGAGCATATCCAGGTGATTACCAGCCTGACCAACGCGCTGGACGATGAGTCGGTGATTGAGCGTCTGGCGAAAACCACCAGCGTTGAAGAAGTTCTGACGCTGCTGAAAGCGTAACCTGTAGCCCGGCAGTGCGCCGGGCAACGCCCGCCTCTCCTCATACGTGGGGAGAGGGTTCGGGTGAGGGAAAAGCTTCACCCGAACCCTCTCAGGTAAAAACATTAATTGAAGGTTAATACTATGAAAGCATTACATTTTGGCGCAGGTAATATCGGTCGTGGTTTTATCGGCAAACTGCTGGCGGACGCGGGGATACAGCTGACGTTCGCGGATGTAAATCAGGTCGTGCTTGATGCCCTGAATGCCCGTCATAGCTATCAGGTTCACGTGGTCGGCGAGAATGAGCAGGTCGATACCGTTTCCGGCGTTGACGCCGTCAGCAGCATCGGCGACGAAGTTGTCGAGCTGATTGCCAGCGTGGATCTGGTGACCACCGCCGTCGGCCCGGTCGTGCTGGAACGCATCGCCCCGGCGATTGCCAAAGGCCTGGTCAAACGTAAGGCGCAGGGGGTTACTGCCCCGCTCAACATCATCGCCTGCGAGAACATGGTCCGCGGTACCACCCAGCTGAAGGGACATGTCTTTAACGCCCTGGCCGAAGAAGATAAAACCTGGGTTGAAGCCAACGTCGGCTTCGTTGATTCCGCCGTTGACCGCATCGTTCCGCCATCGGCTTCCGCTACTCACGATCCGCTGGAAGTCACCGTGGAAACCTTCAGCGAGTGGATTGTCGACAAGACCCAGTTCAAAGGCGAACTGCCGAACATCCCCGGTATGGAATTAACCGATAATCTGATGGCATTTGTCGAACGTAAGCTATTCACCTTAAACACCGGACATGCTATAACCGCCTACCTCGGAAAACTGGCGGGTCATCAGACCATCCGTGACGCGATTCTTGATGAGAAGATTCGCGCTGTGGTTAAAGGGGCCATGGAAGAGAGCGGCGCGGTGCTGATTAAACGCTATGCCTTTGACGCGCAGAAGCATGCTGCTTACATCCAGAAAATTCTCGGTCGCTTTGAGAACCCGTATTTGAAAGATGACGTTGAGCGCGTTGGCCGCCAGCCGCTGCGTAAACTGAGCGCGGGCGACCGTTTAATTAAGCCGCTGCTTGGTACGCTGGAATACGGCCTGCCGCACCGGAATCTGCTGAAAGGGATCGCCGCGGCGATGCACTTCCGTAGCGAAGACGATCCGCAGGCGCAGGAACTGGCGGCGCTGATTGCCGAGAAAGGCCCACAGGCCGCGCTGGCGCAGATTTCTGGTCTGGACGCGGCAAGCGAAGTGGTGGCGGAAGCCGTTAACGACTACAACGCGACCAAATGAGGCAAGACCTGGCGCGGTCCGAACCGCGCCCATTACTTATGTCAGATATGCAGGCAATAATGGAAGAAACACAGGCATTTGAAAACCGTGTGCTTGAACGTCTGAATGCTGGCAAAACCGTACGAAGCTTCCTGATCGCCGCCGTTGAACTGCTGACGGAAGCGGTCAATATCCTGGTGCTTCAGGTATTCCGTAAAGACGACTACGCGGTGAAATACGCAGTGGAGCCGTTGCTGGACGGCGACGGGCCGCTGGGCGACCTTTCCGTACGCCTGAAGCTGATCTACGGCCTTGGGGTGATTAGCCGCGCCGAATATGAAGATGCCGAACTGCTGATGGCCATGCGCGAAGAGTTGAATCACGATGGTAATGAGTACAGTTTTACCGACGATGAGATCCTCGGACCGTTTGGCGAGCTGCACTGCGTCGCCGCCCTGCCGCCCACGCCGCAATTCGATGATAGCGATGCGGAGCTGCTGGCAATGCAAAAGCTGCGCTACCAGCAGGTCGTACGTTCAACAATGATGCTTTCTCTGACCGAGCTGATTTCTAAAATCAGCTTAAAAAAAGCCTTTCAAAAATCAACGCTCTGATTCTGACTCTTGCTGGTCGCACGTCGGCCGATAAAGCTGACGATAATACTCAAGACGTCGCAGAAACAGCGCTTCTTTATCAGCCGGAATATCCGGCGGTATATGCTGCAAACGCGGAGATTTTTTTAGATATTCCATAAAAGCCTGACTTGAAGCCATAAAATCTACGGCTTTATCAATAATACGCGGTACGCCGTCGCCTATTTTCGCCATCACGCTCTCCTCTGCTGGGGAATGATCCTATTAAGGATTAGCCAAAAATAGCGTTTCAGATGAGGAAAACGTGCTTAACAGCCGACAGGCTTCACAGAAATGAGTATTCGCCAACTCTGCCTTGAAACAGGAATAATTTTCAATAAGTTATATTGTGCCGTTACGCCTGTTAAGGGTAAAAAAATGGCGTCGTTTTGATAAATAACTACCCACAACCCAAGCGACAGCACATACTATAGTCTGATAATGCCCCTTTCTTAATAGATTAAACCACCATGAAAGAAGTCGAAAAAAACGAAATTAAGCGCCTGAGCGATCGTCTTGATGCTATCCGCCACCAGCAGGCCGAGCTGTCACTGGTCGAAGCTGCTGACAAGTACGCCGAACTGGAAAAAGAGAAAACCACCATTGAGACGGAGCTCGTCCGCCTGCGTGAGGTTCAGGGCCAGAAGCTGAGCAAAGAAGCGCAAAAGCTGATGAGCATGCCGCATCGCCGCGCCATCACCAAAAAAGAGCAGGCCGATATGGGCAAGCTTAAGAAAAGCGTACGCGGTTTGGTCGTTGTCCACCCGATGACCGCGCTGGGACGCGAAATGGGCCTCAAAGAGATGACCGGCTTCTCAAAAACCGAGTTCTGATATTTTCATCCCGTGAATCTCCCGGCTCGCGCTACGCTTAGCCGTATATGGACACCTCCCGTTATGCAAGCCATCTCTGCATTTTGTGTAACGGGGTAAGTTGCGTTCGTATATCCGGCCTCTCTTACGATACCGTCGTATCCGGGCCATGATGTTATCTGCGCATCTGTTTCCATTCGGGCTAGCGGCTTTGCTTATCAGGGAGCCTTCGGCCAGGCCGGAGTGACTGATGCTGGTCTTACCTGTTACTCATCTCGCTTCTCTGGCTGCAACCTTACGGCAGGTTATTGCTCTTTTAACGCATGGGATACTGGCCGCCGGTTAACCGGTGACCTGTATCCCATGGTAATCCTCTTCACGACTCAGCAGCGCCCATGCTATACGGGCATTCTTGTTCGCCAGCGCCACCGTCGCGATGTTCCGGTTTCGTCTCTCCGACACCCCCTGCAACCACTGGCTGCGCCTGTCAGTTTTATTCTGACACGCATTCAGCACTGCCCGCGCTCCATGGATTATCAGCGTCCGCACGTAGCGGTCCCCCCGCTTGCTGATATGGCCCAGTCGCGCCTTTCCTCCGCTTGAGTGCTGCCGCGGAACCAGCCCCAGATAAGCCGCCATTTCCCGGCCGCTCCTGAACTGTCTGCCATCACCCACTGCAGCCACCAGGGCACTGGCCACCACCGGACCCATCCCCTCTATCGCCAGCAGTCTTTTTATCCGGATATCATCCCGTGCTGACTGCTGAAGCCGCCTGTCGTGGCGGGCGACACGCTCATCCAGTCCCTGCAGCTCTTCTGACAGTTCGCACAGCAGACGAATAAAACACTCATCCCACTGCACCTGCTGCGACACTATCTCCGGTAGCGCCTTACGCAGTTGCGCTATTCCCGCTGGCAACACCACACCGAACTCCCCCAGCAGACCCCGTATCTCATTGCTCAG